>CADCUE010000113.1 GCA_902805805.1 uncultured Frankineae bacterium | reverse complement strand
GCAGGGGCCGCTCGAGACGACGTACGCCCCGTGGAGTCGCCGGCGGAGTCCACCTGTCGTGGCGAGCGTCGCGCTAGGGCCGGTCAGCACGACGTACGCCCCGTGAGGTCGCCCGGCGGACCCAGGTCCCGCGGGCTCGCCCCACCCCGGTGATCCACAGCAGGAACGCCGCACCCGCCGGCCCGAGACGCCGGGCATCACGCGGCAGACCTTCTGTGGATCACCCGGAGCCGCGGCGGCGGCCGGGGGGCCGGGCGCCCCGACCGCTCAGGCGGCGGAGAGCGCGGCGTACCCGGGCTTGATGACCTCGTCGATGATCCGCAGCCGCTGGTCGAACGGCAGGAACGCGCTCTTCATGCCGTTGATGGTGAGCCACCGCAGGTCGTCCCAGCCGTAGCCGAACGCCTCGACGAGCGCGTGCATCTCCGACGACACGCTCACGCCGCTCATGAGGCGGTTGTCGGTGTTGACGGTCACCCGGAACTGCAGCCGCCGCAGCAGCCCGATCGGGTGCTCGGCGACCGACGGCGCCGCGCCGGTCTGCACGTTGCTCGTCGGGCACAGCTCGAGCGGGATGCGGCAGTCGCGGACGTACTGCGCGAGCGGGCCGAGGGTCGCGTGGCCGTCGGTGTCGACCTCGATGTCGTCGACGATGCGCACGCCGTGGCCGAGCCGGTCGGCGTGGCACTCCTGCAGCGCCTCCCAGATGCTCGGCAGCCCGAAGCCCTCGCCGGCGTGGATCGTGTAGTGGCCGTTCGCGCGCTGCATGTGCTGGAACGCCGCGAGGTGCCGCGAGGGCGGGAAGCCCGCCTCGGCGCCGGCGATGTCGAAGCCGACGACGCCGGAGCCGCGGTGCCGCACCGCCAGCTCGGCGATCTCCAGCGAGCGCGCCGCGTGCCGCATCGCCGTGAGCAGCGAGACGACCCTGATCGGCCGGCCCGCGCAGCCCTGCCGGTAGCCCTCCTGCACCGCCTCGACGACCTCGTCGAGGGTGAGCCCGCCGTCGAGGTGCAGCTCCGGGGCGAAGCGCACCTCCGCGTAGACCACGCCGTCCGCGGCGAGGTCCTCGGCGCACTCGCGGGCGACCCGCACAAGCGCCTCACGCGTCTGCATCACCCCGACGGTGTGGCGGAACGTCTCCAGGTACAGGGGCAGCGAGCCGGCGTCGGCGCTCTCCCGGAACCACCGGCCCAGCCCGGCCACGTCCGTGGTCGGCAGGTCGGCGTAGCCGGTCGCCTCGGCCAGCTCCACCACGGTCGCCGGCCGGAGCCCGCCGTCCAGGTGGTCGTGCAGGAGCACCTTCGGCGCGCGCCGCACGTCGTCGAGCGTGAGCACTCAGAACCCCCTCGCCGGCATGTCCGCCGGGCGCTGCAGCCAGTTGTCGGACGGGTACGCCGCGCTCGCCTCCACCACGTGCAGGCTGTACGCGGCGCGCGAGCGCGGGCTCGTGTTGGGGCTGCTGCGGTGCGGCAGCAGGCCGTGCAGCAGGACGACCGTGCCGGCCTCGGCCTCGAGCGGCACCCAGCCCTCCTCGGGGACGTCCACGTCCGCGAGGTGCTCGAAGGCGGTCCCGTCGGCGTCGCCGCCGAGCCGGCGGAAGCGCTGCGCCAGCGGGACGGTGCGGTGCCCGCCGGGCAGCGCCCACAGGCAGCCGTTGTCCACGGTGGCGTCCTCGAGGGCGACCCACAGGCCCGTCACGGTGACCGGGTCGGTCCACAGGAACGTCGCGTCCTGGTGGCTGCCGACCTCGCCGCCGGTGTGCGCGGCCTTGCACAGGTACATCGACTGCAGCAGCAGCGGCTCGACCATGCCGACGTCGGCGAGCAGCGCGGCGAGGTCGGGCCGTCGGGAGAAGGGGGCGAACACCGGGTCGAGGTCGTGCAGCGCGTGCCCGATCTTGGCGAGCGTCACGCCGTCGGGCTCGGTGAAGCAGGTGACCGCGGGGCCGCTGGCGAGGAACCGCTCGTCGGAGACCCGCTCCTGCTCCTGCGTGGTGAACACGCTCTTGTCGGCGGGCGCCTGCGCGGCGATCTCCGCGGCCCGCTGCACGAGCGCGGCGCACTCCTCGCGCGCGACGACGCCGGGCACGGCGAGGAAGCCGTCCCGGTCGTACGCGGCGCGCTGCTCGGGCGTCAGCATCGGCACGTCAGTCCTCCCGGTGGACGGTGTCGGGCGCGAAGGCCGGCAGGCACACCGCGACGTACTCGGCGCCGGCGGGGGTGGTGTAGCGGACGCGCTCGCCGGCGCGGGTGAGCACGGCCTGCCCGGCGCCGACCTCGAGCACCCCGCCGTCGTGCTCGACGTGCACGGCGCCCGACAGCACGAGCGTGACCTCGTCGAAGTCGGGCCGCTGCGCCGGCTCCTCCCAGCCCGCGGGCGAGCGCATGTGCGCCACGCTGACCGCGCCGGTGCCGGTGCTGGCGCGCCCGACGTACTCGTCGATGAGCTTGCCGCCGGGCACGGGCACCCGTACGGGGGCGTCGACCAGCTCGGGCATCAGGACACCTTCTCCAGGACGAGGGGGACGGCGGGGGCGGGGGCGTCGGCGAGCACGAAGGCGTCGGCGAGCGCCGCGCGGCCCTCCGCCAGGCGCTCGGGCGACGACGCGTGCAGGACCGCGAGGGGCTGGCCCGCCGCCACGCGGTCGCCGAGCGCCGCCTGCAGCACGACGCCGGCGGCGGGGTCGACGGCGTCCTCCTTGCGGGCCCGCCCGGCGCCGAGGCGCCACGCGGCGGTGCCGACCGCCAGCGCGTCGACCCGCACCAGGTGCCCGTCGCGGGGCGCCTCGACGACCTCGACGGAGGCCGCCTCCGGCAGCGGCGCCGCCGGGTCGCCGCCCTGCGCCGCGACCATCCGCTCCCACACCGCGTACGCGCGGCCGTCGGCGAGCGCCGGTGCCGGGTCCGGAGAGGCGCCGCCCAGGGCGAGCATCTCGGCGGCGACCGCGAGGCAGACCTCGCGCAGGTCGTCCGGGCCGCCGCCGCGCAGCACCTCGACCGCCTCGGCGACCTCCAGCGCGTTGCCGACCGCGCGGCCGAGCGGCGCCTCCATCGAGGTGAGCAGGCAGACGGTGCGGACGCCGGCGTCGGCGCCGAGCCGCACCATCGTCTGCGCCAGCTCGCGGGCCGGGCCGAGCTCCTTCATGAACGCGCCGGCGCCGACCTTGACGTCGAGCAGCACCGCGTCGGCCCCGCCGGCGATCTTCTTGCTCATGATGCTGCTGGCGATCAGCGGGATCGACTCGACCGTCGCGGTGACGTCGCGCAGGGCGTACAGCGACCTGTCCGCCGGTGCCAGGGCATCGCCCGCGCTGCCGATGACCGCGCCCACGTCGCGCAGCTGGTCGAGGAACTGCGTCCGGGTCAGCTCGCCGCGCCAGCCGGGGATGCTCTCGAGCTTGTCGAGCGTCCCGCCGGTGTGGCCGAGCCCGCGGCCGGACAGCTTGGGCACGGCCACGCCGAGAGCCGCCACCAGGGGCGCCACGACGAGCGACACCTTGTCGCCGACCCCGCCGGAGGAGTGCTTGTCGACGACGGGGCGGCCGGTGCCGGACAGGTCCATCCGCTCGCCGCTCGCCACCATCGCGGTGGTCCACGTGGACAGCTCCCGCGGGCTCAGACCGCGCCAGACGACCGCCATGAGCAGCGCGCTCATCTGCTCGGGGGCGACCTCTCCCTGCAGGTACGCCGGCAGGAGCCACCCGATCTGCTCGTCGGACAGCTCCCGGCCGTCGCGCTTGGCCCGGATCACGTCCACGGCGGCGTGCGTCATGCCGGCAGGTCCGGCGCGCCGAACGCGTCGGGCAGGACCTCCGTCATCGCCAGCACGCCGCGGGGGGTGTCCACGAGCAGCTCCGGCCCGCCCGACTCCCACAGCAGCTGGCGGCAGCGCCCGCACGGCATCAGCAGGACGCCGGTGTCCGTGCGGCACGCGAACGCGGTGAGCCGCCCCCCGCCCGACGCGTGCAGCGCGCTGACGAGCCCGCACTCGGCGCACAGCCCGAGGCCGTACGACGCGTTCTCGACGTTGCACCCGGTCACGCGCCGCCCGTCGTCGACGAGCGCCGCGGCGCCGACGTGCAGCCCGGAGTACGGCGCGTACGCCTGCGTCGCCGCCTCGGCCGCCGCCCGGCGCAGCGCGTCCCAGTCGACGGTCACGACGCGCTCCCGCGGCGGTAGGGGACGCCGTCGGCGGCCGGTGGTCGCAGCCGCTGGGCCGCCACGCCCAGCACCAGCAGCGTCGCGACGTACGGCGTCAGGCCGGTCAGCTCGCCGGGCACGACGTCGGTCAGCCCGAACCACGTGAGCACGGCGACGGCCGCGAGCAGCCCCGCGATCCCGGCCCGGCGCGAGCCCCGGACGATCAGCCAGACGCCCAGGGCGAGCACGACCAGGCCGACGAGCAGCAGCAGGGCGTGCACCGACTCGCCGCCCCGGCGCAGCTGCAGGGCGTCGGCGTAGCCGAACAGCGCCGCACCGGCCGCGGTGCCGCCGGGCCGCCAGTTGCCGAAGATCATGGCGGCGATGCCGATGAAGCCGCGCCCGCCGGTCTGCCCCTCGCGGTAGGCGCTGGAGGCGACGATGGCGAGGAAGGCGCCGCCGAGCCCGGCGAGGGCACCGGAGACGACGACGGCGGCGTACTTCATCGTGTAGACGTTGACGCCGAGGGACTCGGCGGCCTCGGGGCGCTCGCCGCACGCGCGCAGGCGCAGCCCGAAGGACGTGCGCCACAGCACGAACCAGGTGAGGACGACCAGCCCGACGGCGATCAGGGTCAGCGCGGACACGTCCGTGAGCAGCCCGCGCAGGAGGCCCGCGACGTCGGCGAGCAGGAACCAGCCGGTGCGCTCCAGGTCGCCGAGGACGCCCCCGACCCCCGGCACGCTGACCGACGGGAGGTCGGCGACCTGCGGCGACTGGGTGTCACCGCCCCCGGGCACGCCCTCGTAGGCCACCGAGGACAGGTACTGCGCGGTGCCCGTGCCGAGCAGGATGATCGCGACGCCGCTGACCACGTGGTCGACGCCGAACGAGACCGTGGCGACCGCGTGCAGCAGGCCGCCGACGGCGCCGAACACCACCGCGGCGGCGACGCCGGCCCACGGGCCGTACTGGTAGCCGGCCCAGCCGGCTGCCCACGTGCCGAGGACGAGCATCCCCTCGAGACCGATGTTGACCACGCCGGCCCGCTCGGACCACAGCGCCCCCAGACCCGCCATGCCGATCGGCACGGCGAGCGCCAGCGCCGCGGAGACGGTCCCGCCGGAGGTGATGTCGTCCGCCCCCGTGACGATGCGCACCAGCGACAGCACGACGAGCAGACCGGCCGCGCCGAGCAGCAGGCGCCCGCGGGTGAGGGCGACCCGGCTCTGCCGCCGCAGGACCGGGTCGACCGTGGAGGCGCCGTGCTCGGGCGAGGCGGACGTCATGCCGACACCTGCGTCGGGCGCGGCGTCTCGGCCAGCGCACGGCCGACCCGTGACTGCTCGGACCGCAGCCGGTAGCGGCGCACGAGCTCGTAGGCGACGACGACGGCGAGCACGATCGACCCCTGCATGATCGTGACGATCTCCCGCGAGATGCCCTCGATGTCGAGGATCACCGAGGAGACGTCGAGATAGGCCCACAGCAGCGCGCCGAGCGCGATGCCGACCGGGTGGTTGCGCCCGAGCAGGGCGATCGCGATGCCGGTGAAGCCGAGCCCGGCCGGGAAGTCGAGGCTGTAGGAGTACGAGGCGCCGAGCAGCTGCGGCATGCCGACCAGGCCGGCCACCGCGCCGGACAGCAGCATCGTCGTGACCACCATCCGCCGCACGTCCACACCGCTCGCGACCGCTGCGGACTCCGACCGGCCCGTCGCGCGCAGCTCGAAGCCGAAGCGGGTGCGGCCGAGCACGAGCCAGTAGGCCAGTCCGGCGAGGACCGCGACCGGCAGGAAGCCGAAGACGTCCAGCGGGGAGTCCGGCACGAGAGGCAGCCCGCCCAGCCGGCCCGACTCGGCGAGGGGGCGCGTGCCGATGTTGTTGCTGCCGGCGACCGGGACGGCCACCTCGCGCAGGAAGAACGCCACCAGACCGGTCGCGATGGCGTTCAGCATGATCGTCGAGATGACCTCGCTCACGCCGCGGGTGGCCTTGAGCAGTCCGGCCAGGCCCGCCCACATGGCGCCCACGCAGACGGCGACCAGCACGATGACCAGCTGGTGCAGACCGGTCGGCAGGCTGACCGCCCCGCCGACCCAGGCGGCGCTCATGGCCGCGAGGCGGTACTGGCCGTCCACCCCGATGTTGAACAGGTTCATGCGGAAGCCGATGGCCACGGCCAGCGCCGACAGGTAGTAGGTCGTGGCGGCGTTCAGCACGAGGGTGATGCTGCGCGGGCGCTGGCCGTAGTCGAGCAGCAGCGCGAACGTCGACCACACCGGGTCGCCGGCGCCGATGAGCACGAGCGAGGCGATCACCAGCGAGAAGACGATCGCGAGCAGCGGCGCGGCGAGCCCGAGCGCGACGTCGCGCAGGTCCCAGCGGCGCATCAGGCGGCCCCCCGGCCGGGGTCTGCGCCGGTCATGGCCGAGCCGAGCTGCTCCGGGGTGACGTCGGACGGGTCGACCTCGGCGACGACCCGCCCGCGCAGCACCACCGAGATCCGGTCCGACAGGCCGATCAGCTCGTCGAGGTCGGCCGACACGAGCAGCACCGCGAGGCCGTCGCGCCGGGCGGCGCGCAGAGAGTCCCAGATGGCGGCCTGGGCGCCGACGTCGACGCCGCGGGTCGGGTGGCTGGCGATGAGCAGCGCGATGTCGCCGCTGAGCTCCCGCCCGACGATGAACTTCTGCTGGTTGCCGCCGGACAGGGCGCTGGCCAGCACGTCGATGCCGGGGGTGCGGACGTCGTACTCCTCGACGATGCGGGTGGAGTCGGCGCGCGCCGCCGCCCGGTCGATCCACGGACCGCGGGAGACCTCGGGCGCCGTCTGGTGGCCGAGGATGCGGTTCTCCCACAGCGGCGCGTCGAGCAGCAGCCCGTGCCGGTGCCGGTCCTCGGGCACGTAGCCCATGCCGCGCTCGCGCCGCTCGCGGGTCGACGCTGCGCTGATGTCCTCCCCGCGCAGCAGGGTGCGCCCGGCGTCGGCGCGCCGGATGCCGATGAGCGTCTCGACCAGCTCGGCCTGGCCGTTGCCCTCGACCCCGGCCAGCCCCAGGACCTCGCCACGGGCGATGACGAACGAGACGTCGTCCACGACCGCCCGGCCGTCGGCGTCGCGCAGCACGAGGCCCTCGACCCGCAGGACCTCCTCGTCGGTGACCGTCGACTCCCGCGTCTCGGGCGACGGCAGCTCGCTGCCGACCATGAGCTCGGCCAGCTGCCGGGCCGTCGTCGCGCGCGGGTCGACCGTCGCGACCGTCGTGCCGCGCCGGATGACCGTCACCTCGTCGGCGACCGACAGGACCTCGTCGAGCTTGTGCGAGATGAACAGCACCGTCAGGCCCTCGGCCTTGAGCTCGCGCAGGTTGTCGAACAGCTCCTCGACCTCGTGCGGGACGAGCACCGCGGTCGGCTCGTCGAGGATGAGGATGCGGGCACCGCGGTAGAGCACCTTGAGGATCTCCACCCGCTGGCGCTCGCCGACGCCGAGATCGGCGACCAGCCGGTCGGGCTCGACGCCGAGACCGTACGAGCGGGAGATCTCGGCGATCTTGCGTCGCGCCGACCGGAAGTCGAGCAGCACTCCGGCGGTGCGGGGCTCGCTGCCGAGCACGACGTTCTCCAGGACGGTCAGGTTGTCGGCCAGCATGAAGTGCTGGTGCACCATGCCGATGCCCGCGGCGATGGCGGCACCCGGGTTGCCGAGGCGCACCTCCCGCCCGTCCACGCGGATGGTGCCCTCGTCCGGGCGCTGCATCCCGTACAGGATCTTCATGAGCGTCGACTTGCCGGCGCCGTTCTCGCCGACGAGGGCGTGGACGGTGCCGGTCCGGACCCTCAGGTCGACGTCCCGGTTGGCGACCACGCCGGGGAAGCGCTTGGTCACCCCGGTCAGCTCGACGGCCACGGCGTCGGAGACCGGGGGCGGTGCCGCGCTCGTGCGGTCGTGGGCGATGGCAGGTCTCCTGCTCCGGGGACGGGACGGGGCCCGCGGGACGCTAGCGCGCCTCGGGGCCCCGTCCGCGGGCGGCTGCACCGGTCAGGCGGTGGGGTCCGTGACCTCGATCTCGCCGTCGATGATCTTCTGCTTGAAGTCGTCGAGCTGGGTCTTGATGTCGTCGACCTTGCCGCCCGAGGTGGAGTAGTCGACACCACCCTGCTCGAGGTCGTAGACGCGCGGGCCGGCCTCGACCTCGCCCTCGACCGCGCTGGAGACGAAGTCGAAGACCGCGACGTCGACCTTCTTGAGCATCGAGGTCAGGACGACGTCCTTGACCTCGTCGGCGGCCGTCTCGTACTGGTCGGAGTCGACGCCGATCGCGAGCTTGCCCGCGGCCTTGGCCGCCTCGAACAGGCCGCCGCCGGAGCCGCCCGCGGCGTGGTAGACGACGTCGGCGCCGGCGTCGAACATGCCCTGGGCGGCCGTGCGGCCCTTGGCCGGGTCGTTGAAGCCGGTGAAGTCCGGCGGCTGGGTGAGGTAGACCGACTGGACCTCGATGTCGGGCTTGACGGCCTTGGCGCCCTCGGTGAAGCCGACCTCGAACTTGCTGATGAGCGGCACCTGCACGCCGCCGATGAAGCCGACGTTGCCGGACTTGGACTTCAGGGCTGCGGCCGCGCCGACGAGGAACGAGCCCTGCTCCTCGGCGAAGACGAGGTTGGAGATGTTGTCGCCCTTGGCGTTGGCGTCGTCGACGATGCCGAAGTCGACCTCCGGGAACTCCGGGGCCACCTTGGCCATCGCCGGCGAGTAGGCGAAGCCGACGGCGATGATCGGGTTGTGCCCGCTGTCGGCGAGCACCCGCAGGCGCTCCTCCTTGGCCGCGTCGGTCTCGCCCGCCCCCGCCTCGGCCTCGCGCACCTCGACGCCGAGCTCGCTCTCGGCCTTCTCGAGGCCGGCCGCTGCCGCGTCGTTGAAGGACTGGTCGCCGCGACCGCCGATGTCGTACGCCAGCCCGACCTTGAGGTCGCCGGCCGCGTCGGACCCGGCGGTGTCGGTGCCGGACCCGGCGTCCTCCGAGCCGCCGCAGGCCGCGAGACCCAGGGTGAGGACGGCGAGTGCGGCTGCGAAGCGCAGTCGCCCGTTCGCGTGCTGGCGCAAGGGAGTTCCTTCCGAGCAGAGGGGGTCCGGGGCGGCGCGTCGTGCGCTCCGGAGTGCGGACGCCACGCTAACGGCCCGGCGGAGCGTCCTGGCCGCATCTCGGGCGCGAGACGGTCACGACTCGGACTCGACCCCTGGTTGGATCGTGGGGGATGTCCCCACCTCACTCGGCAGGCGCTCGCGGCTACGGCCCCCTGCTGCGCACCCCCGGCGCACTGGCCTTCAGCCTCGCCGCCCTGGTCGGGCGGCTGCCCATCGCCATGCTGGGCATCGGCACGGTCCTGCTCGTCGAGGACCGGCGCAGCTCCTACGCGCTGGCCGGCCTGGTGAGCGCCGCCTACGCCGCCGGCGTCGCCCTGCTCGGCCCGGCGCTCTCGCGCCTGGTCGACCGGCTCGGCCAGCGCCGGGTCCTGCCGTGGACCCTGCTGCTGTCGGCGGTCGGCGTCGTCGGCCTGGTCGCCCTGGCCGGGACGTCGGCGCCGGTGGCGGTGCTGCTGGCCTGCGCCGCGGTCATGAGCGCCTCGTCCAGCCAGCTCGGCTCCTGCGCGCGCGCCCGCTGGAGCGCGGTCCTCGCCGACCGCCCGGCCGAGATCCCGCGGGCGTACGCCTGGGAGGCCGTCGTCGACGAGGTCGTCTTCGTCCTCGGCCCGCTCGTCGTCGTGCTCTGCGCGCTCGTCGACCCCGCCGTCGGGCTGCTCGTGGCGCTCGGGCTCGGGGCGGCCGGCACGCTGTCGTTCGTCGCGCTGCGCAGCACCGAGCCCGTCGTCCAGCCGGTCCGGGACGGCCGCGGTCGCAGCGCCCTGGCCTCGGCCGGTCTGCGGACGCTGACCGTGTCGATGCTCTGCGTCGGGGTGCTGTTCGGCACGGTCGAGGTGTCGATGGTCGCCTTCGCCGAGGAGCGGGGCAGTGCCGTCGGAGGCGGCCTGCTGCTGGCCCTGGTCGCCGTCGGGAGCGCCGCCGCGGGGCTGCTGTACGGGACGCTGCACTGGCGGGCCTCGGCCCGCCGGCGCTACCTGCTCGGGACGGCGTTCCTGGCCGCCGGGCTGGTGCCGCTGCTGCTGGCGCCGAGCGTCGGCGCCATGGCGCCGGCGGCGCTGCTGGCGGGGTTCGCCATCAGCCCCGTGCTCATCGTGGCGTTCGGCCTGGTCGAGGAGCTGGTCCCCGCCGCCGCCCGCACCGAGGGCTTCAGCTGGCTCAACTCCGGGCTCGGGGTCGGCGTGGCCGCGGGCTTCGCGGTGTCCGGCGCCGTGGCGGACGCGTCGGGCGCCCGCACGGCGCTGCTCGTCGCGCTCGGCGGGGCGCTCGCCGCGGGGGCCGTGGCGCTGGCCGCCCGCGACACCCTGCGCGCCGCTCAGGTCCCGGCGGGCTCGCTGCCGGGCTGATCCTCGAGGTTGGCCAGGCGCAGGGTCCCTCTGGCCAGCAGGCGGTCGGCCTCGTCGCGCACCTCGACGGTCCACAGCTGCTGCGTGCGGCCGCGGTGCACGGGCGTGGCGACCGCCTGCAGCACGGCTCCCTCACGCGCCGAGCGCAGCAGGTCGGTGGAGTTGCTCGTGCCGACGACGCGGCCCCGGCCGGCGAACCACGTGGCCCCGCCGATGCTGCCCAGCGTCTCGACGACCGAGCACAGCACTCCGCCGTGCAGCAGCCCGTACGGCTGGAGCAGGTCGGCCGTCACCCGCAGCGAGCCGCGCACCTCGTCGCCGGTGACCGACGTCAGCTCGAGGCCCATCAGCGCGTCGAAGCCGGGCAGGGCGGGCACGCCGGTCAGGTCGGTGAGGTCGGTCATGGGCCGCACCCTAGGCGTGTCGCCGGGGGCGGGCCGGGGCAGGGCTGGCAGCACCGCTCACGAGGAGGCTGCCGTGCCCGAGGACCGCACGAACACGACCGTGCCGCAGGCCGGCAGCGACGCCGAGGCCAACCCGGTCACCCCGGCACAGGGCCCGGGACAGGCGGGAGCGACGGGCGTGCAGCCGGTGCCCGCACCCGGCCACCGCGACAGCAGCGCCGGCCCCGGGGTCCGGACGGCCCAGGGCGCGAGCCCGGAGGACGGCATCTCCGCGGGGGAGAAGTCGCCGGGCAGCGACGCCTCCGTCAGCTCGCCCGGGGCCTGGACCGCGCTGGCGGCCCCCGGCGCTCCGGACGGCGAGGTCGACACCCGCTCCTAGAGTGAGGGCATGACCGCCGTCCTGACCTCCGCGGACGATCCCGCGACCGCCGAGGCGGTGCGGCGGCGGACGTTCGCGGTCATCAGCCACCCGGACGCCGGCAAGTCCACCCTCACCGAGGCGCTGGCGCTGCACGCCCGCGTGATCCAGGAGGCGGGCGCCATCCACGGCAAGGCCGGGCGCAGGAGCACCGTGTCCGACTGGATGGACATGGAGAAGGCCCGCGGCATCTCGATCAGCTCGGCGGCGCTGCAGTTCGGCTACTCCGACGCCGTGGTCAACCTGCTGGACACCCCCGGTCACGCCGACTTCTCGGAGGACACCTACCGGGTGCTGGCCGCGGTCGACTCCGCCGTCATGCTCCTCGACGCCGCCAAGGGCCTCGAGCCGCAGACCATGAAGCTGTTCGACGTGTGCCGGCACCGTGGCATCCCGGTCCTCACCGTGGTCAACAAGTGGGACCGTCCCGGTCTCGAGGCGCTCGAGCTGATGGACGAGATCCGCGAGCGGACCGGGCTGGAGCCCACCCCGCTGACCTGGCCGGTCGGCATCGCCGGGGACTTCCGCGGCGTCGTCGAGCGCTCGAGCGGCGACTTCATCCGCTTCACGCGGACCGCCGGCGGCGCGACCATCGCCCCGGAGGAGCGCGTCCCCGCCGCCGTCGCCGCCGAGCAGGAGGGCGACGCCTGGCGCACCGCCGTGGAGGAGTGCGAGCTGCTCGACGCGATGGAGCAGGTGCACGACCAGGCCAGCTTCCTGGCCGGTGTCACGACCCCGGTGCTGTTCGGCTCGGCGGTGCTCAACTTCGGCGTCCGCCAGCTGCTCGACACCCTGCTGGAGCTGGCGCCGTCGCCGGCGGCCCGCCCCGACGTGAAGGGGGAGCCGAGGCGGCTGGACCAGCCCTTCAGCGCTTTCGTGTTCAAGATCCAGGCCGGCATGGACACCGCGCACCGCGACCGCCTGGCGTACGTCCGCGTGTGCTCCGGGGTGTTCGAGCGCGGCACGGTCGTGACGCACGCCGCGACCGGCAAGCCCTTCGCCACCAAGTACGCCCAGCAGGTCTTCGGCCGCGACCGCGAGACCGTGGACCTGGCCTATCCCGGTGACGTCGTCGGCCTGGTCAACGCCTCGGCGCTGCGCGTCGGCGACAGCCTGTACGTCGACGAGCCGGTCGTCTTCCCGCCGATCCCGAGCTTCGCCCCCGAGCACTTCGTCGTCTGCCGAGCCGTCGACTCGGGCCGCTACAAGCAGTTCCGCCGGGGGATCGAGCAGCTGGAGCAGGAGGGCACCGTCCAGGTCCTGCGGTCGGACCTGCGCGGCGACCAGGCTCCGGTGCTGGCCGCCGTGGGACCGATGCAGTTCGAGGTCGCCGAGCACCGGATGGCAGGCGAGTTCTCGGCGCCCGTGCGACTGGACCGGCTCGACTACACGATGGCCCGGCTGACCGACCGGGACTGGGCCAAGGTCCTGGACCGGGAGAGCGGGGTGGAGGTGCTCGAGCGCACCAGCGACGGCGCGCTGCTCGCGCTGTTCGCCGGCAACTGGCGGCTGCAGCGCGTCCTGCGCGACCACCCCGAGGTCCATCTCGCGCCGCTCGTCGCGGCGAGCAGCTGACGACTGCGCGTGCCCAGCGGCTGACGGACCGTCACCCCGGCTACCCTTCCCCCGTGGCGCGGATCCCGGCGGAGGCACCGCTCCCTCGCGTGCGCTCGCTGCGCGCGACGCTGGCCGCCCTCGCGGCGATGGTCCTGCTGGCCTGCGGGGTCCTGGAGGTCCTGCCCCGGTCGGCCGTCGGTGCGCCGTCCCCGGTCAGCACCTCCGCGCCGGCCAGCACCTCCGGCAAGGCCCCGGCCACGACGGTGGCCGTGCGCGCGCTCGGGCTCGTCGGCCTGCCCTCGCCGACCGGCTCCGGTGACGGGCTGCTCTCCGGCGCGGCGCCCCTGCTCGGGCCGCGCGCGGTCACCGCGCCCCGGACGCGGCCGCCGACGGCGCTGCGAGCGGCCGAGCAGGCCGGACGTCCCGGCAGCCGTGCTCCCCCTCGACCGGCAGGCACCTGAGCGTCCCTGCCCCCGCGGCCCGGTCCTGCGCCGGTGACCGCACCTCGATCCTGGAGCACCCCCGATGACCCGTCCACCCGTTCTGCGCGCTCTGCTGGCGCTGCTCATCCTGGGCCTGTCGGCCTACTTCTCGTTCACCAAGGAACCCCGGCTCGGGCTCGACCTGCGCGGCGGCACGTCCATCACCCTGCAGACCGAGGACTCCCCGACCACGAAGGCCGACGCGGAGGCCACCGACCGGGCCGTGGAGGTCCTGCGCCGCCGCGTCGACGCCCTCGGCGTGTCCGAGCCCACGCTCGCGCGGTCCGGCGAGAACCGGATCATCGTCGAGCTCCCCGGGGTGCAGGACTCCGCCGCGGCCGCCGAGGCGGTCGGGCAGACCGCCCAGCTCACCTTCCACCCGGTGCTCGGCCCCGGCGACCCCAGCCAGGTCGTCGGTCCGCAGCCGTCCGCCGAGCCGGCGCCGCTGATCACCGCGGTGCCGACCGCCGCCCCGCCGGCCAGCGCCACCCCGGCGCCGTCCGCCGCCGCGCCCAGTCCCGCGCCCTCGCAGGGCCGGGCCGTCCCCGAGCTGCCCGAGCAGCCCCTCGCCCAGGGCGCGACACCGCCCGCCGCCCCGTCCGCCGAGCCGTCCGCGGCTCCGTCACCCAGCGCGTCGCCGGGCGCCTCCACCGGCGGCGAGGGCGAGGACGGCGAGGCGGAGTTCGACGCGACTCAGCCGCAGACCGTCACCGACGACAGCGGCGTGCCGATCTCGATCGGTCCGGCCGCGCTCACCGGCGAGGGCGTCGGAGACGCCTCGGCCGCCATCGACACCCAGACCGGCACCCAGCGCTACGTCAACATCGAGTTCCAGGGCGACGGCGGCCGCACGTGGGAGACGCTCACCGGCGCGGCCGCCTGCAACCCGCCGAACGACATCAAGCGCCGCGTCGCCATCGTGCTCGACGGCCAGGTCATCAGCTCGCCGCAGGTCGAGACGACCGTGCAGTGCAACGTCGGCATCCAGGGCGGCTCCACGCGCATCACCGGCGACTTCAGCCAGGAGGAGGCCGACCAGCTCGCGGTGCTCATCAAGGGCGGCGCCCTGCCCGTGCCGGTCACCGTGCTGGCCTCCAGCACGGTGGGTCCGACGCTCGGTCAGGACGCCATCGACGCCAGCGTCCAGGCCGGCATCATCGGCCTGAGCCTGACCGCGGTGTTCCTCGTCATCGTCTACCGCTTCGTCGGCCTGCTCGCCGCGGTCGCGCTCGCGTCGTACGGCCTGATCTCCTACGGCGCCCTCGTGGCGCTCGGCGCCACCCTGACCCTGCCGGGCCTCGGCGGTCTGCTGCTGTCCGCCGGACTGGCGATCGACGCGAACGTCCTCGTGTTCGAGCGGGCGCGCGAGGAGTACGCCGCCTCGCGCAGCAAGCGGCTGATCCCGGCGCTGGACAACGGCTTCGCCAAGGCGTTCAGCGCCATCGCCGACTCCAACATCACGACGCTGCTCGCCGCGGGGCTGCTGTTCGGCCTGGCGTCCGGACCGGTGCGCGGCTTCGGTGTCACCCTCGTCATCGGTGTGCTGGCGTCGGTGGTGTCGGCGCTGCTCGTCACCCGGGTGCTGACGGAGTTCGGCCTCCAGCGCGGCCTGCTCGGCCGTCGGCCCGGGCTGACCGGCCTGGCCTCGCTCGGCCGGTTCCGCAACTGGCTGGAGAGGCGCCAGCCCGACCTCATGCAGCACCGCAGGCAGTACCTCCTGATCACGGCGGCCATCCTGGTGCTGGCCGTGGCCGGGATGCTGGTGCGGGGCTTCAACTTCGGTGTCGAGTTCACCGGCGGCCGGGTCGTCGAGTTCGCCACCAGCCAGGACGTCTCGGTCTCGGACGCCCGCTCCGCCGTGGAGGAGGCCGGCTTCCCGACCGCCGTGGTGCAGCAGACCGACGGGGACGACATCTCCGTCCGGACCAGGGACATCTCGGAGACCGAGGTGCAGGAGATCCGCACCGCGCTGGCCGAGGAGGGCGGCGAGGTGACCGTCAACAGCAACGAGCTCATCGGCCCGACGCTGGGCACCGAGCTGCGCAACAAGGCGATCATCGCGCTCGTCATCGCCCTGGTCGCGCAGCTGGCCTATCTCGCGGTCCGCTTCCGGTGGACCTTCGCCGCCGGCACCGTGCTCGCGATGCTGCACGACGTCGTCATCGTCGTCGGGATCTTCGCCTGGCTCGGCAAGCCGATCGACGGGGTGTTCCTCGCCGCGGCGCTGACCATCATCGGTGTGTCCGTGAACGACTCCGTCGTGACGATGGACCGCATCCGCGAGACGTGGGCCAACGCCCGCAGCCGGCCGCTCCCGCAGGTGGTCAACTCCGCGATCATCGCGACCGCGCCGCGCACCATCAACACCGGTCTGGGGGCGTTCTTCATCCTCGGCGCCCTGACCGTGCTCGGCGGGCGGTCGCTGACCGACTTCGCCCTCGCGCTGCTCATCGGTCTGTTCGTCGGCACCTACTCGTCGGCCTTCGTCGCCTCGCCGCTGGTGCTGCTGTTCGAGCAGCGCAACTCCGCGCCGCCGCCCATGCCCAAGCGCAGGACGGGCAGCGCCGCGGCGCGGCGCCCGGCCTCGCGCAAGCGCCCGCCGGCGCCGCGCCCGGCACGGGTCTCACGGGAGGGCAGCGCACCGGCCTAGTCCGCACGCGAGCCGAGAGCCACGACGAGCAGGGGGGCGGGCTGGCATGGACAGCTTCAACACGATCCTGCTGGCGAGCTCGGCGCTCCTGCTCGTCGCGGTCGTCTCGGTCCGGCTCGCGGACCGCACCGGCCTGCCGTCCCTGCTCATCTACCTCGGTGTGGGTCTGCTGGTCGGCGAGGCCGGGCTGGGCATCCAGTTCTCCGACTACGAGATCACCGCCGAGCTGGGGCTGCTCGCGCTCGCGCTGATCCTGGCCGAGGGCGGGCTCACCACGCGGTGGTCGGTGGTGCGGCCGGCGCTGCCGTTCGCCGTCGTGCTGGCGACGGTGGGCGTGGCGGTCAGCGTCGCGGTGGTCGCCGGCCTGGCCCACCTCGTGCTCGGGGTCGACGCCCGCAACGCGGTCATCCTGGGCAGCATCGTGGCCTCCACCGACGCCGCCGCGGTGTTCTCCGTGCTGCGCAAGCTGCCCCTGCGCGCCCGGCTGCGCTCGGCGCTGGAGGCCGAGTCCGGCCTCAACGACGCCCCCGTGGTCGTGCTGGTCGTGCTCGCGTCCTCCGACGCCTGGGCGACGACCACGGTCGTCGAGGGGCTGGGCATCGTCGGCTTCGAGCTGCTCGGGGGCGCGGTCATCGGGCTGGTGCTCGGCCGGCTGGGGCGCGAGCTGCTCGGGCGGGCCGCGCTGCCCTCGGCGGGCCTCTACCCGCTGGCCACCGTCGCGCTGTGCCTGCTCGCGTTCGCGGCCGGGCAGGAGCTGCACGTCAGCGGCTTCCTCGGCGTCTACCTCGCCGCGCTGGTCCTCGGGAACTCCACGCTGCCGCACCGGCGGGCGGTGCTCGGCTTCGCGAGCTCGACGGCGCTGCTGGCCGAGGCCGGGCTGTTCGTGCTGCTCGGGCTGCTCGCCTCGCCGGTCCGGCTGCTGCCCGCGCTGCCCGAGGCGCTGCTCATCGGGGCCGCCGCCACGCTGGTGGCCCGGCCGCTGGCCGTCGTGGTGTCGGCGCTGCCGTTCCGCATGCCCTGGCGGGAGCAGGCCTTCCTGAGCTGGGCCGGTCTGCGCGGCGCCGTGCCCATCGTCATCGCCACCATCCCCGTCACCCAGGGGCTGCCCAACGCCACCCGCGTCGTCGACGTGGTGTTCGTCCTCGTGGTCGTCTACACGCTGGTGCAGGCGCCGACGCTGCCGTGGGTCGGGCGCCGCCTGGGGGTGGTCGAGGCCGGGCACGCCGTCGACGTGGAGGTCGAGGTGGCGCCGCTCGAGCAGCTGCGGGCCGACCTGCTCCAGGTCCGGGTCGGACCCGGCTCGCGCCTGCACGGCGTGTACGTCGAGGAGCTGCGCCTGCCGCCGGGCGCCCACGTGACGCTCATCGTCCGGGACGGGCGCAGCCTGGTCCCGGGCGCGTACACGCACTTCGTGCACGGCGACCAGGTCCTCGTCGTCACCACCAGCGCCGTGCGCGAGGAGGCGGAGGCGCGCTTGCGGGCCGTCGCCCGCGGCGGCAAGCTGGCCCGCTGGAACGGCGAGCAGGGGGCGTGACGTTGCACCGGGCAGCCCGTCGCCGTTGACCCCGGACCCTGGAGCACCCCCATGTGGCGCAGCAAGCCCGAGACCCTCTCCCCGGAGCAGGCCCTGCCCGGCCGCCCGGACCCCGTCCGCGTCCCGGCCCGCCACGAGGTCCTCGGCACGCCGATGACGCCGCCGTTCCCCGAGAGCTGCGAAGTGCTGTACGTCGGCATGGGCTGCTTCTGGGGCGCGGAGCGGATCTTCTGGCAGATCCCGGGCGTGATCACCACCGCCGCCGGCTACACCGGCGGCTACACGGAGAACCCGACCTACGAGCAGACGTGCACCGGCCGCACCGGGCACACCGAGGCCGTGCTCGTGGTCTACGACCCGTCCGTCGTGGACGTCGAGGTGCTGCTCAAGGCCTTCTGGGAGAACCACGACCCGACGCAGCGCAACGGTCAGGGCAACGACCGCGGGACGCAGTACCGCACGGCGGTCTACCCGACGACCGACGCCCAGCTGGCCGCCGTGCACGCCTCGCGCGAGCGCTACCAGGCCGCGCTGACCGCCGCCGGCTACGGCGAGATCACGACCGAGATCCGCCCGTTCCACGAGGCGGGTCCCTGGTACTACGCCGAGGCCTACCACCAGCAGTACCTGCACAAGAACCCCGGCGGCTACTGCAACCACGGCTTCTGCCAGGTGGCGTACGACCGGCAGGACCTCACGCGCGTCGAGCTGCCGAGCGCCTGACCGGTGCTCGGCCGGGACGGCACGATCGTCGCCGGGGTCGCGGTCTGGATCGTCGTCGTCCTGGGCCTGGACGCCTCGGCGACCCTGGCCCAGCAGCACCTGCTGGGCGCCGGCACCTGGGTGCTCCTGCTGCTCGTGCTGCGCGCCGAGGACCGGGCGACGCGGGTGCAGGTCGGCGTCGTCGTGGCCTTCGCCACGGTCGTCGAGCTGGTCTTCGCCGGCTGGCTCGGCGTCTACGTCTACCGCCTCGACAACGTCCCCGCCTTCGTCCCGCCCGGTCACGGCCTGGTCTACCTGGCGGCCTTCGCGGTGGGGCGCAGCGCCTGGGCGCACGCGCACGCCCGGGCCCTGCTCGGCACGGCGCTGGCGCTCGCCGGGGCCTGGGCGCTGTGGGGCGTCACGCTGTCGACGCGGCCGGACGCGCTGGGCGCGTTCTGGTTCGGCTGCCTGCTGCTGTTCGCCTGGCGGGGCCGCAGCCCGCTGCTGTACGCCGGAGCGTTCTTCGTCGTCAGCGGTCTCGAGCTGGTCGGCACGTCGCTGGGCACCTGGACCTGGTCGGCGGTCGACCCGACCGGGCTCGTCTCGATCGGGAACCCGCCGAGCGGCATCGCCGGCGGCTACGCGTGGTTCGACGCGGCCGCCCTGTGGCTGACGCCCCGGCTGCTGCGCCGGGCCGACCGGTCCCGCGTGCCGGTCTAGCCGCGCCGCTGCAGCTCGGCCTCGACCCGCGACAGGTCGTCGCGCAGCGCGCCGGCGTCCTCGAAGCGCAGCTCGGCCGCGGCCGTCGCCATCGCCGTGCGCAGCCGCTCGGCCTGGTCGTGCAGCTGCGCGGTCGTGCGGGCGGCGAGCTGGACCGGGGACGTCCCGACGTAGGACGTGCCCGACTCCCCGAGCACCGGCTGCCGCTCCGGGGCGGCGCCGATGTGGTGGTGCCGCCCGGTCTCCGGTGCCCGGTAGGTCCGGCTGCGCCGGCGCACGAGGTCGCGCGCGGTCGGCTTGTCGGGGGGCGGCTCGCCGGTCATGCCGGCACGGCCTCGGGGTCGGCCACCGGCGCGCCGAGGCGGGCCAGCGCCGCGACGGCCAGCAGGACGACGACCCCGCCGGCCACCTGCAGCGGGCTGAGGCGCTCGCCGAGGACCAGCCCGGCGACGGCGATGCTCACCACCGGCTCCACCGTCGACACGACCGAGCTGTCGGCCGGTCCGATCAGCGCCAGCGCGCCGAAGAAGCTCGTCACGGCGACCACCGTGCCGATCAGGGCGACGCCGACCACGGCCGACCAGGCGGCCGGGGAGCTGGGCAGTGCGGGACGGGTCAGCAGGGCCAGCAGGGCGGTCGAGCCGGCGGCGGCGGTGAGCACGCACGCCGCCATGGCAAAGGCGCCGACACCGTGCACCCGGCTGCTGGCGAGCACGTACACCGCGTAGACCAGCGCCGAGCCGAGACCCAGGACGATGCCGCTCACCTGCCCGCCGCCGACCGGGCCGATCGTCAGGACCGTCCCCGCGGTGGCCAGCACGACGCAGCCGACGACGGGCAGCCGTGGGCGCTGGCCGAGCACGACCGCCCCCAGCACGACGACGAGGGCCGGGAAGAAGTAGAGGAGCAGGGCCGTCAGACCGGCCGAGATGCGCTCGAGGGCGTTGAAGTAGCACAGGCTCATGCCGACGTAGCCGACCCCGCCGAGCAGGGCGAGCATCCCGAGCCGGCGGTCGCGGGGGAGCGGCTGCCCGACCAGGCGGGCGAGCACGAGCAGCGCCGCGCCGGCCAGGGCGAAGCGGACCGCCAGCACGCCGACCGGCTCGGCGCCGTCGTCGTAGGCGACCTTCCCGAGCACCGGCATGACCCCGAAGCTCGCCGCACTCGTCAGAGCCAGCGCCACGCCGGTCAGACGGCGACGGCGGACGGTGAGCACGCCCCGACGCTAGTGCGGCGTGGCGCGGCGACGGCGCCGGGCGGCGTCCCTACCCTGCCGGGCATGGCGCGAGCACGGCACGCACGACGCAGCGGCTGGCGATCACGGCTGGCGGCCTGGCTGTTCCCGGTCGAGGCGCCGCCGCCGAGCTGGCGCACCGTGCACGCCACCTCGCTGGTGCGCCTGTCCGACGACGTCGGAGCGCTGCAGGCCGAGGTCGCCTCGCTGCGCGCGCACGAGCGGCGGGCGACGGCGGTCGAGGTCCTGGCCGAGCTGCGGGCGCAGCGCCTCGAGCGGGAGCTGGCCAGCGCGCGCGCCGTGGTGGCCGGTCTGCGGTCCGATCTCGACGCCCTGCGCGAGGAGCTCGTGTGGGTGTCGGCCGAGCGCCGGCGCCCGGCCGACGGCCCGACGGTCGCGCGGCTGAGCGTGGCCCGCCGCGCCCGCTAGTCCTCGCCGCCGCCCGGCGCCAGGGCCGCCAGCACGGCGTCGTGCAGCCGTCCGTTGCTGCAGACCACGCTCCCGCCGTCCGGCCGTGCCTGACCCGACAGGTCGGTGAAGCGCCCTCCGGCCTCCTCGACGACGACCTGCAGCGGCGCGAGGTCCCACAGCGACACCTCGGGCTCGAACGACGCGTCGACCGCGCCCTCCGCCACGAGCACGTGCGACCAGAAGTCGCCGTACGCCCGGGTGCGCCACACGTCGCGGGACAGCTGCAGCAGGCCGGGCAGCCGGTCCTGCGCCTCCCAGCCGGTCAGCGACGAGTAGGCCACCGACGCGTCCGACAGGTCGCCGACCGAGCTCACGCGCAGCTGCCGGGCCCGGGCCAGGGCGCTGCCGGTGTGCGCGCCCGTCCCGCGCGCCGCCCACCAGCGCCGGCCGAGCGCGGGAGCGCTCACGACCCCGGCGGTGACCACGCCGTCCTCCTGCAGGGCGATCAGCGTGGCCCAGACGGGGACGCCCCGCACGAAGCTCTTGGTCCCGTCGACGGGGTCGACCACCCAGCGGCGCGGTCCCGTCCCGCTCTGCCCGTCCTCCTCGCCCAGGACCGCGTCGGCGGGCCGGCGGGAGGCCAGCACGCTGCGGACGACCCGCTCGACGGCCCGGTCGGCGTCGCTCACCGGGGTCAGGTCGGGTTTGGCCTCGACGACGAGGTCGACCGCGCCGAAGCGCTCGACGGTGATCGCGTCGGCCGCGTCGGCCAGCTCGTGCGCGAGCGCGAGGTCCTGCTCGAGCGTCACGCCGGTCCCAGGACGAGCGAGCCGTTGTGGCCGCCGAAGCCGAAGCTGTTGCTCAGCGTCGGTCCGGGCTCCCACGGGCGCGGCTCGAGGACCACGTCGAGCTCGAGGGCAGGGTCGACGTCCGTGGTCCCCAGCGTCGGCGGCAGCTCCCGGTGCAGGAAGGACAGCAGGACGCTGACGGCCTCCAGCGCGCCGGCCGCCCCGAGGCTGTGGCCGGTGACCCCCTTGATGCCCGACACCGGCACGGCGCCGGGTCCGAACACCGTCGTGACGGCGGCGCCCTCGGCGGCGTCGTTGAGCGGGGTCGACGTCCCGTGGGCGTTGACCGCGCGCACCTGGTCCGGCGTCAGCTCGGCGTCCTCCAGGGCGAGCCGCATGCAGCCGGCGGCGCCGCTGCCCGCGGGCGACGGAGCGGTCACGTGGTGGGCGTCGCAGGTCGACGCCGCGCCGAGGACCTCGCCGTAGACGCGGGCCCCCCGCGACAGCGCCGTCTCCCGCTCCTCGAGGACCAGCACGGCCGCGCCCTCGGCCAGGCAGAAGCCGTCCCGCGCCACGTCGAAGGGCCGGCTGCGCCCCGACGGCGACAGCGCGCGCATGACCGAGAACGCCGCCACGGTCGTCGGCGTCATGAGCGACTCCGCGCCACCGGCCAGCACCAGGTCGCACCGGCCGTCGGCGACCAGCCGGGCGGCGGCCCCCAGCGAGTGCGTCCCGGCGGCGCAGGCCGTCGTGATGGTCTCGGACGGGCCCTGCAAGCCGTAGCGCAGGGACAGAGCCGCAGCTCCGGCGTTCGGCATCACCATCGGGATGGTGAACGGCGAGACGCGGCCCGGGCCGCGCTCGGCCAGCACCGCGACCTGGGTCTCGAGCGTGCTGACGCCGCCGATGCCCGTCCCGAGGTGGACCCCGGCGCGGGACGGGTCGGCGAGCGGCACGCCGCCCCGGTCGTCGAGCGCGAGCTGCGACGCGGCGATGGCCAGCTGGGTGAAGCGGTCCAGATGACGCGCCTGCGTGCCGGTGAACCAGAGCGACGGGTCGAAGTCGTCGGCCCTGCGCTTCTGCCGGTCGGGCGGCGGCGTCCTGAGCCCGTTCCAGAACGCCTCGAGACCGGTGCCGACGGGCGAGACGACGCCCATCCCGGTCACGACGACCCGGCGGGGGGCCGGCGCAGCCCGCACGGCTCAGGCCCGGGCGCGGGCGAGCCGGGAGACGAGCTCCTCGACGTCGCCGTAGGTGCTGACCCGCTCCATGGCGTCCTCCGGGAGCGACAGCCCGAACGCGTCCTCGATCGCCATGCCCCACTCGATCGCCGCCAGGCTGTCCAGCCCGAGGTCGGTGACCAGTCCGGCGTCGCGCACCAGCTGGGCCGGTGACACGGACAGCTGCTCGGCGCTCAGCTCGAGCAGCCGCTGCGCGAGGTCGGAGGAGGTCGTCACGTGCCGAACTCTAGTCAGCGGCTGCCGTGTCCCCGAGGACGCGGCTAGGTTCGGCGGACATGGCCCCGACCCGAGACGCCGTCGCGCGCGCCCGCCGGCTCGCCGACGACCTGGTGCGCCCGTCGGCCGAGCTGGTCGACCGCACGGTCGTCCCCCGGTCGCACCTCGACGCCTGGGCGCGTGAGGGCCTGCTCGGCCTGGCCGGCCCCCGTGCGTACGGCGGGGCGCAGGCACCTCCCGCGGTCGTCCGGGAGGTCGCGGAGGTCCTCGCGGGCGCGTCCGGGGCGACGTGGTTCGTCGCGACCCAGCACGGCATGCCGCTCGCGTCGCTGGCCGCGTCCGGCAACGACGGCCTGCGGGCGCGCCGCCTCGGTGCGCTGTGCACCGGGGAGCTGCTGGCCGGTGTCGCGTTCTCGCACCTGCGGCGGCCCGGCCCGCCGGTCGTGCGCGCGACCCGGGTCGCGGGCGGCTGGCGCTTCGACGGCCACGTCGCCTGGATGACCGGCTGGGGGATCTGCGACGTCGTCCTGCTGGCCGGGCGCAGCGACGACGACGAGGTCGTCTTCGTCCTCGTCGAGGCGCGCGAGCAGGTCGGGCTGACCGCCTCGGCGCCGCTCGAGCTGGCCGCCATGTCCGCGACGTGCACGGTGACGCTGGACCTGGACGGCCTGCGGGTGCCGGACGCCGACGTCCTGGACGTCACCGCAGCGGCGGCCTGGCTCGCCGCGGACGCGCTGCGGACGGCGAACCCGGCGCCGCACGTGTTCGGCCTGCAGCGCGAGTGCGTCCGGCGGCTCGCCGAGACGGCGTCCGCCCGCGACGACGGCACCGCCGCGGCCCTGGCCCACGCCCTGGGGCAGGAGGGCGAGCGGCTGCGAAGGGTCGCCGGGACGCTGCTCGACGACGTGCCCGCCGAGGACCGGCTCGACGACCGCCTCGCGGTGCGGGCCAGCTCGCTCGAGCTCGTCCTGCGGACCGCGACGGCACTGGTCGCGGCCACCGGTGGCGCGGCCATGTCGCTCGACGCGGCCCCGCAGCGGCTCGTCCGCGAGGCGGTGTTCTACCTCGTCCAGGCGCAGACAGCACCGGTGCGCGAGGCGGTCCTGCAGCTGTGGCGGGACAGCGGTGCCTGACCTGCTCGTCGTCGTCCTGGAGGTGACCGCCGAGCAGGTGCGGGCCTCGCTCGGCGAGGTCGACCGTCCGGGCGAGGTGGTGCGGGAGGCGGCCGTGCCGCGCTCGGTCGACCTGCGCGCCGACGCGGCGGCGGCCCTCGGCGGGCTCGGGGCGGGCGACCTCGCGCCCGAGCTGCTCGCCGTCGCCGTCTCGACCGGCCCGGACGTCGGGGCCGACGACGTCGCGCCGCTGCGCACGGCCTTCGGCGCAGAGCTCCCCCCGGGATGGGCCCTGCCGGCCCCGCTGCCCGTCGTCTGGGGGTCCGCCGAGATCTGGGCCCGCGAGGGCGCCGGCGTGCCCGGCCGCCCGGCCGTCGCCGCCGCGGTCGTCGCCGCCGCCCGCTCGGTGGGCGCGCACGCCCACCTGCCCGGATCCGGCCCGGGCGGCTAGGCCAGGGACAGGGCGACGTCGAAGACGACGTCGCTCACGTCGTCCTGCGCCGGAGGGGCGTCCTCGCGCAGCGACGCCGACCAGGGCCGCTCCGCCCGCTCCTCGCGGCACCACAGGATCGACGCGGCCCGCATCGAGAAGGCCGACGCAGCGCTGAAGACCGCGGACGACGTGAGGTCGACGGCGAGATGGCCCGACGTCGCCCACCGCTGCACGAGGTGGGGCGGCTGGCGCAGCATCGCGCTGGTCGTCATCACCGGGCCGCGGTGGGTGTGCAGCCCCCGGCCGGCCAGCAGCGAGACGGCGCGCGTCACCCGTCCCAGGTTGGCCGTCGCGACCTCGCTCCCGCCGTAGTACTGCGACACGCCCTCACCGATGGTGGCCCGCTCCGGGACCACGACGTCCCCGCGCCGCACCGCGGGCTTGAGCGCCGAGCAGGGACCGATCGCGACGACCACCGGCGTGCCGCAGGTGCCCAGCACGTGCAGCGGCTCGACCACGCGCGAGGCGCCGTACGCCGTGCTGAACGCGATCGGCCGGCCGTCCTTCCACCCCAGCCACAGGTCCGGCATGCCGAGCTCGCGCACCGCCTCGAACCCCGCGAGGCGGCGGGCCAGGGCCCGCCGTCGCCACCAGGTGGGCTCCAGCACCAGCAGGTGGGGAACCTCGTCGTCGGACAGTCCCAGCAGGTCCATCCAGTCGGCGCGGTCCACACCGCAATCCTGCCTGGTGGAGCGAGCTGCCTGCTTTGATGGTCTCCGCCCTGCTTCCTCCCTTGACCTCGGAGCCCTCGCCGTGCCGGTCCGCCCCTCCCCGCGTCTGTCCCTGTCCCGCCGCCGCTTCCTCGAGCTCGGCGCCGGTCTCGGCGCCGCCGTCCTGGTGGGCGGCTGCGGCGACGACAGCACGTCGGCGACGGCCGGCTCCGGCTCCTCCGCCGGCGCCTCGGCGATGACCGTCCGCACCTGCGTCTACGCCAAGAACCACGCGTCGTCACCGCTGTACTGGCAGCGGTTCGCGCCCGAGGGCGTGACCGTGGAGGTGACTCCGGTCGCGAGCAGCGCCGAGGTGCAGTCCGGTCTCGAGTCCGGCCAGTTCGACGCCGGTCTGATGGGGGTCTACAACACCATCACGTCGACCGAGGAGACCATCCGGAGCCGGATCGTCGGCATGGTCTCGCGCCAGGGCCTCGGGCTGATCGGGCGCAAGGGCGAGGTGGAGGACGTGGCCTCGCTGAAGGGCAGGAAGGTCGCGGTGCCGCCGCCCGGCGTGCAGGGCCTGGTGCTGTCGGAGATGCTCAAGACGGCGGGGCTGCAGCTGGGCCGTGACGTGACGCCCGTGCCGCTCGGGTACGCCGACCACCCGACCGCGCTCGAGCGCGGTGACGTCTCGGCCTACATCGGCACCGAGCCGCTGTGCACGCAGAGCATCGTGGGCGGCGTCGGTGTGCGCGTGCCCGGCGCGTACGACACCGTGCTCGGCGACTTCAACACCGCGCTGTGGGCCAGCAGCGCGACGCTGGAGGACCCCGAGAAGACGCGGATCATCGTGAAGATGCAGAAGGACGCGGCCGAGCACCTCACCCCCGACGGGGAGAACGACCCGGAGGTCTGGAAGGACCTGCTCGTGACGCAGTTCGGCTACGACGAGGAGGTGTACGAGGAGGTCCTCGACAACGTCGGCGCCGAGTGGCGGTTCGACGAGGAGCGCCGCAAGCAGTTCGAGGGCGCCGGCCGGACCCTGCTCGAGGCAGGCACCATCGCCGCGCTCCCGGACTTCGAGCGCTTCTACGCGACCGAGTACTGGGACGTCTGACGGGTGACCGGCGGGCTGCTCGAGCAGGGGCTGACCCGCGGCACGACGCCGGGTCAGGCCCCTCCGCGCGCGCCGGTGCGCCGCCGGTCGCGACGGGTCCTGGGCGTGCTCGCGCCGCTCGCGGTCCTCGCGGCCTGGGTGGTCGTCAGCGCGCAGGGCCTGATCAGCACCCGCCTGCTGCCCGCACCGCTCACCGTGGCCCAGGCCCTGCTCGACTTCTTCGCCGGCTCGTCGACGGTCACCCTCACCGGGGTGGTGCCCTTCGCCGGCGCCGGGCTGGACCACCTGTCGGCCAGCCTGGCCCGGTGCGCGGTGTCCTGGGCGCTGGCCGTCCTCGTCGGCACGGTCGTCGGTCTGCTGATCGGCGTCTCCGTGTGGGCCCGCGACCTGCTCGACCCGGTGCTGAACGCGCTGCGCGCCGTGCCGCTGTTCGCCTGGCTGCCGCTGGTGCTGATCTGGTTCGGCATCGGCGAGTCCTCCGCGCGGGCGCTGATCTTCCTGGGGGCGCTGTGGCCGGTGCTGGTCGCGGTCGGCGACAGCACTGCGCGGGTGCCCCGGGGGCACATCGAGACCGCCCGCATGCTCGGCACCCCGCGGCGCGACCTGTGGCGGCGCGTCTACCTCCCGTCGGCGCTGCCCGAGGTCGTCACCGGTCTGCGGCTGTCCCTGACGCTCGCCTGGACGTGCGTCATCGTGGGCGAGCTCAGCGGGGTGGGCACCGGGGTCGGCGCCATGATGAACGCCGCGCGCGAGAGCGGGCGCACCGAGCAGGTCCTCGTCGGGATCGTCGTCTTCGCGACCGTGGGGCTGCTCGCCGACCTCCTGCTGCGGGCCGTGACCGCGCCGTGGGTGCGCTGGGCGCGGACGTGACCGGCGTCCTCGCCGCTCGCGGGCTCGGCATGCGCTTCGGCGACCTGCCCGTGCTCGAGCGGATCGACCTCGAGGCGTCGGCCGGGCAGGTGCTGGCTGTGCTCGGGCCGAGCGGCTGCGGCAAGTCGACCCTGCTGCGGCTGCTCGCCGGCTTCGAGCGGCCGACCTCCGGCGCGGTCCTGCTCGACGGTGTGAGCGTCTCCGGTCCCTCGCCGTCGCGGGGCATGGTGGCCCAGGCCGGCGGGCTGTTCCCCTGGCTGACCCTGCGCGACAACCTCGCCTTCGGCCCGCGGGCGGCCCGCCGTCCGGACACCGAGGTGCGGGCGGTCGTCGCGGACCTGCTGGACGCGACCGGGCTCGACGGCTTCGCCGACGTGCTCCCGGCGCAGCTGTCCGGCGGCATGCGCCAGCGCGCCGCCATCGCCCAGGTCCTGGCCAACCGGCCGCCGGTGCTGCTGCTCGACGAGCCCTTCGGGGCGCTCGACGCGCAGACCCGCCTGCGCATGCACGAGTGGCTGCTCGGCCTGCTCGCCGAGCGCCCGACGACGACGCTGCTGGTCACCCACGACGTCGAGGAGGCGCTGCTGCTCGGCGACCGGCTCTGCCTGCTGTCGAACCGGCCGGCGACCGTCGTCGACGACTCGCCGGTGCCCTTCGGCGCCGAGCGCGGCCGGGCCGTGCTGTCCGATCCTGCCTTCGTCCGGATGAAGGCCGCCGTGCTCGAGCGGGTCCTCGCCGCCTGACGGCCGCTACCGCGTGCCGGTCGGACCGAGCAGCGCGGACGCGAGGCGGCGGTCGACCTTGCCGTTGCGGTTGCGGGGCAGCTCGTCGACGACCCGCAGCGGTCGGGGAACGGCGTGCGCGCCGAGCGCGTCGCGGACGGCGGCCTGCAGGGCCGCGAGGTCGGGCACCACGCCGGGGCGGGCGACGACGGCGGCGCCGACGTTGGCCCCGGTGACCGGTGACGGGACGCCGACGGCGACGGCGTCGGCCAGCTGGCCGGTCGCGAGCAGCGCCCGCTCCACCTCGGCCGGGTAGATGTTCACGCCGCCACGGATGATCAGGTCCACCGCCCGCCCGCCGACGGACAGGTAGCCCTCGGCGTCCAGCCGGCCGAGGTCCCCGGTCCGCAGCCAGCCGTCCGTGACCGCGACGGCATCGGCGTCACCCCAGTAGCCGGGGGTCACCGCGGGGGAGCGCACCCAGATCTCGCCCGGCTCGCCGCGCGGCACGTCCGTGCCGTCGGGAGCGACGACCCGCAGGTCGACGTAGGCCGCCGGTCGCCCCACGCTGCCCGGCCGCCGGCCCGCCTCGGCGTCCGGCAGCACCGTCACCGGAGCGCACGTCTCGGACAGCGCGTAGACGTCGAACAGCCGCAGCTGCGGCATCCGCTCCCGGACCCGGTCCAGGGTGCCCGGCGGTGCCGGCGCGCCCCCGAAGACGGCCAGGCGCACGCCGGGCAGCGCGGCGGCCGAGAACGCGTCCACCCGCAGCAGCAGCTCCCAGATGCTCGGGACGACGTCCAGCCAGGTCACCGCGTGCTGCGCCGCCACCTGCACCAGCTGCGGCGCCGTGAAGCCGGCCATCGTCACGGCCGAGCCGCCGGACAGCATGGCCGGCGTCAGCTGCGTCACGTGCCCGGACACCCAGGCGAAGGGCAGGTGGATCGCCGTGCGGTCGGCCGCGGTCAGCCCGAGCGTCCGGACGTACGCCGCGGCGGCGTGCCCCGACATCCGTCCCGTGACGCGGACCGCCTTGGGGCTGCCGGTCGTGCCGCTCGTCGCGATGAGCGAGTAGGTCGTGTCCTGGTCCGGCAGCGGCTGCCCGTGCCGCCACGCCAGCTCGCGACCGAGCAGGACGGCGGCCGCGTCGTCGAGCGGCACGCCTGCCGCGGCGGCCTCCGCACCGGCGCGCAGCTCGGCCGAGACGAGCAGCAGCGAGGCGCCGGTGAGCTGCAGCAGGGCGCGCAGCCGGGCGGCGGGCGCGTCGACCGGCAGGCCGACGTGGACGAGTCCCGCGCGGGCGCAGGCCCAGATGACCACGGCCGCCTCCAGGCCGTTGCGGACGAGGACCGCCACCCGGTCGCCGGGGACCAGAGCGCGGTCGCGCAGCGCCTGCGCCGCGCCCTCGACGAGCCGCGCGAAGCCGTCGTACGTCGTGCTCGTCCCGAGGGCCGGGTCGACGAGCAGGACGTCGGAGGCCGACCGCTCCAGGGCCTGCTCGAGGACCTGCACGACGGAGTGCGGGCGGTCGGCGTAGCAGCGCACGAGCGCGCCGTGCACCCGCTCCTCGACGAGGTCGTCGGGTCCGCTCTGCCGGGACGGCCGGGTCCCGGCCTCAGGCAACGAGGGCCTCGAGCGTCGCGGTGCGCACGTGCGCCGCCTGGCTGTGGACGACCTGGAACGCCGCGGCCCGCAGCAGCCGCTGCGCCGGCTCGGCCAGGTCCATGCCCTGGCCGCCCCGGGCGGTCAGCAGCGCGGTGCTGCACTCGACGGCCAGCAGCAGCGCCGACGCGCGCAGCGCCAGCCGCTGCTCCAGCTGCTCGTCTGCGTCGACCTCGTCCAGCAGCCGGTAGGCCCTCGCCCGCACGTCCAGCACCCGCTCGCGCAGGACCGCGGCGGCCTCGGGGGCCCGCGGCGCCAGCAGGTCGAGCGCCGCCAGCGCGATGCCGAACGTCGACGGCTGCACGTTGCTGTTGAGCGCCCGGTCGGCCGACGCCCACGGGCCGCGCGCGGTGCGCAGGACGACGTCCGCGTCGTCGAGCCGCAACCCGGACAGGCGCAGCGCGTGCGTCGACGTGCCACCCATGACGGCCAGCCGCAGCTCCCCGGCGCTGGCCAGCTCCGGCCGCTCCCCGGTCGGCACCAGCCCGAACACCACCTCGTCGGTGTCCTCGACCAGCGCGCCGACGAGCACGACGTCGGTGAGGCCCCAGCCGGTGCACCAGGGCTGGAAGCCGGACAGCGACCACCCGTCGCCGCCGCGCACGGCGGTGACCGTCGGCGTCGGCGTGCGCAGGTGGCTCCAGGCCACGCCGCCCAGCTCCCGGCCGGCGCACAGGCCCGGCAGCCGGCGCTCGACGAGCGCGGTGTTGTCGCTGGCCTTGAGCATCCGGACGACCGGGCCGTGCTGGAACCACACGAACCACGCGTCCGGGCTGGCGCCGGCCAGCAGCTCGGCCACCCGCCGCTGCTCGGCCGGCCAGGCGCCGCCGAGCGCCGGCGGTCCGGACACCGCCAGCAGCCCGGCTGCGGCCATCCGGTCCAGCAGCGGGCGGTCCACGCCCTCGCGCTCCAGCCGGGCGGCGTCCGCGGCCAGCGCGTCGGCGAGCGCGGCGGCTCGGCGGACGACGGGGCTGTCGTCCCGGGCGGGGTCGGACGTCATGCGTGGACCGTACTGGCCGCGCGACGCGCCAGCCGCCCGGACGCGGCGCGTCCCGAGCGCGCGCACCTACCCTTGCCCGGTGACGTCCGAACCAGGGCTGCCGCTGCCGTCACCCGAGCGCGGAGCCCGCCGCGCACTGGCGCGTCTCGACCGCTCCCCGAGCCGCGCCAGCGCGGCGATCGTCCTGCCCGCGCCGGTCGTCGGGCCGGTGCGCGCCGTGCTCCAGCGCGTGCTCATCGCCGCGAGCGTGCTGACGGCCGTCGCTCTGCTCGTGTGGCTCGACAGGGACGGCTACACCGACAACTCCGACCGCGAGGTCGACCTGCTCGACGCCTTCTACTACGCCACCGTGACGCTCTCCACGACCGGCTACGGCGACATCACCCCGGTGGCGGACCGCGCCCGGCTCGTGAACGTCATGGTGATCACCCCGCTGCGGATCATGTTCCTCATCATCCTCGTCGGCACGACCCTCGAGGTCCTCACCCAGCGCACCCGCGAACAGCTCCGGCAGAACAGGTGGAGGTCCTCCTTGCGCGAGCACACGGTGGTCGTCGGCTACGGCACCAAGGGCCGCAGCGCCGTCCGGGCGCTGCTCGACGACGGCGAGGACCGTGCGCACATCGTCGTCGTGGACAACGACCCCGACCACATCACCGACGCCAGCGACGACGGGATCGCGGCGATCAACGGCGACGGGACGCGCGCGGACGTGCTGCGACGGGCCGACATCGAGCACGCCCGGCGGGTCATCGTCGCCGTGCCGCGCGACGACGCGGCGGTGCTCGTGACGCTCACCGTGCGGCGGCACAACCCCACGGCGTACGTCGTGGCGGCGGTCCGCGAGTCCGAGAACGCCCCGCTGCTGCGCGACGGAGGGGCCAACGGCGTCGTCGTGTCGTCCGAGGCCGCCGGCCGGCTGCTCGGCGTCGCCGCGTCCAGCCCGTCGACGGGGGCCATCTTCGAGGACCTGCTCGTCCCCGGCCAGGGACTCGAGCTGGCCGAGCGGGACGTGCTGCGCGAGGAGGTCGGCCTGCCGCCGCGGGCCTGCAACGACCTCATCGTGGCGATCATCCGGGACGGCCAGACGCAGATGTTCCACGCCGAGCAGAACCTCAAGCTGCGGCGCAGCGACCGGGTGGTCGTCGTGCGGCCGGCCGCCGACGAGCACGTCCCCGACGTGCACACCTGACCGACCGCTCAGTCGTCCTGGGCCGACAGGGCCACCAGCAGCCGGCGCAGGGAGTCCAGCCGCGCGGCGGTCGCCCGGCCGGCGGCCACCTCGAGGTCGAGCGCGCAGCCGGGCGTCCCCTGCCGGTGGTCACATCCCGGCGGGCAGGCCGCCGAGGCCTCCGCCAGGTCGGGGAAGGCGGCGAGGACCCCCTCGGGCGTGACGGCGCCCAGGCCGAACGACCGCACCCCGGGGGTGTCGATGACCGTCCCGCCGCCGGGCAGCGGCAGCGCGACGGCCGACGAGGACGTGTGCCGGCCCTTGCCCACCCCGGTGACGTCGCCGACCGCGCGGAAGGCGTCCGGCACCAGGCGGTTGACGAGCGTGCTCTTGCCGACGCCGGACTGGCCGAACAGCACGCTGGTGAGGTCGGTCAGCCGCCGGCGCAGGACCTCGACGCCCGGGTCGTCCGCAGCCGGTCCGGTCACGACGACCTCGACGCCGAGCGGCTCGTACAGCGCCAGCATCTCGTCCGGCGGGGCGAGGTCGTCCTTGGTGAGGCACAGCAGCGGGACCAGACCGCCGTCGTAGGCGGCGACCAGGCAGCGGTCGACCAGCCGGGGCCGCGGCACCGGGTCGGCGAGCGCCGTCACGACGACGAGCACCTCGGCGTTGGCCACGACGGCGCGCTCGACCGGGTCGCTGTCGTCGGGGGTGCGGCGCAGCAGCGAGGTGCGCGGCTCCACGCGGACGATGCGGCCGAGCGCGTCGGGTCCGCCGCCGACGTCACCGACGACCGCCACCCGGTCCCCGACCACGACGGCGCGCCGGCCCAGCTCGCGGGCGCGGACGGCGGTGAGCAGACCGCCGTCGACGGTCCGCAGCCGGTAGCGGCCGCGGTCGACGCTCAGCACGACCGCCGGTGACGCCTCGTCGTGCGTCGGACGGGTGCGCGTACGGGGCCGGGAGCCGCGTCCGGGCCGCACCCGCACGTCGTCCTCGTCGAGCTCGCGGGGGCTCATCGCCGCCGGCCCGTCTGGCAGTGCCTCACGGGAGCCTCACGCCAGCATGCGCGCCCAGGACCCGACGAAGTCGGGGACGGTCTTGCGCGTCGTCGCGACGTCGCGCACCTCGACGCCGTCGACCCCCAGGCCGAGCACCGCCCAGGCCATCGCGATGCGGTGGTCGTCGTAGCTGCCCATCGCGCCGCCGTGCAGCGCTCGCGGACGCACCTCCAGCCCGTCGGGGAGCTCGCGGACGTCGCCGCCCAGGGCGTTGAGCTCGGTCGCGAGCGCGGCCAGGCGGTCGGTCTCCTGCAGCCGGATGTGGGCGACGCCGGTGAAGCGGCTGGGCGAGTCGGCGAGCGCCGCGAGCGCGGTCAGGACGGTCGTCAGCTCGGGGGCGTCGCGCAGGTCGGCGTCCAGGCCGTGCAGGCCGTCGCCGGCGCTGACCGTCACGGCGTCGTCGGTCCGCTCGACCCGGCCGCCCATCGCCTCGAGCAGCTCCGGCAGCACCGCGCCGGGCTGCACCGTGCCGCGCGGCCAGCCCGGCACGGTCACCGAGCCGCCGGCCACGAGCGGGGCGGCGAGGTAGGCGGCGGCCGTCGACAGGTCCGGCTCCACGACCGCGTCGCGGGGCGCGAGCCCTCCGGGCGCCACGGCCCAGCTGCCGGGCCGGGCGTCGTCCACCTCGGCGCCGGCGCGGCGCAGCGCCTCGACCGTCATGGCCAGGTGCGGCGCGCTGGGCAGCGGACCGCCCGCGTGCTGGACGACGACCCCGCGCGCGAAGCGGGGAGCGGCCAGCAGCAGCCCGCTGACGAACTGCGAGGACTGCGAGGCGTCGAGCACGACCTCCCCACCGGGCAGCGCGCCGGCGCCCCGCACGGTCAGCGGCAGCCCGTCCACGCGGTCGAGGTCGGCGCCGAGCTCGCGCAGGGCGACGAGCAGCGGACCGAGCGGGCGCTCCCGCACGCGCGGGTCGCCGTCGAAGCGCACGGTCCCGAGCGCGAGCGTCGCCACCGCGGGCAGGAAGCGGGCGACGGTGCCGGCGTTGCCGACGTCGACCTGCTCCACGCGCGGGGACAGCGGACCGCCCACCCCGTCGACGACCCAGTCGCCGTCGGGGGTGTCGGTCACGTCGACCCCCAGGCCGGTCAGGGCGGCGGCCATCAGCTCGGTGTCGCGCGAGCGCAGCGGCCGTCGCACGACCGACCGGCCGTCGGCGAGCGCGGCGAGCACCAGCGCCCGGTTGGTGACGCTCTTGCTGCCGGGCAGGGGCACGACCGCGCTCAGCGGACCTCCCGCGCGCGGGGCGGGCCAGGGGTCGGGCGGCGTGGCGATGGGGGAGGAGCCTCTCGGACAGGGCGGTTCCGGACGGTCCCGCGATCCTGCCACGCGGGGCACGGGTGGGAGGATGGCCGCGTGTGCGGTCGCTACGCCTCCAGCCGGGACGCCCGGGACCTCGTCGACGCCTTCGAGGTCGAGGAGCCGCCCGACGAGGTGCTCCCGCCGTCCTGGAACGTCGCCCCGACCGACCCCGTCTACGCCGTCCTCGAACGGCACGGCCGGCGCGCGCTGCGCGTCCTGCGCTGGGGTCTGGTCCCGTCCTGGAGCAAGGACCGCAAGGGCGCGGCCCGCATGATCAACGCGCGCTCGGAGACGCTGACCAGCAAGCCCGCCTTCCGTGCCGCCTACGCCCGTCGTCGGTGCCTCGTCCCCGCCGACGGCTACTACGAGTGGCAGCGCGAGGGCACCACCAAGCAGCCGTGGTTCCTCACCTCGCGCGACCGCAGGCCGCTGGCGATGGCCGGGCTCTACGAGGTCTGGTCCCCGCCGGACGGCGAGCGGCTGTGGACCTGCACCGTGATCACCACGGACGCCGCGGACGACCTCGGTCACGTCCACGACCGCACGCCGCTGCTCGTGCCGCAGGACGCCTGGCGCCGCTGGCTCGACCCGGACGTCGAGGAGCCGGGCGCCGACCTGCTCGTGCCGGCGACGCCGGGGGTGCTCGACGCCTGGCCGGTGTCGCCGGCCGTCGGCAACGTGCGCACCGACGGCCCCGAGCTGGTCCTGCCCCTCGAGCCCGCGGCGGGACCGACGCTGTTCTGACACCGGCGCAGCGGGTAGGGCCGGAGATCACCGGGCGCGAGGACGCGTCCGTCGACGAGCACAGGAGCACCCCACCGTGGACACGCAGGACGCCCGCCAGCAGCTCGAGCAGATGCTCCGCGAGATCGACAGCAGCACGGCGGTGCTCGAGGCCGAGGGCGCCGGGACCGGCAGCGAGATCAGCCACGTCGACCAGCACCCGGGTGACGTCGCCGGGGAGTACACCGACGCCGACAACCAGAACGCCCTGCTCGAGAACTCCGCCGACCAGCGCGCGCAGGTCGTCGCGGCGCTGGAACGCCTGGACGCCGGGACGTACGGCACGTGCGTGGACTGCGGGCAGCCGATCCCGGACGCCCGCCTCGAGGTGCGTCCGGAGGCCGCGCGCTGCGTCACCGACCAGGAGGCGTTCGAGGCCGCGGGGGGCTGAGCCGCCCTGCTACTGAGGGAAGGCCTGCGCGAGGTCCGCGCAGTTCCGCCACGGCGTGAGCGGAGCCGTCGGGACCGGGAAGTTGCCGGCGCTGCGCAGGGCGTCCCCCGCCGTCCCGGCGTGCAGTCCGTCGTGGTGGACGTGCACGGGCAGCGCCTGGCCCGCCGCGATGTCGACGCACTTGCGGTAGCGCACGCCGTCCTCGCCGAACTCGATCCCCAGCACGAGCATGTGGCCGTGCTCCGGCGGCGCGGGGGTCTGGTCGGCCTGAGCGGCACCGGCGAGGGTGAGCGTCAGGGCCGCGGCCGTGGCCAGGACTGCTGTCGTGCTGCGCATGTCTGTTCCTCCAGGGTCTCGACGGGGCCGCTGTGCGGGCCCGGGGGCGTCGAGGTACGGCGAGCAGCCTGGTCACCGGAGCGGCGACAGGCCACGGACGGAACCCGCACACCGCCCGCACATCCGCAAGTGACCGGGCGCCTGCACCACGCTGCGACTCCGCAACGGGGTCAGGGACGACGCGCGCTGGCCACCAGGTGCAGCCCCGTCGAGTCGCCCTCCCGCTCCTCGGCGAGCGCCACCTCGGTGGCCACGAGGGTCCGCAGCGCGGCCCGGCCGCCCCGCTCGAGCGCGCGCTCCACGGTCGCCGGGCTCAGGACCGAGCGGGGGCGCACCCAGTCGACCTCGAGACCCGCGTCGGCCAGCAGCCCGGCCAGCTCCTCGGGCCAGAAGCACCGGGTGATCGAGCCGTCGTCGTCCGGGACCAGGACCACGTCGGCAGCCGGCACGTCGGCCAGCTCCGCCCACCGGCCCTGGTCGGCGAGGCGGGCCAGGCCCAGGCGCAACGAGTCCACGGCGAGCAGCAGCCGGCCGCCCGGTCGCAGGACCCGCGCCAGGTGCTCGACCGTGAGCTCGGCCGCCAGGCACATCGACAGCATCCGCGACTCCGCGACCACGAGGTCGACGCTGCCGTCGGTCAGCCAGGTCAGGGACCGGCTGTCGGCGAGCACGGGCAGGGCACGTCCCGGGCCCGGGGCGTCGACGAGAGCGTCGGAGGTGGCCGCCCGTACGAGCACCACGTCGTGCCCGGCCGCGACGAGCTCGGAGGCGAAGCCCGCCGGGCCCGACAGGTCCAGCACGAGCGCCGGCGCCTCGGGCAGCCAGCGCGCGAGCTGCCGGGCCGCCACCGCGCGGTAGAACAGCCAGTACGCCGAGCCGGGCGGCGGCACCGGGCTCGGCGCCGGCCGCCCGAGGCGTGAGCTCAGTGCCAGCGGGTCAGGGCTGCGCATCGGTCCTGCCTACCGTGTCCGACGTGGACCAGCCACTCGGACAGCTGATCTCGACTCCGGCCGGTGCAGCCCGCGTGGTCGTGGAGGGTGCGCCCGGCCGCGGGAGCCTCGTGCTGGGGCACGGGGCGGGTGGCGGTCTCGACGCCCCGGACCTGCGGGCGGCCCGCCGGGCGGCGCTGGCTGCCGGGCTGCAGGTCGTCGGGGTGGAGCAGCCGTGGCGCGTGCGCGGCCGACGGGTCGCCGAGGCCCCCGCCCGGCTGGACGTCGCCTGGCGCGCGGTCGTGGCCGGGCTGCCGACCGGTGGCGCCCCCCTGGTGCTGGGCGGGCGCAGCGCCGGCGCCCGGGTGGCGTGCCGGACGGCCGACGAGCTGGGCGCCGCTGCCGTCCTCGCGCTCGCCTTCCCGCTGCGCCCGCCCGGCCGCGCCGGGGTGTCGCGCGACGAGGAGCTGCGACGGCCCGGAGCCCCCCGCCTGGTCGTGCAGGGCGAGCGGGACGGCTTCGGCGTACCGGCGCCGTCGACCGGCGTGCACGTGCACGTCGTCGCGGGCGCGGACCACGCCTTCGCCGTCCGCCGACGGGACGGCCGCACGCCCGGCGACGTGGCCGGTGAGGTCGAGCAGGTGGTCCGGGAGTGGCTCGAGCGGGTGCTCAGACGCTGACGTAGACCTCGGCCGCGACAGCCCGGTCGACGCGCACGTCGACGCCGTCGACCTCGAGGTGCAGCGACCCGTCCTCGGCCTCGCCCACGGTGACCCGCTGGCCCGGCAGCAGGCGGGCCGACTCGAGCTCGACCATCCGCTCGACCAGCGTCTGCAGGTGCTCGTCGATGCGGCGCACGGTGCAGGAGCTCCCGGCGGGCACGCTCGACAGCGTCTGCAGAGGACCGGTCTCCACGACGTTCGCCGACCCCGGGATGGGGCTCCCGTGCGGGCACGTGCCGGGGTCGCCGAGCAGCTCGACGAGGTGGCGCTCGAGGTTGTCGCTGATCGCGTGCTCGAGGCGGCAGGCCTCCTCGTGCACCTGGGGCCACGGCACCTTGAGGACGTCGACGAGCAGCACCTCCGCCAGCCGGTGGCGGCGCAGCATCGAGGTGGCGTACGCGCGGCCGGCGTCGGACAGGTGCAGCACCCGGTCGCTGTCGAGGGCGACGTAGCCCTCGCGCTCCAGCCGCTTCACCGTCTCGCTCACGGCCGGGGCCGACACCCCCAGGCGCTCGACGATGCGGGCGCGCATCGGCACGATGCCGGCCTCCTCGAGCTCGAGGATGGTCTCGAGGTACTGCTCGACCGCGGGGTGGTGGCCTTCCATGCCCGCGAGCCTAGTGTTCGCGGCCCTCTGCGAGCCGGGGGAACAGACCCCCGGGACCAGGGCGTTCTCGCCGGTGCTGGGCCGCGGTGCGCGGCGGCCGACCGAAACGGAGCTCGCATGCGAACGGCGGACCACCTCTTCGCGAGCGGCGCCCGGTGGGCGCCCTGGTACGTGCCCGGGACAGCGCGACCGGACGACTCCCGCGTAGTCTCGGACACCACGGCCGCGCCCGTGGTGGTGGTCCGGCCCGTGTCGCCCGCCGTGCGCGCGCGGTCGACCGGGCCGACCGCGCCCGGTCGGACCGATCAGAGAGGGGGACAGCTCGTCGTGAGCGCTCCCGAGGAGACCAGCGAGCAGCGCAGCGCGCGCTTCGAGCGCGACGCGCTGCCCTTCCTCGACCAGCTGTACTCCGCAGCGCTGCGCATGACGCGCAACCCGTCCGACGCCGAGGACCTCGTCCAGGAGACGTTCGTCAAGGCCTTCGCCGCCTTCCACCAGTTCCAGGAGGGCACGAACCTCAAGGCCTGGCTCTACCGCATCCTGACCAACACCTTCATCAACACCTACCGCAAGAAGCAGCGCCAGCCGCAGCAGAGCCCGACCGACGAGATCACCGACTGGCAGATCGCCGCGGCCGAGGCCCACACCAGCACCGGTCTGCGCAGCGCCGAGATGGAGGCGCTGGACCACCTGCCGGACTCCGACGTCAAGGAGGCCCTGCAGGCGCTGCCCGAGGACTTCCGGATGGCGGTCTACCTCGCCGACGTCGAGGGCTTCGCCTACAAGGAGATCGCCGAGATCATGGGCACTCCGATCGGGACGGTCATGAGCCGGCTGCACCGCGGCCGGCGCGGGCTGCGCTCCCTGCTGCAGGACTACGCGGTCGAGCGGGGGCTGGTCAAGGCCAGCGCGAGCACCGCCGCTGGGGCAGGCGAGCCGGCATGAGCTGCGGCGACCCGCACGAGACGCCGTGCAGCGAGGTCCTGGAGGCCGTCTACCTCTACCTCGACGGGGAGCAGGACGCCCAGCACCACGACAGGATCCGGATCCACCTCGACGAGTGCGCGCCGTGCCTGCGGCAGTACGGCCTGGAGCAGGCCGTGAAGTCGCTGGTCGCCCGCTGCTGCGGCAGCGACGCCGCGCCGGTCGACCTGCGCGACCGCGTGCTGGTGCGGATCCAGCAGGTCCGGCTGGAGATCGAGCACGTGGAGTACCGCGCCGAGTAGCTCTCGGGGGAGCGCCCCTGAGTAGGTTGGCCGCATGACCTGGTTGGTGACCGGCGGAGCCGGCTACATCGGTGCCCACGTGGTGCGTGCCCTGCTCGGCAGCGGCGAGTCGGTGGTGGTCCTCGACGACCTGTCGACCGGCGAGCAGGACCGGGTCGACCCGGCCGCGGCCTTCGTGCAGGGCAGCGTGCTGGACCGGGGGCTGGTCCGCCGGGCGCTGCGCGAGCACGCGGTCACCGGGGTCGTGCACATCGCCGCCAAGAAGCAGGTCGGCGAGTCGATGGCCGACCCGCTGCTCTACTACCGCGAGAACGTCGAGGGCCTGATCGCGCTGGCCGAGTCCTGCCAGGCCAAGGGCGTGGACCGGTTCGTGTTCTCCTCGAGCGCCGCGACCTACGGCCTGCCGGACGTCGAGCTGGTCGACGAGGACACCCCGGGCGTGCCGCTGTCGCCGTACGGCGAGAGCAAGCTCATCGGCGAGTGGGTGCTGCGGCACTGCGAGCGGGCCTACGGCCTGCGGGCCATGAACATGCGGTACTTCAACGTCGCGGGCGCGGCCACCCCGGAGCTCGGCGACACCGGGGTGTTCAACCTCATCCCGATGGTCTTCGAGCGGCTGCAGGCCGGTGCGAAGCCGCGGGTCTTCGGCGACGACTACCCGACGCCGGACGGCACCTGCGTGCGCGACTACGTCCACGTGGCCGACATCGCCGACGCCCACCTGGCGGCCGCCCAGGCGCTGGACGGCGGGTCGGCGGGTGCGACCTACAACATCGGCCGGGGCGAGGGCAGCTCGGTGCTCGACGTGCTGCGCGTCGTCGGCGAGGTGACCGGCCTGGACACCACCCCGGAGGTCGTCGAGCGGCGCGCCGGCGACCCGGCCCGCATCGTCGCCAGCGTCAAGCGGATCGAGCAGGAGCTGGGCTTCACCGCGCAGCACGACCTGCGCTCGATGGTCGAGAGCGCCTGGGCGGGCTGGCAGCTGCGCCACCCCTAGCCGGCCTGCGCCGGCCTCAACGGGGCGCGTCCGGCAGCTCGACGGCGTAGGACGTGATGCGCAGCAGCCGTCCCGCGTCGTCGAACTCGTAGACGTCGGCGGACGACACGACCGTGACGCTGCCGTCCGTGCCGGTGTACCGGCCGACGGCGTCCACGGCGGCCGTGCGCTCGTCGGCCACGCAGACGAAGCGCAGGACCTCCGTCGAGGCCAGCTGCTCCATCCCGGCCGCCGTCGCCTCGCACGCCGCCACGACCGCCGACCTGCCCTCGATCGTGGCCTGGCCGGGCAGCACCCACCGAACGTCCTCGGCCAGGTGCTCGTACACCTCCGCGAAGCGGTGCCCCGAGAGCGCCTCCGCGACCTGCCGCGTCCCCATCCGGTCCTCCTGCCGTCGCCGAACTGTCCGGGCCTGATCCTGCACGCTGCCACCGGCAGTCCCGGACGCGGCAGAGCCCCCGGCACCGGCGGCGCGGGGGCCCTGCGACGTGCGGGGACTGCTAGGCGTTGGGACGCTTGCCGTGGTTGGCGGCGTTCTTCTTGCGCGCGCGGCGCTTGCGGCCTCGCTTGGCCATGGTGTACCTCCTCGTGACGACGGCCTCCAGGGTCGCACACGCGGCCGTGGGGCCGGTCGGCGTGCGCATCCCCGTGACCACCAGC
>CADCUE010000112.1 GCA_902805805.1 uncultured Frankineae bacterium | reverse complement strand
CACCGGGCCAACATCCTGAGCACCCGCTACACCCATGTGGGGGTCGGCGCGGCGACGACCGCCGCGGGCCGGGTCTACGGGACGCAGAACTTCCTGCGGCTGGGCTGACCGCCTGGCAGCGTGTCGGTCGTCCCCGGAGCTCAGCAGGGAGCCGCCGTGCTGCCTGACCTGTCGTTCGCCTCCCCGGGCCGGTTCTGGCTGCTCGTGGTGCTGGCCGGTGCGGCGCTGATCGTGCTGCTCGTGCGCGAGCACTCGCGCCGCACCGGCGAGCCCTACGCCGAACCAGCGCTGCTGGGGTCCGTGGCGCCGCACCGGCTCCGCTGGCGCCGACCTCTCGCGGCGACCTGCCTGGCTCTGGCGCTCGCGTCCATGACGACGGCGTTCGCCGGTCCGTCCGTGGCCGGCGAGCAGTCCCGGGAACGCGCCGTGGTGATGGTCGCGATCGACACCAGCACGTCGATGCTCCTCACCGACGTCGCGCCCGACCGGATCACCGCGGCCAAGGACGCCGCGCAGGCGTTCGTGCGCGACCTGCCGGCGCAGGTCGAGGTGGGGCTGGTCGCCTACGACGCCACCGCGACGCTCGTCGCGGCGCCGACGACCGCGCACGAGCAGGTCGCGGACGCCGTCGTCGGACTGGAGCTGACCGGTGGCACGGCAGCGGGCGACGGGCTGCTGCTGTCCCTGGACGCGGCGCTGGCGGCGCTGGGCCCGGCCGCCGCGGACGACGAGCCGGCGGCGAGGATCGTGCAGCTGGCCGACGGCGACAGCACCGTCGGCACCTCGCTGCAGGACGCCGCCCGGACGGTGGCGGCGGCGCGCGTGCCGGTGTCGACGATCGCCTTCGGGACCCCGGACGCGACGACCGTCGTCGACGGCGTGACGCAGCGGGTCGGCGCCGACCTGTCGGCGCTGCGCGAGGTGGCGCGCACGACCGGCGGCCGGGCCTACTCGGCCTTCTCGGCCGCTGAGCTGCGCGAGGTCTACGTCGACATCGGGTCGGCCCTGGTCCCGGAGCCGGGGCGCGAGGACGTCGCCGACCTGTTCGCCGGTCTCGCCCTGGCCCTGCTCCTCGGCACCGCCGTGCCCTCCCTGCTCTGGTCCTCCCGGCTGGTCTGACGGGTCCCGGCGTGAGCCGGCCGGAACTCGGCGGACTGGACGGCGCGGGCCGGGCAGACTGCGCGGATGCTCGTCACCCTGTCCACCACGCTGGCTCCGGCCACCGATCTGGGCTTCCTGCTGCACAAGCACCCCGACCGGGCCCAGTCGTTCGAGGTGGCCGTCGGCGCCGTGCACGTCGTGTGGCCCGAGGCCACCGCGGAGCGCGCCACCGTGGCCCTCGTGCTGGAGGTCGACCCGGTGGCCCTCGTCCGCGGGAGGAGCTCGCAGGGCTCGGACGGCTTCTCGCTGGGCCAGTACGTCAACGACCGGCCGTACGCCGCCTCGTCGATGCTCGCCGTCGCGCTGGGCAAGGTGTTCCGCACCGCCCTCGCGGGGCGCTGCGACGCCCGACCGGAGCTGGCCGAGCAGCCCCTGCCGCTCGAGATCCACCTCCCGTCGCTGCCGAGCCGGGGAGGCCCCGGCCTGGTCGAGACCCTGTTCGCGCCGCTGGGGTGGCAGGTGGAGGCCACACCGCTGCCGCTGGACCCGCACGTCCCCGCCTGGGGCGACAGCCGCTACGTCGACACCCGGCTGCGCGGCCACCTGCGACTGGCCGACGCGCTGACGCAGCTGTACGTCCTGCTGCCGGTCCTCGACGACAGCAAGCACTACTGGGTCAGCCGTGACGAGGTGGACAAGCTGCTGCGCGCGGGCGCGGACTGGCTGCCGGCGCATCCCGAGCGCGACCTCATCACCCGCCGCTACCTCCGTCACCGCCGCGAGCTGGTGCTCAGCGCGGTCGGCCGGCTGGCCGAGGTGGACGACGCCGAACCCGAGGTCCTCGACAACGCCGTCCCGGAGGAGCCGGAGGACAGGCCCACGCCGCTGGCCCGGCTGCGCGTGCAGGCCGTGCTCGCCGTGCTGCGGGCCGAGGGCGCCGCTCGCGTCGTCGACCTGGGCTGCGGCGAGGGCGCGCTGCTGCAGGAGCTGGTCCGGGACCCGGCCTTCACCCGGGTCCTCGGCGTGGACGTCTCCTCCCGCGCCCTCGAGCTCGCCGAGCGGCGGCTGCGGCTCGACCGGATGCCCGACAGCCAGCGCGCCCGACTGCAGCTGCTGCAGTCGTCGCTGACCTACCGGGACGACCGGCTGGCCGGTCACGACGCCGTGGTCCTCATGGAGGTCGTCGAGCACGTCGACCCGCCGCGCCTGCCTGCGCTCGAGCGGTCGGTGTTCTCGCACGCCCGGCCGACCTGCGTGGTGGTCACGACGCCCAACGTCGAGCACAACGTCCGCTACCCGTCGCTGACCGCGGGCGGTCTGCGGCACCGGGACCACCGGTTCGAGTGGACCCGGGCGCAGTTCCGGTCCTGGGCCGACAGGGTGGCCGCCGCCGCCGGCTACAGCGTGCGCTACCTGCCGGTCGGCGAGGACGACCCCGAGGTCGGCCCGCCGACGCAGCTGGCCGCCTTCCGCCGGTCGACGACATGAGCGGGAGACGCGCATGACCACGTACGCCGTTCCGGAGCTGTCGCTGGTGGTCCTCGTCGGGGCGAGCGGCTCCGGCAAGTCCACCTTCGGCGCCGCGCACTTCGGCCGCTTCGAGGTGCTCTCCAGCGACTTCTGCCGCGGTCTGGTGTCCGACGACGAGAACGACCAGTCCGCCAGCGCGGCCGCCTTCGACGTGCTGCACCACATCGCCGGCAAGCGGCTGGACGCCGGGCGGCTGACGGTCGTCGACGCGACCAACGTCCAGCCCGAGGCGCGCCGGCAGCTCGTCGCCCTCGCCCGGGCGCACGACGTGCTGCCGGTCGCGATCGTGCTCGACCTGCCGGAGCGCGTCTGCCTCGAGCGCAACGCCACGCGGGCCGACCGCACGTTCGGCGCGTCCGTCGTCAAGCGCCAGCGCGACGCGCTGCGCCGCTCGCTCAAGCACCTCGGCAAGGAGGGGTTCCGCAAGGTCCACGTCCTGCGCTCGGAGCAGGAAGTCGCCGAGGCGGTGGTCGTCCGCGAGCAGCTGCTCAACGACCACCGCTTCGAGCACGGGCCGTTCGACGTCGTCGGCGACGTCCACGGCTGCCGCGCCGAGCTCGAGCAGCTGCTGACCACCCTCGGCTACGAGCTGGTGCGCGACGACCTCGGCCGGGCCGTCGACGCCGCCCACCCCGGCCGCAAGGCCGTGTTCGTCGGCGACCTCGTCGACCGGGGCCCCGACTCCCCCGGCGTCCTGCGCCTCGTCATGGGCATGGTCGCCGCCGGCCACGCGCTGTGCGTGCCGGGCAACCACGAGAACAAGCTGGTCCGGGCGCTGCGCGGGCGGGCGGTGCAGGTCAGCCACGGCCTGGCCGAGACGCTGGAGCAGCTCTCCGGCGAGACGGAGGAGTTCCGGCAGCAGGTCGAGCGGTTCTGCGACGGCCTCGTCTCCCACCTGGTGCTCGACGACGGCCGGCTCGTCGTCGCCCACGCCGGGCTCAAGCAGGCCTACCACGGCCGGGCGTCCGGGCGGGTGCGCAGCTTCGCCCTCTACGGGGACACCACCGGGGAGACCGACGAGTTCGGGCTGCCGGTGCGGCTCCCCTGGGCCGACGACTACCGAGGTCGGGCCATGGTGCTGTACGGGCACGTCCCGACCCCGACACCGGAGTGGGTCAACGGGACGATGTGCCTGGACACCGGATGCGTCTTCGGCGGCGCGCTGACCGCACTGCGCTACCCCGAGAAGGAGGTCGTCCAGGTCCCGGCGGCACGGGTCTGGTACGAGCCGAGCAAGCCGTTCCCTCCCGCGGCGGAGGCCGGACCGGCGCGCTCGGACGCCGGGGACCTTTCGCTCACCGACGTGCTCGGCAGGCGGGGCGTGCAGACGCGCCTGGCCGGCCGGGTCACGGTCCGGGAGGAGAACGCCGCCGGAGCGCTCGAGGTCATGAGCCGCTTCGCGCTCGAGCCCAGCTGGCTGCCCTACCTCCCCCCGACGATGGCGCCGTGCGGGACCGCAGCGTCCGGCGAGCTGCTCGAGCACCCGCTCTCGGCCTTCGACGGCTACCGCAGCACGGGGGTGCCGGCGGTCGTGTGCGAGGAGAAGCACATGGGCTCGCGCGCCGTCGCGCTGGTGTGCCGTGACGGCGCCGCCGCCGAGCGCTTCGGCGGTGGCCGCAGCGGTGCCGTCTACACGCGCACCGGTCGCAGCTTCTTCCCCGAGGCGTTGACCGAGCAGCTGCTCGAGCGGCTCGGGGCCGCCGTCGGCGAGGTCGGCCTCTGGGCCGAGCTGAGCACCGACTGGCTGCTGCTCGACTGCGAGCTGCTGCCCTGGTCCGCCAAGGCCGAGGACCTGCTGCGCGCGCAGTACGCCGCGGTGGGTGCTGCGGCTCGGGCGGCCCTGCCCCCGGCGGTCGCCGCGCTCGAGGCCGTCGCCGCCCGCGGGGTGGACGTCCGCGACCTGCTCGACCGGACGCGGTCCCGTGCCGTCAACGCGCAGGCCTTCACCGAGGCCTACCGGCACCACGTCTGGCCGACGTCCGGCCTGGACGGCGTGCAGCTCGCGCCCTTCCAGCTGCTCGCCAGCCAGGGCCGCACCTGGAGCGACGCCGACCACCTGTGGCACCTGGCGCTGGCGGACCGGCTCGTCGAGGCCGACCCCGACCTGGTGCGGACCACCCGGCGCCTGCCGGTGGACGTCACCGATCCCGAGTCGGTCGAGACCGCGACCCGGTGGTGGACCGAGCTCACCGCGGCCGGCGGCGAGGGGATGGTCGTCAAGCCGCTCGCCAACCTGGTCAGGACCGGCCGCGGCGTCGCGCAGCCCGGGGTCAAGGTCCGCGGGCGCGAGTACCTGCGGATCATCTACGGCCCCGACTACACCGAGCCGGCCCACCTCGAGCGGCTGCGCTCGCGCAGGCTGGGCCACAAGCGGTCGATGGCCGCCCGCGAGTACGCCCTCGGCATCGAGGCGCTCGAGCGCCTGGCGCGCGGCGAGCCGCTGTGGCGCGTGCACGAGCCGGTGTTCGCCGTGCTGGCCCTCGAGTCCGAGCCGGTGGACCCCCGTCTGTAGGTCGACCCGTCAGACGAACGCCTGCAGTCCGGTGATGGCGCGTCCGACGATCAGGGTGTTGATCTCCCGCGTGCCCTCGTAGGAGTACAGCGCCTCCGCGTCGTTCCAGTAGCGGACGATGTCGTACTCCAGCAGCATCCCGTTGCCGCCGAACAGCTCCCGGCCGCGAGCGACCGCCTCCCGCAGCCGGACGGTGCAGACCAGCTTGGCCAGCGCCGCCTGCTCGTCGAGGCACGCGTCGGCGTCCTGCAGCCGCGCGACCTGCACCGCCATGCCGAGCGAGGACGTGATGTCGCCCAGCATGGTCACCAGGTGGTCCTGGATCAGCTGGAACCTGCCGATCGGGTGGCCGAACTGGCGGCGCGCTCCGGCGTACGCCACGGCGACCTCGTAGGCGCCCATCATGCAGCCGACGGCGTTCCAGGCCACGCCTCCGCGGGTCAGGCGCAGGACCCGCGAGGTGTCGCGGAACGAGTCGGCCCGCTGCAGCCGGTCGGCCTCGGGCACCCGGCAGTCGGTGAGCACGATGTCGGCGTTCTGCACCGTGCGCAGCGTCAGCTTGCCCTCCATCTTGGTGGCCGTGAAGCCGGGCGTGCCCTTCTCGACGACGAAGCCCTTCACCTGCCCGTCGGCCTCGTCGCGCGCCCAGACGACGACGAGGTCGGCGAAGGTGCCGTTGCCGATCCACCGCTTGGCGCCGTTGAGGACCCAGGCGTCGCCGTCGCGCCGGGCGGTCGTCGTCATGCCGCCCGCGACGTCGGACCCGCCGTCGCGCTCGGTCAGGGCGAAGGCGCCGATCTTGCGCAGGGCGAACATGTCCGGCAGCCAGCGCGCCTGCTGCTCCGGCGAGCCGCACAGCACGACGCTGCCCATCGCCAGTCCGCTGTGGACGCCGAGGAACGTGGCCATGGACGTGTCGACCCGGCTGAACTCCGCGGACAGGAAGCCGGTCAGCAGTCGGCTGGCCGCAGGGCGGTCCGCGCGCGGGTAGCCCAGCCCGACGATGCCCAGCTCGGCGATCTGCGGGATGAGGTGGTGCGGGAACTCCGAGCGCGCCCAGTGGTCGTTGGCGATCGGCCGGACCTCGCGCTCGAGCCACTCGCGGGTCCGCAGCAGCACCTCCTGGTCCGGCTGCGAGAGCAGGTGCTCGTAGCCGTAGAAGTCGCCCAGCAGCCGGGGCAGCGCGGGCGAGGCGGTCACCCCGCCCTCGGGCTGGAGCTCGGGGTCGGGCTCGGGCTCCGGCTCGGCGAGGGCCGCGAGGACCGCGCGCTGCCTGCGGTCGCGCTCTGCGGTGCGCTGCTCGTACGCCTGCCCGGCGAAGCGCTGCTCGGTCGCGCTGCTCAGCAGCTCCACCGTCTCGGGCGTCAGCTCGGGCTGCCCCAGGTCCTTCCACCGCCGGGCCATCCCCGGCCCGAGGTGCTCGAGCAGGTGCCGCAGTCCGCCGGGACCGCCGCCGAGGTCGAAGCTCTCGAAGGGCCCGGCGGTCGCCCAGCGCGTGCCGATGGACGACGTGACGATGGTGTCCAGGTCCTCCGGGCTGACCACGCCGGACAGCACGAGGTGCACCGACTCCCGGAACAGCGCCGACTGCAGCCGGTTGGCGACGAAGCCGGGCATCTCCTTGCGGACCACCACCGGCTGCTTGCCGAGCCGCCGGTAGAACTCGACCGCAGCCGCCACGGCCTCGGGCGACGTCCGCTCTCCGGGCACCACCTCGACCAGCGGCACGACGTGCGGCGGGTTGAACGGGTGCCCGACGAGCAGCCGCTCGGGATGGGCCATGTCGCGGGCCATGTCCGACGGCATGATCCCGGAGGTCGACGACAGGACCAGGGCGTCCGGGCGAGCCGCGCTCTCCATCCGGGCGAACAGCTCCCGCTTGAGCTCGATGCGCTCCGGGCCGTTCTCCTGGACCACGTCGGCCCCTGCCACCGCCTGCTCGAGGTCCGGCACGACCACGATCCGGCTCAGCAGCACCTCGGGGTCCTGCGCTCCGCCGGGCAGCGTGGCGGCGAGCTGCCGCACCGCGGCGCCGACAGCCTGCTCCAGATCGGGGCGGGGGTCCTGCACCCGGACCTCGAGGCCGTGAGCGGCGAACAGGGTGGCCCAGGACAACCCGATCGTGCCTGCTCCCACGACCGCCACGACCCGAGGCTCGTCCGCCACCACTGCGACCTCCTGCTGGGAAGGGCGCGACCGTACACCGCGCAGCACCGCCCGAGGTGACCGGCGATCACGTGGCCGGGAGGAGTTGATCGCCGGCTCCAGGGCAAGCGCCGTCTCGACCGGCGCGACGCGCGCTGGAGCATCCCCTGACCCGGAGGCACTCGTGCCCGCACTGCTGCTGCTCTACGTCTACTGCACCGGCGCCCTGCTGGCCGCCTTCTGGACGCTGGTCGTCGTGCAGTGGGGCACTGCGAAGCTGAGCGCTCCTGCGACGCCGACGGGCGACGGTTCGCGCCGTCTGCCGCCGCGGGCCGCCCGGGCCGGCTGAGGGAAGGTGCGAACCACCCGACAGGCGCGGCGACGCGGACGGGTGACGGTCGTCGTGTCCTGCCGGCAGGCGTCCGGCCGGCCTGGCATCGTGATGACGTGGAGGACGGCAGGCCGGTGAGGTCCGTGCGCACGCCGGCAGGGGCCCGACCCGGCGATGCGGCACGCGAGCAGGCGGAGGCCGTGCTGCGCGAGACGAGCCAGTTCTACATCGCACTGGACGAGTCGGGGGTGGTGCGGGGCTGGAACCGGGCGGCGAGCCGGCTGTTCGGCTTCAGCTCGGCGCAGGCGGTGGGGACCCTGCTCGAGGACCTCATCGTGCCGCCGGCGTACCGCAGTGCTCACCGCAGGGGCATCGACGACTACGTCCGGACGGGGCACGGACGCGGCGTCGACGCGCCGGTCGTCGTGCGTGCCGTGCGCTCCGACGGCTCGCAGGTGCCCGTCGAGCTCACCATCTGGGCGCAGCGCACCGACACCGGCTACCTGTTCCACGCTCTGGGCTCCGATCTCACCGAGCGCCGCGCCCACGAGCACGTCCTGCGGGTGCTCGCCGAGCACCGGCGGGCGCTCCTGCACCTGGACCGGCCCGAGGACGTCCACCGCCTGCTGGTCGACACCGCTCCACGCGCCACCAGGTGCGACGGCGCCTGGCTGTACGTGCCCGACGGCCCGCAGCCGTCGGCGGCGCTGCGAGCCGTGGCGACGGCGTTCGGCCCGGACGGCCAGGGCCTGACCGACCTCGGTGAGGACGGTCCCGACCCGGACGCGGTGCGCAGCCGGCTGTCGCGGGGCCTCGGAACCCTCGCGACCGAGCCCGTCGTCATGGGCGAGGGGCTCGTCGGGCTGCTCGCCGTCGGCTGGCTGCGTCCTCAGGGACCGCTGTCGGCGACGACCATGGACCTGCTCGCGATGCTGGCCGCCGAGGCCGGCCTGGTCGTCCAGCGCCTGGAGGTGTCGGCGCGATTGGCGGCCGCCGCGCACACGGACAGCCTCACCGGGCTCGCCAACCGCCGGACCTTCGACGACACGCTGACCCGCGAGCTGTCCCGGGCCACGCGGGAGGACGGGCAGCTGGCGCTCGTGCTGCTCGACCTCGACCACTTCAAGTCCTACAACGACGCGCACGGGCACCCTGCGGGCGACGACCTGCTGCGTCGGATCACCGCGGCCTGGCATGACGCCGTCCGTGCGCCGGACCTGCTGGCGCGCATCGGCGGCGACGAGTTCGCGCTCCTCCTGCCGACCACGGGGCTCGCCGCTGCCGAGGCCGCGGTGGCGCGGCTCAGGGCGCTGAGCCCGGACGGCGTGCAGTTCAGCGCGGGGACCGCCACTCGTTCGACCGGCGACGACGCGCGGATGCTGCTCCAGCGGGCCGACTCGGCGCTGTACCAGCGCAAGCGCGACCGCCCCAGGGGACGGGACGGCTAGGTTCGGGCGGTCCGCCGGGACGCGAAGGGAGCCCACGTGCAGGTCCTCGTGCTCAACGGACCCAACCTCGGTCGACTGGGCCGGCGCGAGCCGGACACGTACGGCCGCACGACCCACGCCGAGCTCGTCGAGCTGTGCCGCACCGAGGGCGCCGAGCTCGGGCTCGACGTCGAGGTGCGGCAGACCGACGCCGAGCACGAGATGCTCGGCTGGCTGCACGAGGCGGCCGACCGGGCCGTGCCCGTCGTCCTCAACCCCGCGGCCTGGACGCACACGTCCGTCGCCCTGCGGGACGCGTGCGCCATGCTCACCGCACCCCTGCTGGAGGTGCACCTCACCAACGTGCACGCCCGCGAGGCGTTCCGCGGCCACTCCTACGTCTCCGGCGTGGCCACGGCCGTGCTGACCGGTCTGGGCGTCGACGGCTACGTGCTGGCCCTGCGGTGGCTGGCGCTCCGTGCGGACGCACAGGGCTGAGGCCCGGGCCGGCTGGCGCCGACGCCGCGTCACCGCAGGTGGTGCGGCTCCTGCAGCCCGTAGACCGGTGTGGGGATGCCCTCGCAGCGCGCCTTGAGCTGCAGCGCGAGGTACAGCGAGTAGTGCCGGGACTGGTGCAGGTTGCCGCCGTGGAACCACAGGCCGGGCTGCTGGGTGGGCTTCCACATGTTGCGCTGCTCGCCCTCCCACGGACCGGGGTCCTTGGTGGTGTCGGACCCGAGGCCCCACACCTTGCCGACCTTGTCGGCCACCTCCGGGCTGATCAGGTCGGCGGCCCAGCCGTTCATCGAGCCGTAGCCGGTCGCGTAGACGACGAGGTCGGCCGGCAGCTCGGTGCCGTCCTCGAGCACCACGCTGCCCTCCGTCAGGTGCGACACCCGGCCGTGCGCCAGCTGCACGTCCCCGTCCGCCACCAGGTCGGCAGAGCCCACGTCGATGTAGTAGCCCGACCCGCGGCGCAGGTACTTCATGAACAGGCCCGACCCGTCGTCACCCCAGTCGAGCCAGAAGCCGGCCTTCTCCAGCCGGTCGTAGAAGTCCTTGTCGCGCTCGGCCATCTGCTGGTAGAGCGGGATCTGGAACTCGTGCAGGATCCGGTACGGCAGGGACGCGAAGACCATGTCGGCCTTGTCGGTGGTGACACCGGCGGCGACGGCCTGCTCGGAGTAGAGCGCGCCGAGGCCGATCTCCATCAGGCTGTCGCTCCTGACGATGTGCGTCGACGAGCGCTGCACCATCGTCACCTCGGCGCCGTGCTCCCACAGCGCACCGCAGATGTCGAAGGCGGAGTTGTTGCTGCCGATGACCACGCACTTCTTCCCGGCGTAGGCGTCGGGACCGGGGTGGGCGGAGGAGTGGTGCTGGTCTCCGCGGAACACGTCCTTCCCGGGCAGGTCGGGGACGTTGGGCTTGCCGGACATGCCGGTCGCGAGCACCAGCTGGGCAGGTCGCAGGGTGAGCGGCTTGCCCTCCCGCTCCACGGTGACGGTCCACTCCTGCGTCTCGTCGGACCAGGAGGCGCCGGTCGCCACGGTGCTCGACCAGTAGGGCACCTCCATGACCTTGGTGTACGCCTCGAGCCAGTCACCGATCTTGTCCTTGGGCGCGAACACCGGCCAGTTGTCCGGGAAAGCCAGGTACGGCAGGTGGTCGTACCAGACCGGGTCGTGCAGGCAGAGCGACTTGTAGCGGCTGCGCCACTGGTCGCCCGGACGCGGGTGCTTGTCGATGACCAGGCTCGGCACGCCCAGCTGGCGCAGGCGGGCGCCCAGCGCGATGCCGCCCTGCCCGCCCCCGACCACGAGGACGTACGGCTGCGTCGTCGAGCCGAGCGACTCGGCCTCGCGCTGGCGCTGCTCGAGCCAGGTCACGCGCTCCCGGGTCGCGCCGTGCTGCGCACCCAGGGGGCGGTGCGTCCCGCGGGGCTCCTCGTGGCCCTTGAGCTCGTACAGCGTCGTGAGGAACGTCCAGGCCCGATCGGCGGAGCCGTCCGGTCCGGCCTCCTGCACGAGGCGCAGCACCGCTCGTCCGCGCCCGACGGCCGTCTCGAACGTCAGCCACGCCGTCGTGACGCCGTCCTCCTCGGTCGGCGGCTCCTCGGTCGCGAAGCCGCGCGGAGCGGTGCCCTCGAGCGTCGCGTGCAGCAGGTCGGCGACTCCTGCCGGGCCCTCGACCGTGGTGATGTTCCAGGTGAAGGAGACCAGGTCGCGCCAGAAGCTGGTGGCCGCGAACATGCCGGCCGCGCGCTGGACGTCGCGGCCCACCAGCGCGTCCTCGAACTCGGTGAGCCACCGGTCGACCCGTGCCTGCGGCTCGACCGTGTCCGGCGCCTCCACCGTCTGCGTCATGCCGGCATCCTCTCGTCGTGTGAGGCGGAGCACACCCGAAAGAGGGCGGCATGGCAACTACCGGCGCTCGGAGCGGGACGGCCGTGCCAGGCTGTCGTCCGACGACGCGACGGCGAGAACGGGGACGGCGATGGGTGCACTGCGGACGCTGCTCACCAGACTGACGGGGACGCGGACCGCCGCACGGCCGGCGAGCGCTGCGGCCGAGCACGAGGCGGCGCGCGCTGCCCAGCGGTCGGCGGGCCGCGCGGGCAGTGCCACCGCGTACGAGGGACTGAGGGACCAGGGACGCAGCTGAGTCTGCACGCGCCGTGCTGCGCCCGGCCGAGAGCTCGGCTGGTGCAGCACACAACCTCGGTCGTCCTGCTGGCGTCATGACTGCAGGACCACGACGACTGG
>CADCUE010000111.1 GCA_902805805.1 uncultured Frankineae bacterium | reverse complement strand
TCGGGCGTGAGCAGCCCGCCGTTGATCTCGCGCAGGGCGATGGACAGCGGCTTCTCCTGCACGCCGGTCTCGACCAGCGGGCCGACGTACTCCAGCAGGCCCTCGCCGAGCTGGGAGTAGTAGGCGTTGATCTGCCGGGCGCGCTTGGCGGCGTAGATGACCAGGCTGTACTTGGAGTCGGTGGCGGCGAGCAGCTCGTCGATCGGGGGGTTGGTGATGCCGATCGGGTTGGCGACGGTGCCGGCCACAGCGGTGCTCCAGACAGATCAGGGGGCGAGCGGGACGACGCGGTGAGCCGGGCGGGCGCAGCAGCGGCTCAGGCGGTCGGTGATGCGGACATCAACGCTACCAGCCGGTCCGCGGCCGTCTCGAGGTCGTCGTTGACCACGACGACGTCGAACTCGTCCTCCGCGGCCATCTCGAGGCGGGCCCGGTCCAGCCGCTCGCGCACCGCGAGGTCGTCCTCGGTGCCCCGCCCGACGAGCCGGCGGGCCAGCTCGTCGAACGACGGCGGCGCGAGGAACACCAGCTGCGAGGTCGGCATCCGCGCGCGGACCTGCCGCGCGCCGTGCAGGTCGATCTCCAGCAGCACCGGGGTGCCCGCGGCCAGCTGCTCCTCGACGGGACCGCGCGGCGTGCCGTACGAGGCGCCCAGGTGGTCGTCGTGCTCCAGCAGCTCGCCGGCCGCCACCCTGCGGTCGAACTCCGCCTGGTCGACGAAGAAGTACTCGACCCCGTCCCGCTCGCCCGGCCGGGGCGCCCGGGTGGTCACGCTCACCGACAGCCAGACGTCGGGGTGGCGGGTGCGCAGGACCTTCACGACGCTGCCCTTGCCGACACCGGACGGACCCGACAGGACGGTGAGCCGGCCGGGGCCCGGTCGATCGGTCAAGACCCGCTGAACTCCCGGACGAGAGCCTCTCGCTGCTTGGCACCCAGACCCCGGAGCCGCCGCGACGGGGAGATCTCGAGGCGCTCCATGATCCGCTGGGCGCGCACCTTGCCGACGCCCGGCATCGCCTCGAGCACGGCGACGACCTTCATCTTGCCGATGACGTCGTCCTTGGCCCCGTCGGCCAGGACGTCGTCGAGCCTGGTGCCGCTGGACTTCAGGCGGACCTTGAGCTCGGCGCGGGCCTTGCGGGCGGCGGCGGCCTTCTCGAGGGCAGCAGCCCGCTGCTCGGGCGTCAGGGACGGCAGCGCCACGCGGCTTCACCTCAGGATCGGAACGGACGGAGGTCGGGGACGCTCGGAACCTAGCGGCGTGGGCGGGGCGTGAGCAACGCACCCCCCTGCGCGGTCCGTCGTGACGGCCGGCCACCGCCCGGGCGGGACGGGCGGTGAGCGCTCGGCGTCAGCGGCGGGGCAGGCTGGCGGCGATGCGGGCCGCCGCGGCGCCGGGGTCGGCCGCGCCCGTGATCGGCCGGCCGATGACGAGCAGGTCGGCCCCGTCACGCAGGGCCTGCTCGGGGGTCGCGACGCGGGCCTGGTCCTGCGCGTCGGCGCCGGCCGGGCGCACCCCGGGGGTGATGAGCACGATGTCGGGGCCGACCTCGGCCCGTACGGCTGCGACCTCGTGCGGGGAGCAGACCAGGGCGCCGGCACCCGCCCCGACGGCCAGCACGGACAGCCGCCGGACGGCGTCGAGGGACGGACCGGCGAGCCCCACCGCGTCGAGCGTCGCCTCGTCGGTGCTCGTCAGGACGGTGACGGCGGCGATGGTCACCCCCTCCGCGGCGTCCACCGCGGCGCGGACCATGGCCGCACCCCCGACGGCGTGCACGGTCAGGTAGGTCGGCTTGAGGCGCGCCACCGACCGGGCGGCGCCGGCCACCGTGTTGGGGATGTCGTGCAGCTTGAGGTCGAGGAACAGCCCCGTCCCGGACGCGCCGCGCACGCTCTGCACGACCGACGGGCCGCTGCGGCAGAACAGCTCCAGGCCGACCTTGACCACCGCGACGTGCGGCGTCACGGCCCGCGCCCACCGGGCCGCCGTCTCGGCGTCGGGGGCGTCGAGCGCGACGGCGATGGGTGGCTTCACGCCGGGTCCGGTCTCATGCGGGCTCCTGTCGTGCGGCGGTCAGGGGTGCCAGGTCGTCGCCCGGCGGGTCGGGGTCCTCCGGGACGCGCAGCTCCGGCGGCCGGTGCGCGAGCCCCACGACGTCGGCGAGCCGGGAGATGCCCCGGTCGGCGAGCGCCTGCTCCAGCTCGCGCAGGACCCGCACCGGGGCGGTGGGGTCGCCGAACACGGTCGTCCCGACGCTCACGGCGCTGGCACCGGCCAGCAGGAACTCCAGGGCGTCCAGACCGGTCCGGATGCCGCCCATGCCCAGGATCGGCACGTCGGGCAGCGCGGCGTGCACCTGCCAGACGCAGCGGACGGCGACCGGCCGGATCGCCGGACCGGACAGGCCCCCGGTGACGCCGCCGAGCACCGGCCGCATGGTCGTGGTGTCGATGACCATGCCGAGCAGGGTGTTGATGACCGAGAGCCCGTCGGCGCCGGCTCCGACGCAGGCCCGGGCGATCGTGGTGATGTCCGTGACGTCCGGGGAGAGCTTGGCGAAGACCGGGACCCCCGCCGGGGTGTTGCGCCGGACGGCGTCGACGACGTTCGAGGCGGCCGAGGGGTCGCAGGCGAAGACCTGCCCGCGGTCCTCGACGTTGGGGCAGGAGATGTTGACCTCGATCATCGCGATGCCGGGGCGGTCGCGCAGCCGCTGGGCGAGCAGCGCGTACTCCTCGGTGCTGCCGCCGGCGATGGAGACGACGGCGCGCGCGCCGTGGTCGGCGAGCCAGGCGAGGTCGCGCTCGAGGAAGGCGTCGATGCCCGGCCCCTGCAGGCCGATGGAGTTGACCATCCCGCTCGGCGTCTCGGCCATGCGCGGCGTGGCCCGTCCGGACCGCGGCGCCAGCATGATCGACTTGGTGACGACGCCGCCGATCGAGGCGACGTCGAAGAAGGCGTGCAGCTCCTGCCCGGCGGCCGCGCACCCCGACGCGGTGAAGACGGGGTTGGGGAACGGCACCCCGGCCAGCGTCGTGCGCAGGTCGACGCGGGTCACCGGTGCGCTCCCGGCGCGGTGATGGCGCCGACCGTGTCGGCCGGGACCGTGCCGACGTCGTCCCAGCGCACCCGGTCGCCGAGGAACACCGGCCCCTCGACGCAGGAGCGCACCATCCGGGTGCGGCCGTCGTCGCCCACGACCGGCAGCACGCAGGTCATGCAGACGCCGATGCCGCAGGCCATGGACTCCTCCACCGCCACCTGGGACGGCACGCCGCGCGCGGCCGCGAGGTCGGCGACGGCCCGCAGCATGCCCATCGGCCCGCAGGCGTAGACGACGTCGCAGTCGGTCCGCTCGAGCACGGCCGGCAGGACGTCGCTGACCCGCCCGCGCTGGCCCAGGGAGCCGTCGTCGGTCGTGACCGCGATCGAGTCGGCCATCCGCTTGGCGTCGAGATGGCCGAACAGCCGGTCGACGCTGCCGGCGCCGAGGACGAAGCTGACCCGGCAGCCCCGCTCGCGCAGCACGCGGGCGAGCGGCAGCAGCGGCGCGCTGCCGTAGCCGCCGCCGACGAGGGTCGCGTTGACCGGGTGCGCCGGCAGCCGGAAGGGCTTGCCGAGCGGGCCGACCACGTCGAGGCGGTCCTGCGGGCGGCGGTCGGCCAGCCACGCGGTGCCCTTGCCGTGCACCGCGAACACGAACTGCACCGTCCCGCCGTAGACGCCGCGCTCCTGCACGTCGTGGAGCGCAAAGGCGCGCCGCAGCAGCATGCTCGACTCCGGGCCGCCGACCTGCACGGCCAGGAAGTGCCCCGGGCGGGTGAGCTCCGGAACGCCCGGCGCGATGAGGGTCATCGCGGTGTAGGCCCCGATGCGCTTGACCGACAGCACCTCGGCCGTGACCTGGACGGGCATCAGCGCGCCCCGCCGACCTGCGGAGCCGCCGGCGGCACCGCTGCGGAGGCGCCCATCCGACGGTGGTGCTCCTGCAGCGACCGCACCCCGATGTCGCCGCGCACGAGCGCCTCGATGCCCTGCACGCAGGCCGCGACGCCCTGGATCGTGGTGATGCACGGGATGCCGCGCGACACGGCAGCGGTGCGGATCTCGTAGCCGTCCCGCCGCGCCCCGACCCCGAACGGCGTGTTGAGCACCAGGTCGACCTCGCCGGCCAGGATCAGCGGCACGACGTCGTCGCCACGGCCCTGCGAGTGCTTGCCGACGACCCGCGTGACGACGCCGTTGCGGCGCAGGACCTCCGCGGTGCCCTCCGTGGCCAGCACCTCGAAGCCGAGGTCGGCCAGCCGCTTGACCGGGAACAGCATGGCCCGCTTGTCGCGGTTGGCGACGCTGACGAACACCCGGCCCTTGGTCGGCAGCTCGCCGTACGCCGCCGCCTGGCTCTTGGCGTAGGCGGTGCCGAAGACGCTGTCGATGCCCATGACCTCGCCCGTCG
>CADCUE010000110.1 GCA_902805805.1 uncultured Frankineae bacterium | reverse complement strand
CGTCGCGACGAGCAGGCGCGCAGCCAGCAGCGCCGACAGCCCGGCCCCGACCGCGAGCGGCACCTCGACGGACGTGGCCTGCGCGGCGACGGCGACGACGTACGGCGCGCCGAAGCCGATGTAGGCGCACCCGAGGAAGACGGCCGACAGGGCGCCGCGCCGACCAGGGCGGGCCAGGCGGGCGGTGAGGGTCAGACCGGACGCGAGGGCCAGGCCGCCCCCCGAGCCGAGCAGCAGCGACGAGGCGAGCAGCAGCGGCGGCGAGCCGCTGTCCGCGCCGGCCATCGCCGTCAGGTAGCCGACGACCCCCAGCAGGACCGCCGCCAGGGCCGTCCACGAGCCCAGCCGCCGCTGCAGCGGCGCGGCGACCGTGCCGAACCCGAGCGTGAGCCCGGCCAGCACCCCGGTGAGCAGGACCGGCGGGGCGTCGGTCTCCACCAGCACCGGGACGGCCGAGACGACGACGGTCGGGAAGGCGTAGACGCAGACCGCGAGCGGCGCGAGGACGGTCAGCAGCACCACCCGGTCGGCGCGCTCGACCAGCGGGCCCTTCACGGGGCGCTCGGCCTGCGGGACCAGCGCCACCGTCTCCGGCACGCGCAGGACCGCGACCAGGCCGACCACGACCAGGGCCACGTGCACGAGGTAGGGCAGGGTCGTCGGGAGCGGGGCGTACTGGCCGAGGACCCCGGACACGGCCGGCCCGAGCGAGAAGCCGCCGGTCATGGCCACCGCGGCGCGCCGCCCGGCGGCGCCGTCCCCGGACACCAGCGACAGCTCGGCGATCCACGCGCTCGCCACGCTGAACACCGCTCCGCTGACGGCGCCCTGCAGCGCCCGGCCGGCGAACAGCACCGGCAGGGAGGACGCCGCCGCGATGAGCAGCAGCGAGGTCAGGGCCGCCAGGACCGTGCAGGGCAGGACGACGGCCCGCCGGCCGAAGCGGTCCGACAGGGGACCGGCCAGCGCCAGCGCCGGCACCAGCCCGAGGGCGTAGCAGCCGAACACCGCGGTGAGCACGTCCGGCCCGAGGTCGAGGGTGTCGCGGTAGACCAGCAGCAGCGGGGTCGGGACGTTGGTGCCCGCGGCCACGGCGAACAGCGCGAAGGCGGCCCGCTTCCAGCTCCTCGCGTCGATGCTCGCGTCGAGGGCCGGCACCCGCGAGACCCTACGGCTCGGCCGCGGGCGGCGGCTCCGTCAGGAGTGCTCCTCGACGTACGCCTGCGGGTCCACGGGCTGGCCGCTCAGCCCCTCGGCGTCCTCGTGGTGCTCGTGGAACTCCAGCCAGCGCAGGCCCAGCTCGTCGCGGCGCTCGGCGCTGACCTGCTCGGCGAACGGCGGGAGGACGTCGTTCTCCTCCTCGCCGAGGTGGTCGACCGTCGCTTCGCGGCAGGTCCGGAACGCCTCCCACCAGGCGTCGCTGCCGACCTCGTGCTGGTCGACGGCCGACGTGGTGTCGCGGATCTCGTTGTGGTCCTTGACCGCGTGCTCGGTGTCGTCCTCGCTGTCGTCGACGTCCTGCAGCAGCTCGGGGTAGAAGATCTGCTCCTCCCCGGCCGCGTGCACCTCGAGCTGGTCCGCGAGCTCGCGCCAGCGGGACCCGAGCTCGCCGGGATCGGTGAGCTGCTCGATCTCGGTGAACGCGCGCCGGAACGCCTCGTGCTCGGACAGGATCAGGGCGGTGATGTCGAAGTCGGCCACCGCGGCCTCCTGCCCCGCCCGGGCGCGTGCCACGCCCCGCCGCCCGGCGCGCGCTGGCGGTCAGCCGCGGCGTCGGTAGACGCGCCCCTCCCAGGGCCCCAGCACCAGCGGCGCGTCGGCGGAGGCGGGCGCGCCGACGCGGCCGACGGCGAGCTCGGCCTCGGCCCAGGCCTGCGCGTCGGGCACCGGTGCGGGCACCACGTCGGCGGAGAAGTTGCCGAGCACGAGCAGCTGCGTGCTGCCCAGCCGGCGCACGAACGCGTAGACCCGCTCGTCCTGCGCCAGCAGCATCGTGAAGTCCCCCTCCACGACCGCGGGCTCCTCGTGCCGCAGCGCGATCAGCTGCCGGTAGTGGGCCAGCACCGAGTCGGGGTCGTCCCGCTGGGCGGCGACGTTGACCTCGACGTGGTCGGGGTTCACCGCGATCCACGGCTCGCCGGTGGTGAAGCCGGCGCTCGGGCTGCCGTCCCACTGCATCGGCGTGCGGGCGTTGTCACGGCCGCGGTGCCGCAGGCTGTCGAGCACGTGCTCGGGATCGGCCAGGCCCGCTCCGGCGGTGTGGGCGTAGTGGTTGAGCGACTCGATGTCGCGGAACTCGTCGATGGACCCCCACGGGGGGTTGACCATGCCGATCTCGTCGCCCTGGTAGACGTACGGCGTCCCGCGGTGCAGGTGCAGGACGGTCGCCAGCATCTTCGCCGACTCGACCCGGTGCTCGCCGTCGTCCGCGAAGCGGGAGACCGCGCGCGGCTGGTCGTGGTTGTCCCAGTAGAGGCTGTTCCAGCCGACCTCGGCCAGGCCCGCCTGCCAGCGGCCGAGCGAGGCCTTGAGGTCGCGCAGGTCGAGCGGGCGGACGTCCCACTTGTCGACGCCCTGGTCGAGCCGCACGTGCTCGAACTGGAAGACCATGTCGACCTCGCCGCGGGCGGGGTCGGTGAACAGCCGGGCGTCCTCGACCGTGACCCCGGGCATCTCGCCGACGGTCAGCAGCCGGTCGGGACGCCCGGCGAAGACCTCCCGGTGCATCTCCTGCAGGAACTCGTGGATGCGCGGGCCGGAGGCGTAGTGCTCGAAGCCGTCGGCGAACAGCGCGCCGCTCGCGGAGTGGGCGTCCGGCAGGTCCGTGACCTTGGAGATGTAGTTGATGACGTCCATCCGGAAGCCGTCGACGCCCCGGTCGAGCCACCACCGCATCATCGCGTGGACCGCCGACCGCACCTCCGGGTTCTCCCAGTTGAGGTCCGGCTGCTTGCGCGAGAACAGGTGCAGGTAGTACTCGCCGGTCGCCTCGTCCAGCTGCCAGGCCGAGCCGCTGAACGACGAGCTCCAGTTGTTCGGCTCGGCGCCCGGGGCGCCCGCCTCCATGCCGGCCCGCGCCGGCCGCCACCAGTACCAGTCGCGCTTCGGGTCGTCCTTGCTCGACCGCGACGCGACGAACCACGGGTGCTCGTCGGAGGTGTGGTTGACGACCAGGTCCATGATCAGCTTCATGCCGCGGTCGTGCACGTCGTGCAGCAGCCGGTCGAAGTCCTCGAGCGTGCCGAAGACCGGCTCGATGTCCTGGTAGTCGCTGATGTCGTAGCCGTTGTCGTCCTGCGGCGACGGGTAGACCGGCGACAGCCACAGCACGTCGACGCCGAGGTGCTGCAGGTGGTCGAGCCGGCTGCGCACGCCCGCCAGATCCCCGATCCCGTCGCCGTCTCCGTCCGCGAAGCTGCGGGGGTAGACCTGGTAGACGACGGCGCTGCGCCACCACGGCGAGTCGGGCAGGTCCATGCGGTCTCCGTGGGGTCGTCCGAGCCGGGGGGCACACGCTAGCCAGGCGCGCCGCCTACTCTGCGGGGCGTGAGCGAGCAGGCGAGCGCCCGGGAGACCCGGCTGACCTTCGAGGGCACCGGCGCCCGGCAGGTGCGCGCGACGGCCCTGGGACGCGGCACGCACGGGGTGCCGGACGTGCGGCGGATGGTGGAGAGCCAGTTCCACATCGCCTTCCCGCACCGGGTGTGGGTGGCGGGCGAGGTCGGGGCGCCGTTCGACGCGGACGACGGCCTGCGCTTCGCGCTGCACCCCTCGACCGGCGACGACGTCTTCTCGCTGCCGTGCCTCGTCCCCTCGGACGGCGTCGCCGCCGTGCGCGACCTGCTGCACCGCTCGCACGACGCCGATCTCGAGGACGTCGTGCGCGAGGGCCGGCTCGCGCGGGTGGGCGGTCTGCTGCGGTACGACGCGGCGCGCGGAGCCGTCGTGTTCCTCGTCTCGGAGCTCGACCCGACGCCGACCGCCCTCGAGCTGGCCGGTGCGCGGGAGGCCGCGCTGCAGCACGTCGTCGGCGCGGGCCTCGCCGCCCGGCAGCGCCGGCTCGACGGCCGCACCGCCCCGCTCGAGGTGGCCGTCGTCGCGGCTCCCGCCGACGCCGCGCGGGCGCAGGAGCAGCTCGCGCAGTCCCGCTACGACGTGCACCTGGCGGTGCACCCCGTCGTCCTGACCGGCAAGGACGCACCGGCGGTGCTGGCCGGCGCCGTGCGCGCGGCCGGTGCGGACGGCGACGTCGTCCTGCTGCTGCGCGCGCAGGGCCGGCCGCTCGGCCTGGCGACGTACGACGCGCTCGAGGTGGCCGACGCGGTCGCCGACTGCCCCGTGCCCGTGGTGGCGGCGCTCGGGGGGGCGGGCACGCGCACGGCCACCGACGAGGTGGCCTGGGCGTCGCTGCCGGCACCGACGGACGCGCTCGGCTGGCTGCTCGAGCGGCTCGGGGAGGCCGAAGCGGCCCTCGAGGC
>CADCUE010000109.1:336-4482 GCA_902805805.1 uncultured Frankineae bacterium | reverse complement strand
GGGGGTGCAGGATCTCGGACTCCGCCAAGGACGCGAGGACCCTCGTCCGCAGAGCGACCGACAGGTCGAGCTCGAGCAGCTCCGAGCGCACCCAGCTCGAGGGGTCTCCCAGGAGCAGCGCCTCCCGCAGCGCTGCAGGACCAGGGGCCAACCGCCTGTTGCGGACGAGCAGCGCCCGGATCTCCGCGTCCGGGTGCCTGGCCAGCAGCTCGACGGCTTCAGCGTGAAGTCGCCCGAACTCCGCCAGCGTGTGGTGCCCCTCCCCGCCGCGCCTCGATGCCAGCGCCACCAGGTCCTGCGGATCGGCGAACTCGCTCCGGACGACGGTGAGCTGCAGGAAGGGGTCGAGCTCGCGGATGTCGTCGGAGTCCACGGGAGCCTCCCGGCCGGAAGGCGACGACGGTAGTCCTGCGGGAGGCAGACCGGACCATCTCGGCCGGCACGTACGACGGCTACGCCAGCCCCCGCCGCACCACGACCCCCAGCTGCACGACCCCCACCGCCGTCAGCCCCAGCAGCACGGCGGGCCCGGCCACCGACACCACGTCGGCGTACGACGGCAGCGCCCCGCACACCGCCAGCGTCGGCGCCAGCACGATCACCCGCGTCGGCCGCTCCGCGACGGTCACGACCCCGACCTCGTCGAACCCCGCGTTGCCGGCCCGGGCCCGCAGGTACTCCAGCAGGAAGATGCCGAACACGACGGCGAGCGCCAGCTCGAGCGGGCACCCGAGCGCCACCGCTGCCAGCACCCACACGACGTCGGAGCACCGGTCGACGACGGAGTCGAGCACGTAGCCCCACGAGCTCTGCCGGTCCTCCAGCACGGCCAGTCCGCCGTCGAGCGAGTCGAGCAGGGCGCTCGCCACCACCAGCACGCCCGCGAGGACCGCCCACGCGCCGCCGAGGGACGCCAGCCAGAGCACCAGCAGCGCCAGCCACAGCGACGACCAGGTCACGACGTCCGGCGAGACGCCGACCCGGGCGAGCGGCCGCGCCAGGACCAGCACCATCGACAGCCAGCCGCGCACCCACACGCTGCCGGTGCGCGGGTCGTAACCGCCGTGCGTCGCCGACCAGCGGTCGAAGTAGCCCTCGCGGTCAGGCACCGGCTCGAGCGGGCGCCGGGCGGTCACCAGGCCGACGAGCACGAGCGCCGAGCCCGCACCGGCCAGGAGCCACCCCGTCATGCGGCGCGGCGGGCCGCCCGCGCGATCCGGTCCACGCGGACCCCCAGCAGGCGCACCGTGAGCACGTTGCCCAGGAACAGCGGCGTGACCGCCGGCCAGCCGAGGAGCCCGTCGACGACGACCGACACCGTGACGTCGCTGCCGCCGCGCGCGGCGGGCGCGACGTCGAAGGTGACCTGCTCGCGCAGCCCCGGCAGCACGTGCACGAGCAGCACCAGCCGCGACGACGGCGTCGACTCGACCACGTCGATCGGGATGCCGAGCGTGGCGAACCGCGACAGGCCGGTGAGCCGCTGCCCGGTCAGCGCCCGCTCCGGCCGGCCCCGGACGCCCCGCAGCGAGAGCTCGAACTCCGCCCAGCGGCTGGGATCACCGAGCACCTGCCAGACCTGCGCGGGGTCGCCGGCGGTGTGGACGCGGTGCGCCAGCCTCATGCAGCCGGCCTCACGCGCTCTTCAGCCCCGACCGCAGGCCGAGCCGCGACCAGATCTCCCGCGTCGCCGTCGACCGGTTCAGGGTGATGAAGTGCAGCCCCGGCGCGCCCTCGGCCAGCAGCCGGTCGCACATCGCGGTCGCCGCGTCGACGCCCACGCGCCGCACGGCGTCCGGGTCGTCGGCGACGGCGTGCAGCTCGGCGGCGAGCTCGGGCGGGAAGGCCGCGCCGGACAGGGCCGCCATCCGCTCGATCTGCGCGACGTTCGTCACGGGCATGACGCCCGGGATGATCGGCACCTCGCAGCCGGTGCCGGCGACCCGGTCGCGCAGGCGCAGGTAGTCGTCGGCGCGGAAGAACATCTGCGTGATCGCGAAGTCGGCGCCGGCGCGGCACTTCGCGACGAAGCGCTCGACGTCGCTGTCGAAGTCGGCCGAGCGCGGGTGCTTCTCCGGGAACGCCGCCACGCCCACGCAGAAGTCGCCCGACGCCTTGACGAGCGAGACGAGCTCGGAGGCGTACTCCAGGCCCTGCGCGTGCTTGACCCACTCGGCCTGCGGGTCGCCCGGCGGGTCGCCGCGCAGTGCCAGGACGTTGCGGACGCCGGCGTCCGCGAGCTGCCCCACGATGCGGCGCAGCTCGGCGACCGAGTGGTCGACCGCCGTGAGGTGGGCCAGCGGCGTCAGCGTCGTCTCGGTGGCGATGCGCTCGGTCATCGCGATCGTGCGGTCGCGGGTCGAGCCGCCGGCGCCGTACGTCACGGAGACGAAGTCGGGGTGCAGCGGCTCGAGCTGCCGGATCGCCGTCCAGAGCTGGCGCTCGCCCTCGTCGGTCTTGGCCGGGAAGAACTCGAAGGAGAACAGGCGCGCGCCGCGGTCGAGCATGTCCTTGATCGTCGGCGCCGGCACGGTTCGAGGTTATCCGCTGATGGTCCGACCGGCCGTCACGCCGTACGGTGACGCCATGAGCACTGACCCGCTCGACCGCGACGACCTCCGCCAGCGCGTGCAGAAGGCGCTCGACGGCTTCGTAGCCAGCCAGCTGCCGGCCCTCGACGCGATCAGCGAGGAGCTCGGGCCGCTCACCGACGCCCTGTCCGACCTCGTCGCCGGCGGCAAGCGCCTGCGGCCGGCCTTCTGCTACTGGGGCTACCGCGGCGCCGACGGCGAGGACGGCGAGGAGGTCGTCGCCGCAGCGGCTGCGCTCGAGCTGTTCCAGGCCTGCGCCCTGATCCACGACGACGTCATGGACGGCAGCGACACCCGTCGCGGCCAGCCGGCCGTCCACCGCCGCTTCGCCAGCCTGCACCGCACCGAGGCGTGGACGGGCGACCCGGAGGCCTTCGGCATGGGCGCGGCGATCCTGCTCGGCGACCTGTGCCTGTCGTGGTCCGACGAGATGCTCGGCCGCAGCGGCCTGCCGATCGAGCGGCTGCTCGCGGGGCACCGGGTCTACGCCGAGATGCGCACCGAGCTCATGGGTGGGCAGTACCTCGACCTGCTCGAGCAGGCACGCGGTGGCGGCTCGGTCGAGCGGGCGCTGCGCGTCGCCCGCTACAAGAGCGCGAAGTACACGATCGAGAAGCCCCTGCACCTCGGCGCGGTGCTCGCCGGCGCCGAGCAGGCCGTGCTCGACGGCTACTCCGGCTACGGGCTGCCGCTCGGCGAGGCCTTCCAGCTGCGCGACGACGTCCTGGGCGTCTTCGGCGACCCGGCGGTGACCGGCAAGCCCGCCGGCGACGACCTGCGCGAGGGCAAGCGCACGGCGCTGGTCGCGATCGCGCTCGAGGCCGCCGACGCCCGCCAGGCCGCGGTCGTGCGCCGCCACCTCGGCGACCCGCACCTCACCGCCGACGGCGTGAGCGCACTGCGGACCGTCCTGCAGGACACCGGTGCCCTCGCCCGGGTCGAGGCCCTGATCCGCGAGCTCACCGGCGACGCCCTGGCAGCGCTCGAGGCGGCGCCCGTCGCCGACGAGGCGCGCGAGGTGCTCGAGCAGCTGGCGACGGCGGTCACCTGCCGCACCGTCTGACCTGCCTGCCGGACGTAGCCTTGCGCAGGTGACGACCGCCCCGACGCTCGCGAGCAACGACCCCTGCTGGTGCGGCAGCGGTCGCAAGTACAAGCGCTGCCACCGCCTGGCCGACCTCGACCCCGAGCGCGTCGCCCGGGAGCTGGCCGAGCGCGAGGCCGCCGAGCGCGCAGCGGCGGCGTACGTCCGCCCGGGCCGGCTGTCACCGCGGCGCGAGGTGCCGGCGGACATCCCCCGTCCGGACTACGCGCTGGACCGCCACGGCCGGCCGAAGCACCGCGACTCGGGTCGGCCGAAGGACCCCGAGACCATCGAGAAGATGCGGGTCGCGTGCAGGGCCGCCGCCGAGATCCTCCAGACGGTCGGCGAGGCGGTCCGGCCGGGCGTCACCACCGACGAGCTCGACGCGATCGCCCACGAGGAGTGCATCCGGCGGGGCGGCTACCCGTCGCCGCTGGGCTACGGCGGCTCGGTCATGCCGTTCCCGAAGTC
>CADCUE010000109.1:0-326 GCA_902805805.1 uncultured Frankineae bacterium | reverse complement strand
CGTCCTGCAGGACGGCGACATCGTGAACTGCGACGTCACGATCTACCTCGACGGCGTCCACGGCGACACGAACGCCACCTTCCTCGTCGGCGACGTCTCCGAGCAGGACCGGCGCCTGGTCGAGGTCACCCGTGAGTGCCTCGACGTCGGCATCGCCGCGGTCCGCCCCGGCGGTCGCATCCGCGACATCGGCACGGCCATCCAGGCGCACGCCGAGGGGCACGGGTACGGCGTGATCCGGGCCTTCGTCGGCCACGGCGTCGGCCGCAGCTTCCACAGCGACCCGCAGGTCTTCCACTACGACAACCCGTCGGCCAAGGGCGACA
>CADCUE010000108.1 GCA_902805805.1 uncultured Frankineae bacterium | reverse complement strand
TCGACGACCTGCTGCCGCTGCTCACCGACGACGACCCGCTCGGGGTGGACGAGTTCCACACGCACTCGGCGCCCCTCGAGGACGCGCCGGCGCTCTACAAGGCGTTCCAGGACAAGTCGGACGGCGTCGTCAAGGTGCTGCTCAAGCCGCACGGCTGAGCCGGCGGCAGCCGGCCCGGGCGAGGGCCCGGGCCGGCCGGCGATCAGCTCCGGGCGGCCAGCTTGCCCATCGTGTCGTCGATCGAGGTGACCACCGCGGGGTCGGCGAGCGTCGTGACGTCGCCGAGCTCGCGGCGCTCGGCGATGTCGACCAGCAGCCGCCGCATGATCTTGCCGCTGCGCGTCTTGGGCAGCTCGGGGGAGATGACGATCTGCCGGGGCTTGGCGATCGCCCCGATCTCCCTGGCGACGTGGTTGCGCAGCTGCTGGACGAAGGCGTCCGCGCCCGACTCGTCGTCGGTGACGTCGCCCTTGACCGTCACGAACGCGACGATCGCCTGGCCGGTGGTGGCGTCCGCGGCGCCGACGACAGCGGCCTCGGCGACCTTCGGGTGCGACACCAGGGCCGACTCGACCTCCGTCGTCGAGATGCGGTGTCCGCTGATGTTCATGACGTCGTCGACGCGCCCGAGCAGCCACAGGACGTGGTCCTCGTCCCACTTGGCCCCGTCGCCGGCGAAGTACTGGCCCTCGAAGCGCGACCAGTAGGTGTCGCGGTAGCGCTGGTCGTCGCCCCAGATGCCGCGCAGCATCGACGGCCACGGCTCGGACAGCGTGAGGAAGCCGCCGCCGGTCTCGCCCACGGAGACGCCGTCGCCGTCGACGACGTCGACCACGATGCCGGGCAGCGGCGCCATCGCCGACCCCGGCTTGGTCGACGTCACACCCGGCAGCGGGCTGACCATGATGGCGCCGGTCTCGGTCTGCCACCAGGTGTCGACGATCGGGCAGCGGTCGCCGCCGATGACGCGGCGGTACCACATCCAGGCCTCGGGGTTGATCGGCTCGCCGACCGAGCCCAGCACGCGCAGCGTCGACAGGTCGTGCGACCCGGGCAGGTCCTCGCCCCACTTCATGAAGGTGCGGATGGCCGTCGGCGCGGTGTAGAGGATGGTCACGCCGTACTTCTCGACGATCGACCACCACCGGTCGCGGCCGCCGGCGTCGGGCGTGCCCTCGTACACCACCTGGGTCGCGCCGTTGGCGAGCGGGCCGTAGGTGAGGTAGCTGTGGCCGGTCACCCAGCCGACGTCGGCGGTGCACCAGTAGACGTCGGTCTCCGGCTTGAGGTCGAAGACCGCCCAGTGCGTCCACGCGGCCTGCGTCAGGTAGCCGCCGGAGGTGTGCACGATGCCCTTGGGCTTGCCGGTGGACCCGGAGGTGTAGAGCAGGAACAGCGGCTGCTCGGCGTCGAAGGCCTGCGCCTCGTGCTGCTCGTCCTGCCCGTCGACGACGTCGGACCACCACAGGTCGCGGCCCTCGGTCCAGTCGACGTCCTGCTTGGTCCGCTTGACGACGATGACGTTGGTGACGGAGGGGCAGTGCGGGAGGGCCTCGTCGACCGCGGGCTTGAGCGCGCTCGGGGCGCCGCGTCGGTAGCCGCCGTCGGACGTGATGACGACCTTGGCCTCGGCGGCGGTGATCCGGTCGACGAGGGCCTGCGAGGAGAAGCCGCCGAAGACGACCGAGTGGGCGGCGCCGATGCGGGCGCAGGCCAGCATCGAGATGATCGCCTCGGGGATCATCGGCAGGTAGATGCACACCCGGTCGCCGGCCGTGACCCCGAGCTGCTCGAGCGCGTTCGCGGTCATGCAGACCTGGCGCTTGAGCTCGGCGTAGGTGATGTCGCGGGTGTCGTCCTCGGGCTCCCCGACCCAGTGCAGGGCGACGCGGTCGCCGTTGCCCGCGTCGACATGACGGTCGACGCAGTTGACGGCGACGTTCAGCTTGCCGCCGACGAACCACTTGGCGAACGGCGGCTGCCAGTCGAGGACCTCGTCCCAGGGGGTGTCCCACTGCAGCCGCGAGGCCTGCTCGGCCCAGAAGCCGAGCCGGTCCTGGGCGGCCCGCTCGTAGGCCTCCGCCGTGACGTTGGCGGACGCGGCGAGCTCGGCGGGCGGGTCGAAGCGGCGGCTCTCGGTCGACAGGGCCTCGAGTCCGGTCTGCTGCGTCACGGTGGAGTCCTCCAGGGAGTGTCGGGGTGTCCACGTTGTCCTACCGTGACCCGGCTCACAAGAGCGGGGGGGTGAGCGGTCGATCCGGGACGACGGACGGTCCGGCGGGCGGGAGGTGCCTCGAGGCGGTCGGGGCTACGCTCGGACTCTGCCTCGGCCCAGCGGTCGGCCGCTCGGTGGTCGGTCCCGAGGAGGTGGCCCCGTGAGCTTGTTCCGAAGGCCGCGGCCGGAGCCGCCGGTGCTGGTCCTGCAGCTCCCGCGGCTCGACGGCAGCACCTGGCCCGACGAGGACGCCGCCGGACGGCGGACCTTCGACTCCTCGACCTACTACGAGATGGGCACCCGGCAGGCGTACGAGCCGGAGTGCCACGAGATCGCCGACCGCCTGGTGACCGAGGCCCTGCCGCGGGTGGTCACCGGCGCGAGCGCCGAGGACGCGCCGTACCTGCGCAAGACGCTCTCGGTCGCCGGGCGCATCGGCGCCGGCATCGGCGTGGTCGACCGCGGCCTGCACCCGCCGCCGTCCAGGGTGCTCGAGCAGCCCATCGCCGCCGCGCTGTGGCAGGCGCGCCGGGGGCTGCCGGCCATGCGGCCGGACTGGGCGCGCACGGGGGCGTGGTTCCTGCTGTCCGGGCACTACCTGGCCCGGCGCGACGGCACGCGCGACCCGGCGGCCCTCGCGGAGCTGCTCGCCGCGCTGCACGACGCATGAGCGCGGTGGACCCGCCGTGGTTCTCCGCCCAGTCGCTGCCGGGGCACGGCAGCAGCGGGGACCGCGCCTGGGCGGTCGCCGCGCACGTCGGCCTCGTGCCGCTGCCGATCGCCGTGCCGCTGGCGGTCGTGCTCTTCCGCGGGAACGCCTCGCCCTACGTCTGCCACCAGGCGGTGGAGGCGCTCAACTTCCACATCACCGTGGTGCTGGCCCTGCTCGGCTGCTCGCTGCTGTCGGTCGTGGCGTTCGGCATCGTCGCGCTGCCGCTCGTGCTCGTCGCCGCCGCCACCTTCGCGGTCCGGGCGGCCGTGGCGGCCCGGCGCGGCGCCTGGCACCGCTACCCCGTCTGCCTGCGCCTGCTGCCCTGACCGGACCGGCGCTGCCCCGCACGGGCCGGGACGCGGACAGCGCCGGCCCCCGACGAGGGGACCGGCGCTGTCGCGGTGAGCGGGCGGGCTAGTGGTGCGACGCCTCGCGGGTGTGCCCGGCCCCGGTGAGGGAGCGGACCTCCATCTCGGCGTACTTCGCGGCGTTGTACTCCTTGCTCGTGACGGCACCGAGGTAGCCGAGCAGGAACGACGCGGGGATCGAGATGAGCCCCGGGTTGCGCAGCGGGAACCACGCGAAGTCGACGTCGGGGAGCATCGACGTCGGGGTCCCGGACACCGCCGGCGAGAACGCGATGAGCACCAGCGTGATCGCCAGGCCGCCGTAGATGCTCCACAGGCAGCCGCGGGTGTTGAAGCGCTTCCAGAACAGCGAGTACAGGATCGTCGGCAGGTTCGCCGACGCGGCGACGGCGAAGGCCAGCGCCACCAGGAACGCGATGTTCTGCCCGTTGGCGGCGATGCCGCCGAGGATCGCCACGCCGCCGACGACGAGGGCGGCGATGCGGGCCACCCGCACCTCGGCACCGGGCGGGGGGTTGCCGCGCTTGATCACCTGGGCGTAGATGTCGTGCGCGAAGGACGCCGACGCGGTGATGGTCAGACCGGCGACGACCGCGAGGATCGTGGCGAAGGCGACCGCCGAGATGATGCCCAGCAGCACGGTCCCGCCGAGCTCGAACGCCAGGAGCGGGGCCGCGGAGTTGGCCGCGCCGGGAGCGGCGGCGATGGTCTCCGGCCCGACGAGGGCCGCGGCGCCGTAGCCGAGGGTCAGCGTGAACAGGTAGAACAGCCCGATCAGCCAGATGGCCCAGACGACCGACTTGCGGGCCTCGCGGGCCGTCGGGACGGTGTAGAAGCGCATCAGGATGTGCGGCAGGCCGGCGGTGCCGAGCACGAGGGCCATGGACAGCGAGATGAAGTCCAGCCGGGTGACCTGGCTGAGGCCGTACTGCTTGCCGGGCTCGAGCTGCGCACCGGCCGCGGCGCCCTCGCCGAGCATCTCGGAGAAGTTGAAGCCGAAGCGGGTGAGGACCCAGAACGACATCAGCGCGGCACCCGAGATCAGCAGCACCGCCTTGATCATCTGGACGTACGTCGTGCCCTTCATGCCGCCGATGAGCACGTAGACGATCATCAGCACGCCGACGAGGGCGATGATGAGGCTCTGCCCGGCGCGGTTCTCGATGTTGAGCAGCAGCGCGACGAGGCCACCGGCGCCGGCCATCTGGGCCAGCAGGTAGAAGAACGACACGACCAGCGTCGAGGTCGCCGCCGCCGTGCGGACCGGCCGCTCGCGCATGCGGAACGACAGGACGTCGGCCATGGTGAAGCGACCGGTGTTGCGCAGCAGCTCGGCGACGAGCAGCAGCGCGACCAGCCAGGCCACCAGGAAGCCGATGCTGTAGAGGAAGCCGTCGTAGCCCTGCAGCGCGATCGCCCCGGCGATGCCGAGGAACGACGCGGCCGACAGGTAGTCACCGGAGATCGCGACGCCGTTCTGCCGACCGGAGAAGGCGGCGCCGCCGGTGTACATGTCGGAGGCGCTCTTGTTGCTCTTGCTGGCCTTGAGCACCAGCACCAGCGTGACGGCGACGAAGGCGGCGAAGATCGCGAGGTTGAGCGCGGGGCTGCCGACGGAGGTGTCGGCGGTGGCGGCGAGGATCGTCACCGGACGTCTCCTTCGAAGTGGTCGAGCAGGCGGGACGACGCCGGGTCGAGGACCTTGTCGGCGTGCCGGATGTAGGCGGCGGTCACGGCGAAGGTCGACACGAACTGCAGCAGCCCGAGGACCAGCCCGACGTTGATGTTGCCGATCAGCTTCTGGCCCATGAAGCCGGGGGCGTACGCGGCGAGGGCCACGTAGGCGAAGTACCAGGCGAGCGCCCCGATGGTCACGGGGATGACCCACCCGCGGTAGCGCTTGCGCAGGTCCTGGAACTCCGCGCTCTCCTGCATCACGAGGTACTTGTCCTCGAGCGGCGTGTAGGTCGCACGCCCCTTGTCGTGCTCGGCAGTGCTCAAAGGCTCCTCCTGGAGGGATGACCGGTCGCGGGACCTCCCGCGGTGGCCCAGCCGGGCACGCCGGCTGTGACCGGCATCACGCTGCCCCGCGGGCACGGACCGGCACAAGCCGGTCAGCGGCGGCTGCGCCACAGTGCGGGCTGGCTGCGTCGAGCGGTCGATCCCGGCGCTGAGCGGTCGGGCGCGTCGGGCAGGCCCAGGGCCTCCGGGGCGTGCAGCGCGAGCATCGTGCGCCCGACGTCCGCGGGCACCTGCGCGCGCGTCAGCAGCGACCCCGCGACCATGACGGCGAACGCCGTCGGGACCGTCCACGCCGCCGGCTGCGCCAGCAGGGCCTCCCCCCAGCCCCCGCGCACGGCGCCGGTGAGCGTGCTGGTGACGGCGAGCGCCGACAGGCCGCCGCCGACCAGCAGGCCGGCCGTGGCGCCCGCCGCCGTCAGCCCACGCCACCAGATGCCGAGCACCAGCAGGGGGCAGAAGGTCGAGGCGGCGACCGCGAAGGCCAGCCCGACGACCTGGGTGAGCGGCAGCGTGGCGGCGGCGAGCGCGACGGCGAGCGAGATCGCTCCGGCCAGCGCGGCGGCGAGCTGGAAGCCGCGCACCGAGCCGCGCAGCCGTCCGGGAGCGGCGCCGCGGGCCGGGGGCAGCAGGTCCTGGGCGAGCACCCCGGCCGTCGTCACCAGCAGCCCGGACGAGGTGGACAGGAACGCCGCGAAGGCCCCCGCGACGAGCAGCGCCTGCAGCAGCGGCCCGGCGGCCCCGGACAGCGCGGCGGTCGGCAGCGCCAGCACCACGGCGTCGGTGCGGCCGGTGAGCAGCAGCTCGGGGACGTACAGCCGGCCGAGCGCGCCGTAGAGGGCGGGGAGCAGGTAGAAGGCGCCGAGCAGGGCCAGCACCCCGAGGGTCGTGCGCCGGGCCGCCCGGCCGTCGGGGTTGGTGTAGAAGCGGACCAGCACGTGCGGCAGCCCCATCGTGCCGAGGAACGTCGCGAGCACCAGGGCGTACGTCGCGTACAGCGGGTGCTCGGTCCCGCCGGCACCGGACAGGGGCAGCGCCCAGGACCGCCCGGTCGCCGGGGCGAGGCCCTGCACGTGCGGCACGGCCGAGCCGGCCGGGAACACGACCTGGCTGCCCTGCTCGAGGCGCCGCACGCCCGGCTCGAGCGTGCGAGGGCGATCGTCGACGGTCACCCGCACCCGCTGCTCGACCACCACCTGCACCGCCGCGTCGACCTCCACCGTCGTGCTCGCGACGAAGACGGGGCCGGTCGGACCGGCGAGCCCGGCCCGGCCGTCCGCCTGCCAGGCCAGCACCAGGAAGACGGCGGGAACGGCCAGCGCGGTGAGCTTGAGCCAGTACTGGAAGGCCTGCACGAACGTCGCGCTGCGCATGCCGCCGCTCGCGACGTTGACGGTGACGACGACGGCGACCAGCACGGCGCCCGCCTGGACGGGCGCTCCGGTGGTCGCCCGCAGCGCCAGCCCGGCGCCGTGCAGCTGCGGGACGAGGTAGAGCAGGCCGATGAGCACCACCGCCCCGGCGCACAGCCGGCGCAGCTGCTGGGACCCCAGCCGCACCTCCGCGAAGTCCGGCACGGTGTAGGCCCCGGAGCGCCGCAGCGGGGCGGCGACGAGCAGCAGCAGGACGAAGTAGCCGGCGACGAAGCCGACCGGGTACCAGAGGGCGTCGGCGCCGTACGCCATCACGAGGCCGGCGATGCCGAGGAAGGACGCCGCGGACAGGTACTCCCCGCCGATGGCCGAGGCGTTCCACAGCGGCGAGACGGTGCGCGAGGCGACGAGGAAGTCGCTGGTGGTCCGCGCCAGGCGCAGGCCGTAGACGCCGATGCCGACCGTCGCGGTGACCACCAGCGCCACGGCGACCAGCGGCAGGGCTGCGTCGCTCACGAGCGCTCGACCAGGTCGGCGAACTCCCGCTCGTTGCGCTCGGCCAGGCGCAGGTAGAGCCAGCCGCCGGCCAGCAGCCCCGGGTAGACCAGCACGCCGAGGACCAGCCACGGCAGCGGCAGCCCGAGGACCTGCACCTCGCGGCTGGCCGGCGCCAGCGCGAACAGCAGCGGCAGGCCGCCGAGCAGCACGGCCAGCACGGCGAGCAGGCGCAGGGCGAGGAACAGCTGGGCGCGCACGAGCGACCGGACGAGCAGCTCGCCGACGAGGTCCTGCTCGTCCAGCGCCCGCAGAGCGGCCCGACCGGGCGGGCGGCGCACCGCGGAGGTCCGCGGGCTCGTGACGGCGACGCGACGAGGCGGGTCGGGTCGGTTCACCGCTGCCACACCCGACGGTTCACCGTTCGGCTTCCCGGCGTGCCCGGTGCACCAGCCGGTCCTTGAGGTCGCGGCTCAGGCGGCGGCTGACCGGCAGGACCACGGCCGACGGCCCGCCGCCGACGCGCACCGAGTGCCCGCCGCCCGGCTCCACCCGCAGCTCGCTGATCGAGCCGACGGCCACCAGGTAGGACCGGTGCACCCGCACGAAGCCGAACGACGCCCAGCGCTCCTCGAGCGCCGCCAGCGGCACGCGCACGAGGTGGCTGCCCGTCTCGGTGTGCAGGCGGGCGTAGTCGCCCTGCGCCTCGACGTAGCGCACGTCGCCGACCTGCAGGAAGCGGGTCACCCCGCCCAGCTCGACGGCGATGGTGCCGGCGTTGGCGCCCCCGGTGTCCGCCGCCGCCCCGCCCCGCTGGGCCTCGGCGACCCGGCCGACCGCCTCGGCCAGGCGGGCCGCCCGTACCGGCTTGAGCAGGTAGTCCACCGCTCGCAGGGAGAAGGCCTCGACCGCCGCGTCCTCGTGCGCGGTCACGAAGACGACCGGCGGCGGAGCGGCGAAGCGGCTCAGCACCCCGGCGAGCTCCAGCCCCGTCAGGCCGGGCATGCGGATGTCGAGGAACACGCCGTCGACGGGCGCCTGCTCGAGCGCCTTGAGCGCCGACACGGAGTCGCCGGCGGTGCGGACCTGGCCGACGCGCGGGTCGGCGCGCAGCAGGTAGGCCAGCTCGTCCAGCGCCGGCGGCTCGTCGTCGACCGCGAGCAGCCGCAGGTCCGGTGGAGTCACGACGGACGCACCCCCGCTCGTGCACCCGGGCTGAACTTCGGCACCCTCAAGGTCACCTTCGTCCCCGCTCCGAGGGCGGTCTCCACCAGCAGCCCGTGGTCGTCTCCGAACAGCGCGCGCAGGCGGGCGTCGACGTTGCCCAGACCGATCGAGGCGTGCCCGTCGGCGTCGTCCGCGACTCCGGCGAGCACCGACCGGATCCGCTCGGGATCGCTGCCGGCGCCGTCGTCCTCCACGGTGATGCGGCACAGTCCGCCGTCGTCCTCGGCGACGACCGTCACCGTGCCGCTGCCCCGGCCGTGCTCGAGCCCGTGCTGGACGGCGTTCTCGACCAGCGGCTGCAGGCACAGGTACGGCACGGCGACGGGCAGCACCTCCGGCGCCACGCGCAGCACGACCTGCAGGCGGTCGCCGAAGCGGGCCTTCTCCAGCAGCAGGTAGCGGTCGATCGAGCGCAGCTCCTCGGCCAGCGTCGTGAAGTCCCCGTGCGTGCGGCTCGAGTAGCGGGTGAAGTCGGCGAAGTCGAGCAGCAGCTCACGGGCCCGCTCGGGGTCGGTGCGGACGAACGACGCGATCGCGGTCAGCGCGTTGAAGACGAAGTGGGGGCTGATCTGCGCCCGCAGCGCCCTGACCTGCGCCTCGGCCAGGCGCGACCGCGACTCGTCGAGCTCGGCGAGCTCGAGCTGCCCGGAGACCCACCGGGCGACCTCCGCCACCGCCGACACGAGCCCCGGGCTGGCGGCGGGGCCGTACGCCCCCACCGTCCCGACGACGCGCTCGTCGAGGACCAGCGGTGCGACGACGACGGCGCGCAGCGGGCAGTCCGGGTCGCCGCACACCAGGCCGCTGGTCACGGCGGGCCGGCCGGACGCGAGGGCCTGCGTGGCGAGGCGCTGGGCGGCGCTGGCGTGCACCTCGCCGACGCCCTCCCAGGCCAGCAGCCGCTCGGTGTCGGTCAGGGCGACGGCAGGGCTGGCGAGCAGCGTGCGCAGGTGCCGGGCGCTGGTCGCCGCCGACGACGCGTTCAGACCGGTGCGCAGCGCGGGCGCCGCGAGGCTGGCCTCGTGCAGGGCGGCGTAGGTGGCCCGCTCCTCGACCGTGCCGAAGGCCCGCCGGCCGCGGACCGCCCACCACAGGCCCACCAGGACCAGCACGACGGCGCACAGGAGCGCCGCGGGTGCCAGCACGCCGTCCGCCATGTCACCGCAGAACATAGGCCCGCCAGGCCCACCAGGCTCGCCGCCTAGCCTGGGCGCGTGCAGGCCGCCCCCCGGACACCCGCCGACCTGCTGGCGCCCCTGCTGACCCTGCCCGGCGTGCCCGACGCGGTCGCCGAGGCGCGCACCGCCGTCGACGGTCTGCTGGCGCACCGGGTGCTGCGCCGCGGCTCGGCCGAGGTGACGGCCGAGTCGGCGCTGCGCGGGGCGCGGGCGTCCGCCGAGCTCGAGGGCGCCGGCATCGAGCTGGAGCGGCTGCGCGGCCAGCTCATGGGCGGCGGCACGGTGACCCTGCCCAGCAAGGACCAGCGCGGGGCGCTGCTGGTGCAGGGCGCGGTGCGGCTGCACGCCGATCTGGGACAGCTGCTCGTGCCGTGGCGGCACTCCCCGCGCCAGGCGCTCGCCCGCCTGCACGTCCTGGCCGCGGCCGACCTCGTGCCGGACACCGACGCGCTCGGCCGCCCGCGTCCGGCCGGCGCGCCCTGCGACGACCCGGTCGGGCTGGGCCCGCCGCCCGAGCCGGTGGAGGTGGCGGCCCGCCTGGACGGCCTGGCGCGCGTGCTGACCGGCGGCACGTCCGCGCCGGCCGTCGTCGTCGCCGCGGTCGTGCACGGCGAGCTGATGGCGCTGCGGGCCTTCGGCACCGCCGACGGGCTGGTGGCCCGCGCCGCTTCGCGCCTGGTGCTGATCGACCGCGGACTGGATCCCAAGGCGGTGTCCGCGCCCGAGGTCGGTCACGTCGAGCTCGGCGCGGCGCACGGACCGGGGGAGTACGCCGCGGCGCTGCGGGCGTACGTCTCCGGCGGACCGGACGGGGTGGCCACCTGGATCGTGCACTGCGCCCGCGCGGTCGCGCTCGGCGCGCGCGAGGGGCTGGCGGTCTGCGAGGCGATCCGCCGCCGCTGACGTCACGGGAACGGCGGCCTCTCCGGGGAGAGACCGCCGCCGCCATGCACGTGGGTCAGGTGATCAAGGCGTGCTGTTCTCCGTCCAAGGACCTCGGAGGGTCCCTGCGACGTGCCTGTCGCGGCTGGTCGCACGTGGGTGCCTGGCTCGCGCGCACGGACCGCCGTCGGGGGGAACGTCGTCCGCCCGCTTGGCGGTGGTCCGTGCGTCCGTTGTACGCCCCTTGGTACCGATCCGCAAGGGCTCGCTGTGACCACCGTCACTCGGTCAGTAGCGGCGGCGCCCCGCCCACCAGGCGAGCCCGGCGGCGCCTGCGGCCACCGCGACACCGGCGTACGCCGCCGGAGGCCCGGGCGGCTGCGGCAGCGTCGGCAGCCGGGCCCGGCGCATCCGGACCGGCCGGCGGAACTCGCGCAGCCGCCAGCCCTGCGCAGCGGCGTGCCGGCGCAGCGCTCTGTCAGGGTTGACGGCGACCGGGTTGCCGACGGCCTCGAGCATCGGCCGGTCGGTCCAGGAGTCGCTGTAGGCCCAGCACAGCCCGAGGTCGTAGCCGCGCTGCTCGGCCAGCTCGCGGATCGCCTCCGCCTTGCCCTCGCCGTAGGCGTAGAAGGCGATCTCGCCGGTGTAGCGGCCGTCCTCGACCACCATGCGGGTGGCCACGACGTGGTCGACCCCGAGCATCGCCCCGATCGGACCGACCACCTCCTCGCCGCTGCTGCTGACGATGACGACGTCGAGCCCGTCGGCGTGGTGCCTGTCGAACAGCGCCACCGCCTCGGCGTAGACCATCGGGTCGATGAGCTCGTGCAGCGTCTCCGCCACGATCGCGTTGACCTGCTCCACCGACCACCCCGTGCACATGGTCTTGAGGTGGTCGCGCATGCGGTTCATCGCGTCCTCGTCCGCGCCCTGCAGCGAGTAGACGAACTGCGCGAACGAGCTCTTGAGGACCGCGCGCCGGTTGACCAGGCCGCCCCGGTAGAAGGGCCGACCGAAGGCCAGCGTGCTGCTCTTCGCGATGACCGTCTTGTCGAGGTCGAAGAAGGCTGCGGCGCGTGGGGCGGTCACAGGGAGCGAGGATAGGGCGATCTGACCCCTGTGGTCGGTTTCCGGCACATGCGGTCGGGCATGCACCGGACCGCAGCGCAGCGAGACGGGCGCCGCCCGAGACCGGTCCGGCCTCAACCCCCCCCGGGGCCGGACCGCCAGCACGAAGACCCCCGCCACCCCCCCGGCGGGGGTCTTCGGCGTTCCTGGGCCGGCCCTCGGTGTTCCGGGTCGCCGCTCCGGCGATCACGGGTGCCGGCGTCGTGGCCGTCCCGCGTCGGGGTCCACAGCCGCCGGTGTCTCCACAGGCGGTGGGCGCGCCGGTGACGCGGGCAAGGCGCGCGCCGGACGCTCGTCTCCCGCGCCGGACCGGTCGGCGCCGCGATCCCGGAGGCCCGCCGTGCCCGCCGTCCCTGCGCCCCGTCCGTTCGACCGCACCTCGCG
>CADCUE010000107.1 GCA_902805805.1 uncultured Frankineae bacterium | reverse complement strand
AGCCCAGGATCGCCGCCAGGCCGTAGCCCAGGTGCACCAGCTTGGACAGCGCGCCCTGCAGGACGAAGTACAGCGCCCGCAGGCCGAGCAGCGCGAACGCGTTGGTGGCGAAGACGAGGAACGGGTCACCGGTGATGCCGTACACCGCCGGGACGGAGTCGACGGCGAAGACGACGTCGGTGGCGAGCACCGCCATGACGACCAGCGCGAACGGCGTCGCGGCGCGCACGCCGTTCTCCTTCACGAACAGGCGCGGTCCCCGGTAGTCGGCGGTGACCGGCATGAAGCGCCGCAGCAGGCGCACCGAGCGCAGGGAGTCGACGTCCACGGTGTGCCCGTGGCCCTTGCGCGAGTCGCGCAGGATCTTGACGGCCGTGGCGAGCAGGATCGCCCCGAACAGCAGGAAGGCGAACGACAGGCGGTCGAGCGCGGCCGCCCCGAGGGCGATGAACACGCCGCGCAGCACCAGAGCGCCGACGATGCCGTACAGCAGCACCCGCTGCTGCAGCGCTGCCGGGACCGCAAAGGCGGTGAGCAGCAGCATGAACACGAACAGGTTGTCGACCGACAGCGACTTCTCGACCAGGTAGCCGGTGAGGTACTCGACGCCGGTCTGCGAGCCGAACCGCGACCACAGCCAGGCGCCGAAGGCCAGCGGCAGCGCGACGTAGAACGCCGACCAGCCGGCGGCTTCCCGCATCGAGACCTCGTGCGGTCGGCGGGTGATCAGGAAGTCCAGGACGAGCAGTGCCAGGACGGCACCGATCGTCACGGCCCAGAGGCCGGGGGTGGCGACGGTGGTCAGCTCTTGAGCGAGCACAGGCGACATCAGCAGGGGTCTCCTCGGACGGTGGTGCGGTCCGAGGTCTCCTTCACCCGCAGAGCGGGTGGCCGCCCGGAGCCGTCAGTGGACAGCCGTACTGACCGGGTCGACCTTGGGAAGTACTCCCCTCGCGGCAGAGGGTAACAGGGTCGGCGCACCTACGCTGGACGTCGTGAGGACGTACGAGGTGCGCACCTACGGGTGCCAGATGAACGTGCACGACTCCGAGCGCATCTCGGGTCTGCTCGACGCCGCCGGCTACGTCCCCGCCCAGCCGGACAGCACGCCGGACGTCGTCGTCTTCAACACCTGCGCCGTGCGCGAGAACGCCGACAACCGCCTCTACGGCAACCTCGGCCACCTCAAGCCGGTCAAGGACCGCACGCCCGGCATGCAGATCGCGGTGGGCGGCTGCCTCGCGCAGAAGGACCAGGGCCTGATCACGACCAGGGCGCCGTGGGTCGACGTCGTCTTCGGCACCCACAACGTCGGGTCGCTGCCCGTGCTGCTCGAGCGCGCGCGCATCGAGGAGTCGGCGCAGGTCGAGCTGCGCGAGTCGCTCGAGGTCTTCCCCTCGACGCTGCCGGCCCGTCGGGAGTCGGCGTCGTCCGCGTGGGTGAGCATCTCCGTCGGGTGCGACAACACGTGCACCTTCTGCATCGTCCCGAGCCTGCGCGGTCGCGAGGAGGACCGCCGTCCCGGCGATGTGCTGCGCGAGGTCGAGGTGCTCGCGCAGCAGGGCGTCCTCGAGGTCACCCTGCTGGGGCAGAACGTGAACTCCTACGGCCGGTCCTTCGGCGAGCGCGGCGCCTTCGCCGACCTGCTGCGCGCCGTCGGCGCCGTGGAGGGCATCGAGCGGGTGCGCTTCACCAGCCCGCACCCGCGCGACTTCACCGACGACGTCATCGCCGCGATGGCGCAGACGCCGGCGGTCTGCCCGAGCCTGCACATGCCGCTGCAGTCCGGCTCCGACGCGGTGCTCAAGGCGATGCGCCGCTCCTACCGCAGCGAGCGCTTCCTCGGCATCCTCGACCGCGTCCGGGCGGCGCTGCCGGAGGCGGCCATCACCACCGACGTCATCGTCGGGTTCCCGGGCGAGACCGACGCCGACTTCGAGGACACCCTGCGGGTCGTCGAGGCCTCGCGCTTCGCCGGCGCCTTCACCTTCCAGTACTCACGGCGCCCCGGGACCCCCGCGGCCGAGCTGCCGGAGCTGCCCAAGCAGGTCGTGGGCGAGCGCTACGACCGTCTCGTCGCGCTGCAGGACCGCCTGTCGTACGAGGGGATGTCGGCGCAGGTCGGCCGCACCGTCGAGGTGCTGGTCAGTGCGGGGGAGGGGCGCAAGGACACGGACGGACGGCTCAGCGGACGCGCCCGCGACCACCGCCTGGTCCACCTGGCCGCCGCCCCGGGCGTGCGCCCCGGCGATGTGGTCGAGACCGTCGTGACCAGGGCCGGGCCGCACTACCTCGTCGCCGACGGCGCTCTGCTGTCGCACCGGCGTACGCCTGCCGGAGACGCGTGGGAGGCCGGTCGCCGACCGGTCACGCCGGGGGTGAGCCTGGGGATGCCGACGATCGGCGTTCCGGCGCCCGCGCCGGTCCTGACGTCCTGCGTGTAGCGGTTCGTCCTGTTCGTGCGTCAGGTCGTTGTCACCTGACCGGGTGGTGAGACGTGTCTGTCCTGGGGGTAGGGGTGCGCTGAAGCCCCACACACGGGAGGTGGCACATGGCGCAAGGACGGATCTCCACAGAGGACCTCGTCCTTCGGCCGGGAGCATCGCAGGACGACGAGCCCGAGGCGCCGGCGCAGGAGCCGCCCTCGGAGCGCGACCTGCCGCTGCTCGACGAGTCCGAGTCCGACGGCTTCCTGCGGCGGTGGAGCGAGGTGCAGGCCCGCTTCGTCGACGACCCGCAGGGCGCCGTCCGCGACGGCGACAGCCTGGTCGCCGAGCTCATGCAGGCCCTCGCCAGCAGCTTCGCGCAGCACAAGGAGGGCCTCGAGCAGCAGTGGAGCAGCGGCGGCGAGCCGGGCACCGAGGACCTGCGGCTCGCACTGCAGCAGTACCGCTCGTTCTTCCAGCGCCTGCTGGCCACCTGATGCACCGCCCGTCGCAGTCCCCCGAGCCGAGGAGCGTCCGTGTCCACCACTGAGATCATCGTCCTGGTCGTCGTCCTGCTCCTCGTCGCGGCGGTCGTCGCCGCCCTGATGGCGCAGGCGCGCAAGCGCAAGCGCCTGCAGAGCAAGTTCGGCCCCGAGTACGACCGCACCGTCGAGAGCAGCAACCGCCGCCGGGACGCAGAGCGCGAGCTGGCCGAGCGCGAGCAGCGCCGCCAGTCGCTCGACATCCGCCCGCTGCCGGCCGCTGACCGCAAGCAGTTCTCGGAGCGGTGGAGCTCCACCCAGGCCGACTTCGTCGACCACCCCGAGGTCGCCGTCCGCCAGGCCGACCTGCTCGTCACCGAGGTCATGGGCCGCCGTGGCTACCCGGTCGGCGACTTCGACCAGATGTCGCGCGACGTGTCGGTCGACCACGCCGAGGTCGTGCACGAGTACCGCGCCGCCCACGAGATCTCCGAGCTCAACGACCGCAAGCAGGCCACCACCGAGCAGCTGCGCCAGGCGATGGTGCACTACCGGGCGCTGTTCACCGACCTGCTGTCCGACGACGACGACCGCGGCACGTCGGACGACCGGCACACGACCGGCGACCGGCACCTGACCGACGACCGGCACGCGGCGGGCAGCGGCTACAGCACCCGTGACGACCGCGACAGCGGCCTGCGGGGCAGCGACGACGTGCGTGACCGGGACACCAGCTACGTCAGCGAGCACGACAGCCGCTACGAGTCCGACCGGCACGACGCGGGCCGGCACGACGCGCCGCTGCTCGACCGCGACCGGGACCGGGACCTCGACCGGGACCGCGACCTCGACCGGGACCGGGACCGGGACCGCGACCGCGACTCGAGCCAGGGCATGACCAGCGACCGCGTCGCGACGAGCCGCTCCGAGGGCGTGCGCGTCGAGCCGGGCGGGATCGACCGCCCGCGGACCGACGACCGGGACCGCCCGCGCGGCTGACGCGCGGCTCTCCGCAGCACCCGAGGGCGCCGGACCGACTGGTCCGGCGCCCTCGCACGTGTCCGGACGGTGACGGCAGGGCCCGGCGCGCAACGGTCGGGTCACGATCGGCGTTGCGCGCTGCGCTCCTGGCCCCGCGGGTGGTCGTCGCGGCGATAGGGTCCGGCTCGTGATCAGCCGGTGAGCACCGCCAGAGCCGAGTCGAGCAGCCCGCTCGTCGTCCTGGAGGGCGTCAACAAGCACTTCGGCGCGCTGCACGTGCTCAAGGACGTCGACCTCACCGTCGGCAAGGGCGAGGTCGTCGTCGTCATCGGCCCCTCCGGCTCGGGCAAGTCGACCCTCTGCCGCACCATCAACCGGCTCGAGACGATCGACAGCGGCACGATCGTGGTCGACGGTCAGCCGCTGCCGGCCGAGGGCAAGGAGCTCGCGCAGCTGCGCGCCCGCGTCGGCATGGTGTTCCAGTCGTTCAACCTGTTCGCCCACAAGACGGTGCTGCAGAACGTCGTGCTCGGTCCGGTCAAGGTCAAGGGCGTCAAGAAGGACGCCGCCGTGGCCCGGGGACGGGAGCTGCTCGAGCGCGTCGGCATCGCCAGCCAGGCCGACAAGTACCCCGCGCAGCTGTCCGGCGGCCAGCAGCAGCGGGTCGCCATCGCCCGGGCGCTGGCGATGGACCCGATGGTCATGCTGTTCGACGAGCCGACCTCGGCCCTCGACCCGGAGATGATCAACGAGGTCCTGGACGTCATGACGACCCTGGCCCGCGACGGGATGACGATGGTCGTCGTCACCCACGAGATGGGCTTCGCCCGCCGGGCCGCCGACCGGGTCGTGTTCATGGACGACGGCCGCATCGTCGAGCAGGCCAGCCCCGAGGAGTTCTTCACCAACCCCCGGTCACCGCGCGCCCAGGACTTCCTGTCCAAGATCCTTTCGCACTGACCCGCTCCATCTCGTCCCGACTCACGAAGGACAGCTCATGCGCACTTCCCGCACCAGGTCTCTCGCCCTCGCGGCGGCACTCTCCCTGACGCTCGCGGCCTGCGGCGGTGGTGACGACGAGGGCGAGGGCGCCGACGTCGCTGCGCCCGAGGCGGAGGCGAGCTTCCCCGCCGACAGCACGATGGCCGAGCTCAACAAGGCCGGGAAGATCACCGTCGGCACGAAGTTCGACCAGCCGCTGTTCGGTCTGCGCGGGCTGTCCGGCGACCCCGAGGGCTTCGACGTCGAGATCGCCAAGCTCCTCGCCGCCAAGCTCGGCATCCCGGAGGACGGCGTGACCTTCGTCGAGGCCGTGTCCGCCAACCGCGAGCCGTTCCTCGAGCAGGGGCGCGTCGACATGGTCGTCGCGACCTACACGATCAACGACAAGCGCGACGAGGTCGTCGACTTCGCCGGTCCCTACTTCCAGGCCGGTCAGGACATCCTCGTCGCCAAGGGCAACCCCAAGGGCATCCAGGGCCCGGAGGACCTCAAGGGCAAGAAGACCTGCTCGGTCAGCGGCTCGACGCCGGCGGCCACGGTGCAGGAGAAGTACGGCCTCAAGGTGCCCGACGAGCTGGTCCTCACCGACGTCTACACCAAGTGCCGCGACCAGCTCGAGCAGGGCGCGATCGACGCCGTGACCACCGACAACGTCATCCTGTCCGGCTACGTGGACGCCGACCCGGAGAAGTTCGAGCTCATCGGCAAGCCCTTCACCGAGGAGCCGTACGGCATCGGCATCCCCGAGGGCCAGGAGGAGTTCTGCGACTGGATCAACGAGACGCTGGCAGCGGCCGAGGAGGACGGCTCGTACGAGAAGGCCTTCAAGGACACCGCCGGCAAGATCATCGAGGACGTCCCGGCCCTGCCCGAGCCGCGCGGCTGCGAGAACTAGCGGTCCCTTCGTCGAGCGGAAGGGACTGACCGGCCTGTGGACGTCGTCCTCGACAACCTCGACGTGTTCGCCAAGGGCTTCAGCAGGACCGTCAGCCTGACGCTGCTGGCGGCGATGGGGGCGCTGCTGCTCGGCACCCTCATCGCCGCCCTGCGCGTCTCGCCGGTCCCGCCGCTGCGGTGGGTGGGCACCGCGTACGTCCAGCTCGTCCGCAACACCCCGCTGACGGTGGTCTTCTTCCTGGTGGTCTTCGGGCTGCCCGAGACCGACGTCCTGCTGGCCAACGTCACCTACGCCGTGCTGGCGCTGAGCCTCTACACCTCGGCGTTCGTGGCGGAGGCCGTCCGGTCGGGCATCAACTCCGTCGCCGCCGGTCAGGCCGAGGCCGCCCGCTCCGTCGGCATGACGTTCGGGCAGACCCTGCGGCTCGTGGTGCTGCCGCAGGCGTTCGCCAACATCATCCCGCCGCTGGCCAGCGTCTTCATCGCGCTGCTGAAGAACACCTCCATCGCGTCGGCGTTCTTCATCTTCGAGGGCATCCAGTCGATGAACCAGCTGATCAACGCCTTCGGCAACGCGGTGCTGCCGATCATCGCCGCGACGGCGCTGGGCTACCTGTCGCTCGCGCTGCTGTCCAGCGCGCTGTTCGGCCTGCTCGAGCGCACCGTGCGGACGGCGCGATGAGCACCCCCGTGCTGTACGACGTGCAGGGACCCCGCGCCCGTCGACGCGTGCTGGTGAGCAGCGTCGTCGGGGTGCTCGTGCTGCTCGGGCTGGCCTACCTGGTGGCGCGCCGGCTGGCCGACAACGGCCAGTTCGAGGGCGACCTCTACCAGCCCTTCCTCGAGGAGCCGCTGCTCTACGAGCGCCTGCTCGAGGGCCTGACCAACACCCTCAAGGCGGCGGCGTACGCCCTGGTGCTGGCCATGGCGCTCGGGGTGGTGCTCGCCTTCGGCCGCCTGTCGCACCAGGCCTGGATCCGGGTGCCGGCGGTCGGCGTGATCGAGTTCTTCCGCGGCGTGCCGCTGCTGCTGCTCATCCTGGCGATCTTCCTGGCGTTCCCGCTGGCGTTCCGCATCGAGCTGTCCGCGCTGCAGGCGCTCGTGCTCGGGCTGATGCTCTACAACGGCGCGGTCATCGCCGAGATCATCCGCGCCGGGGTCCTGTCCATCCCGAAGGGGCAGAGCGAGGCCTCCTCGGCGATCGGCCTGAGCCGCAGCCAGACGCTGCGGCTGGTGCTCCTGCCGCAGGCCGTGCGCGTGATGCTCCCGGCGCTGATCAGCCAGCTCGTCGTGCTGCTCAAGGACACCTCGCTCGGCTTCATCATCGGCTTCCCGGAGCTGCTGCGCACCGGCGGGCAGCTGGTGCAGGTGCTCGACAACCCGCTGCAGATGTACCTGTTCGTCGCGCTCATCTACATCGTCATCAACCTGTGCCTGTCCCTGCTGGCCAGCTACGTCGAGGGACGGCAGCGGCGGACGACGGGCGTCGCGGCGCCGAGCGTGACGCAGGCCGAGTCCGGCGTGGGCGCCGTCTGAGCGCTGCTCGTCGGCGGCAGGTCCTCGCGGTCGTCGGGCCCACGGCCGCGGGCAAGTCCGACCTCGGCATCGCCCTCGCGCGGGCCGTCGGCGGGGAGGTGGTCAACGCCGACTCGATGCAGCTCTACCGCGGCATGGACATCGGGACGGCCAAGCTGCCGCTCGAGGAGCGTGGGGGAGTTGCGCACCACCTGCTCGACGTCTGGCCCGTGACGGTGACCGCCACGGCGGCGGCCTACCAGTCGCTGTGCCGCTCTGTGGTCGACGAGCTGCTGGCGAGGGACGTCGTGCCGGTGCTGGTCGGCGGGTCCGGGCTCTACCTGCGAGCGGCGCTGGACGACCTGCAGTTCCCGGGGACCGACCCGTCGCTGCGGGCCTCGCTCGAGGACTCGCTGGCGTCGGACGGGCCGGCGGCCCTGCACGCGCGGCTCGCCGCCCTGGACCCGGCCGCCGCGGCGCGCATGGAGCCCACCAACGGCCGGCGCATCGTCCGGGCGCTCGAGGTGGTGCTGCTGACCGGGTCGATGCCCGGGGCGCTGACCGCCTACGACGAGCACTACCCCACGACGTACGTCGGGCTCGACCGGCCCGACCTCGCCGCGCGGATCGAGTCGCGCGTGGACCGGATGTGGGACGCGGGGCTGGTCGACGAGGTGCGCCGACTCGAGCGCGAGGGCCTGCGCGACGGCGTCACGGCGTCCCGGGCGCTGGGGTACGGGCAGGTGCTGGGGCTGCTGGACGGGCAGTGGGACGAGGCGCAGGCGCGTGAGCGGACCGTCGTCGCGACCCGCCGCTTCGCCCGCCGCCAGCGGGCGTGGTTCCGCCGCGACCCGCGGGTGACGTGGCTGGACCCGGGTGAGGACGCGCTGGCGCAGGCGCTGAGCTGAAGGTCCTGGCGGCGGTGGTCCCGGGTGGCCTCAGGCTGACGGTGGCGGGGAGACGGCGACCCCGGACGGGAGCTCGCGCCGGAGCATCGCGGCGAGACGGACGGCGAGCGCCACGATCGTCAGGGTCGGGTTGGCCGAGCCGCCGGTCGGGAACACCGACGACCCTGCCACGAACAGGTTGCGCACGCCGTGCACCCGGCAGTCCGGGTCGACGACGCCTGCCTCCGGTCGCGCCGCCATGCGGGTCGTGCCGATGTGGTGGAAGGGGATGCCCAGCCACGGCAGCTCGTCCGGTCGCACCAGCGAGGTGACACGCGCGCCCAGCGCCCGGGACAGCACCGGCCCCACCAGCTCCTGGGTGCGGTGCAGGCCGGCGGCGTCGCCGGGGCTGACCCGCCAGTCGAGCTCGGCCTCCGGGGCGCCGAAGGCGTCGACGCCCCTGCCGAGACGGACGCGGCTGTCGGCGCGCGGTGACTGCTCGGCCATGCCGCGGAGGGTGTAGACGATCGGGAGGCGTGGGGGGCGACCACGCTCCGCGGCTCGCAGAGCCAGGGCCTGCCGCGTGCTGTACAACGCCATCGAAGGGGCGGCGCGCAGGAGCGCTCCGATGTCGGTCGCGGCCGTGGGGCTCAGCCTCCGCTCGCGGACCATCCGCCGTGCGCGACGCACCGCCGAGTAGGCCTCCGCGTCGTTGTCCCCCCTGCGGCTGAGCGGGACGGCCGCCTTCGCCGGCCGCGGGACGAGGTAGTACGCGACGTCGAGCAGCCCCTCCCGGCGCAGCACCGCCTCGCTCAACCCGTAGAAGCGCTGGGCGGGGTGCCGCCCCTGCAGGAACAGGTCCCAGGCGTCGCGCCGCAGCGGCGCACCGCGGGACGGGACGACCACTGCGGACGGGACGTGCGGGTGCTCCATGAACCAGCGACCGACCTGGTCGCAGGTGTTGCCGACGCCCGCGGCCGAGCTGCTCCGGGACGCCAGCAGCAGGCGGGCGTTCTCGACACCTCCACCCGCGAGGACGCAGGCCCGCGTCTCGACCGTGAACGGGGCACCGGACCGGGTGCGGCCCGTGAGCGTCACCACTCGGGTGCCACCGGGTTCGAGGTGGATCTCGGTGATGGCGGCGTCGCACAGCACGGTCGTGCTCCCGTCCGCCGCCAGCCCGGCAGGCAGTGCTCGCGTGAACACGTGGGCCGGCCCGTAGGAGAAGCGCCGCTCCGTGACGCCGTCGCCGACGAGGGCGTCGTGATCGACGTCGGCAGGCGGCAGGTCGAGGAGCTCGCGAGCACGCGCGTAGCCGGGCAGCAGCGCGGCGCGGCTGAGCGGCCAGCCGGGAGTGCGCACGCCGGGGCGGTCCTCGAAGTCGAGCTCCTCCAGCTCTCGCAGTCGGACGCGGGGTCCGCCCGCCGGCGTCTCGAGGTCCCAGCGGTGGGCAGTGCCGCCGAGCCCCTGAGTGCGGGACCGGGCCAGCGGGTAGTGCAGCCCCACGTTCGTGCCCGCCGTGTACGGCTGGCCGCCAGGCGGCACGACGCGCCCGCCCGCTTCGACGACCAGGACCCGCAGACCGCTGCCGAGCAGCTCCGTGGCCACCGTCAGGCCGGCGGGACCGCTGCCGATGACGCAGAGGTCTGTCACGAGGTGCTCGCCCGACGCGACGCCGGCGCCGTCGCGGATCATCGGCCTCTCTCCGGTCGAGGAGAGAAGGCAGCCGACGTCACGCGGATCATGCTTCCACAGGCAGGGCCCGGAGCCGTCGGCGCGGCGCGTCGCCCCAGCGCATCGTGCCGCCGAGCCCGAGCCGCCCGGCGACTCCGACCACGGGCAGCCGGGTCGTACGCTCGCCCGGTGACCTCCGGCCTGCGCTTCCTCAAGGGCCACGGCACCGAGAACGACTTCGTGGTGCTGCCCGACCTCGACGGGCGGCTCGAGCTGACGGCCGACCTCGTACGCCGCCTCTGCGACCGCCGGGCGGGCCTCGGCGGCGACGGCGTCCTGCGCGTCGTCCCGACCGCGCTCGACGCGGACGCCCGGCAGTGGGCCGACCAGGCCCACTGGTTCATGGACTACCGCAACGCCGACGGCTCGGTCGCGGAGATGTGCGGCAACGGCGTGCGCGTCTACGCCCGCTTCCTCGTCCGAGAGGGCCTCGTCGACGCCGGCCACGTGCGGCTCGCCACCCGCGGCGGGGTCAAGGAGGTCGACGTGCCCGCGGACGGCGGTCCGGTCAGCGTCGACATGGGGCCCGCCGTCGTCGGCGAGCCGGTCGACGTGGACGGCGTCGCGGCGACCTCGGTGGACATGGGCAACCCGCACGCCGTGCTGCCGGTGCCCTCCGTCGAAGCGCTCGGCGAGCTGAAGACGTCCCGGCTCGACCTCAACGTCGAGTACGTCGAGGACCGAGGTCCCGCCGCGATCGCCATGCGCGTGCACGAGCGCGGCGTCGGGGAGACCCGCTCGTGCGGCACGGGCGCCTGCGCGGCCGTCGTCGCCACCGCCCTGCGCACCGGGACGCCGCGCGACACCCCGTACGCCGTCACCGTCCCGGGCGGCCGGCTGACCGTCACCTGGCGCGCCGACGGGCACGTCGTCCTGACCGGCCCGGCGGTGCTGCTGGCCGAGGGCACCCTCGACCCCCACTGGCTGGAGAGCCCATGACCGAGCCGCTCACCTCCGCGCAGACCGCCGCCGCTGTCAAGAAGGGCGTCGGCGACTTCGGGTTCGTGTGGATGACCGACAAGGAGTTGCGGGCACGCGGCAAGGCCGAGCTCGGCCTGCGCAGCCGGGCGCTGTACCACCTGGGCCGCGCCGGGGCGCTCGGCGACGTGCCGGTCGAGGTCGTCGTCGCGGCCGAGGCCTTCTTCCCGCCCGAGGTCGTCCGGGCCGCGTGGGAGGAGGGCCGCGCGCTGGTCGCACCGCTGGCAGCCGCGCAGTTCTACGCCGGTCTGTGTGCCGAGCACGCGCGCTCGCGCTTCGCCGACAGCTCCGAGACGGAGCGGCTGGTCGGGCTGGTCGAGCGGGCCGTGGACGGGGCGCCGTACGCCGGCCTGCCGCTGTTCGCCGGCTGGCGGGCCCTGCCGCGGCCGGAGGACGCCCCGGGACGGCTCGGCCAGCTGCTCAACTGCCTGCGGGAGCACCGCGGCTCCGTGCACGCCGCCGCGGTCGCCGCCGTGGGACTCGGGCCGCTCGAGGCGATCATGGCCGGGCCCCACGGGGAGGGCAACGCGCGCTTCTTCGAGTGGCCGGAGCCCTACCCCGACCCCCAGCGGCACCGGCCGCGCTGGGACGCCGCCGAGGACCTGACGGCCGCGTCGGCCGGGCTGCCCTACGACGCGCTGACGTCCGAGGAGCGCGCAGAGCTGGTACGGCTGCTCGCGGCGGCGCTCGGCGCCTGAGCGGCGCGGACCCGCCGCTCGTACGCCGCGGGGGTCACGCCGACGAGGTCGCGGAACACCCTGGTGAGGTGCGGCTGGTCGGTGAAGCCGAGCTGCACCGACAGCGCCGCCCAGTCGACCCGCTGACCGGCCTCCACCTCGCGCAGAGCATCCGAGATGCGCTGGCGCTGCAGCACCTCCTTCGGGCCGACGCCGAGGCAGTGCTCGAAGCGGCGCTGCAGCGTGCGCGGCGTGGTGCCGAGACGGCGAGCCAGGTCGGCGACGTGCGTGAGGCCGCGGTCCTGGGCGATCGTGTCCACCGCCTCGTCGACGAGCCCGCCCTGGGGGTCGGCCGGCGGCAGGTGCTCGGCCAGCAGGTCCTGCGCTCGGGCCGGTTCGCCCGACAGCGCCCGCACC
>CADCUE010000106.1 GCA_902805805.1 uncultured Frankineae bacterium | reverse complement strand
GCCCGTACGGCGGCTTCCCGTGGCTCATGCTGCCGCCGGTGCTGTTCGACGACTTCGCCAACAGCCACAACGGCTACGGCGACTTCGTCGACCTCGAGAGCTCGACGCTCGAGGACGCGCAGGCCTTCTTCGACCGCTACTACGCACCGGGCAACGCCGTGCTGACCGTCGCCGGCGACATCGACGTCGCGCAGGTCAGGACGTGGGTCGAGCACCACTTCGGTGACATCCCGGCACGTCCGGTGCCCGAGCGGCCGTCCTTCGCGGAGCCGCCGCTCACGGCCGAGCGGCGGGCCGTCGAGCACGACCGGCTCGCCCCGACACCGGCCCTCGCGATGGCCTGGCGGGTCCCCGACCCGGCCGACCTCGCCGGCTACCTGCCGTACGTCGTGCTCGCCGAGGTGCTCACCGACGGCGACGCCTCCCGGCTGCAGGAGCGGATGCTGCTGCGCGACCGCTCGGCGACCAGCATCAGCGGCTACCTCGGACTGCTCGGCGACCCCCTCGACGCGCGCGACCCCACACCCTTCCTGCTCGAGGTCCACCACGCGGAAGGCACCAGCGCGGAGACCGTGATCGCCACCGTCGACGAGGAGCTGGCCCGGCTGGCGACCGACGGGCTCGAGCTGCCCGAGCTCGACCGCACGGTCGCCCGGATGACCGCCCGCTACCTGCGCGAGGTCGACTCGGTGCTCGGCCGCGCCACCACCATGTCGGTGTTCGAGCAGCAGCGGGGCCGCGCCGAGCTGGTCAACGAGCTGCCGACGCTGCTGCGGCAGGTGGTGCCGGAGCAGGTCCGGGAGGCCGCGGCCACCCTGACGCCCGACACGCGCGCGCTGCTCGAGCTGCGCCCCGGGACGGGGGAGACGGCGTGACGACCACCGACCGGCGCCCCGTACCACCGCTGGCCAAGCCCCGTCCGGCCAAGCTGCCGGTCGTCGCCGAGCAGACGCTGGACAACGGGCTGCGCGTCCTGGCGGTCCGTCGGCGCGGCGTGCCGCTGGCCGAGCTCCGGCTGCGCGTCCCGTTCGCCGGTCCGTCGGGACGGGGCGGTCGGGCGCACACCGCGCAGGCCCAGCTGCTCGGCGACACGCTGCTGTCGGGCACGTCGTCCCGTACGGCGGCGCAGCTCGCCGCCGAGGTGCAGGCGCTCGGTGGGCAGCTGTCCGCCAGCACCGACGCCGACCGGCTCGGCTTCGGCGGGTCGGTCCTCGTCACCGGGCTGCCGGGGCTGCTGGACCTGCTGCGCGACGTCCTGACGTCCGCGACCTACCCCAAGCACGAGGTCGTCGGCGAGCGCGACCGCCTCGTGCAGGAGCTGGCCATCTACCGCAGCCAGGCCTCGGTCGTCGCCCGGGAGGCGCTGCTCAGCCGCATGTACGGCGACCACCCCTACGGCCGCGAGCTGCCGCTGGCCGAGGAGCTGCAGGACGTCAAGGCCTCTCACCTGCGCGCGCTGCACGGCAAGCGCATCGCACCGGCGGGCAGCGTCCTGACGATCGTCGGCGACCTCACGCCGTCGCGCGCGCTGGGCCTCGTCGAGGCTGCCCTGTCGGAGTGGACCGCGACCACGAAGGCCGTCGAGACGCCTGCGCTGCCCACCCCGCCGCGCGGCCCGGCGCTGCTGCTCGACCGCCCGGGGGCCGTGCAGACGACCCTGCGGATGGCGGCCTCGGCGCCGTCGCGGACCGACCAGGACTACGCCGCGTTCGCGTTGGCCAACCTGGTGTTCGGCGGCTACTTCTCCTCGCGCTGGGTGGCCAACATCCGCGAGGACAAGGGCTACACCTACAGCCCGCACGCGCAGATCGAGCACCCGCCGGCCGGCTCGCGCGTGACGGTCAGCGCCGACGTGTCGACGCCGACGACCGCGCCCGCACTGCTCGAGACGGTGTACGAGCTTGGGCGGGTCGCGACGACGCCGGTCAGCCAGGCCGAGCTGGACCAGGCGCGCCGCTACGCCATCGGCGTGCTGGCGCTGACCACGTCGTCCCAGGCGGGCCTGGCCAGCACGATCTCCCAGCTCGCCGGAGCCGGGCTCGGGGTCGAGTGGCTGCGCGACCACCCCGCCCAGCTGGCGGCGGTGACCGTCGACGACGCCCTGGCCGCCGGGGCGGAGTACCTCGCGCCGAACCGCCTGACCACCGTCCTGGTCGGCGACGTCGCGCAGGTGGAGGCGCCGCTGCGGACCCTGGTCGACCTCGAGCTCGGGTGAGCCACCGGCGCACTCCGGGGCTGTCGCGCTCGACCGTCGACCGCGACGCCGCCACCCGGGACGACCCGGCCGCCCTGGCCGAGGCCTGGGAGTCGGCGCGGGTGCTCGTCGTGGAGGACGGGACGGCCGCGGTCCTCGATCAGGACCGGCCGCGGCTGGTCCTCGTGCCGAGCGGACAGGCGCCTGACGGGGAGCGCCTCTACCTCGGCCGCGACGCGGAGGGTCCTGTCTTCGCGGTGGCCGGACCGGCGCCACGACGGCTCGGCGCCCGCCGGCTCGGGCTGCGGGACGTCGGGGCGCTGCTCGACGACCGCGACGCGGGCCTGCTCGTGCACGCCGTCGGGCTGGTCAACTGGCACACCGCCCATCCGTGCTGCGCCCGGTGCGGTGCGCCGACGCACGTGGTGCGCGGCGGCTCGGTGCGCCGCTGCCCCGAGGACGGCAGTGAGCACTTCCCCCGCACCGATCCGGCCGTGATCATGCTGGTGCACGACGGCGGCGACCGGTGCGTGCTCGGCCGGCAGGCCAGCTGGCCGGAGGGGCGGTTCTCCACGCTCGCCGGCTTCGTCGAGCCGGGGGAGAGCGCCGAGCAGGCCGTTGTCCGGGAGGTCGACGAGGAGGCCGGGATCGCGGTGACCGATGTCCAGTACGTCACGAGTCAGCCCTGGCCCTTCCCGTCGAGCCTGATGCTCGCCTTCACGGCACGGGCCGAGGGCGACGCGGTCCCCGCCGGGCGCGACGGCGAGCTGGCCGAGGTCCGCTGGTTCACGCGCGAGGAGGTCCTGGCTGCCGGCACCTGGGGCACCCGTGGCCGGCTCCAGACCCCGTCGAGCGTTTCAGTCGCCTGGCACCTCATCACGGGTTGGGCCCAGGGCGAGGACTGACCGTCCCCCGCGACGGGCAGGAGCCGGGCGTGACCGCCTCCAGCACGGCCAGCGCCAAGAGCACGGCACGTGACCTGGAGGACAGCGACGCCGTCCACGGCCTGGCGCGCCTGGGGCTCGCCGCACGCGGGGTCGTCTGGCTCGTGATCGGTCTGCTCACCCTGTCGGTGCTGCTCGGCGGCTCGCAGCAGACCGACCAGGGCGGGGCGCTGCGGGCGCTGTCCGACAAGCCCTTCGGGACGGTGCTGCTCGTCGTGCTCGCCGTCGGCTTCCTCGGCCACGGGCTCTGGCGGCTGCTCAACGCCGCGATCGGGCACCGGGACGAGCGAGAGCCCAAGAAGCGCTACCTGGCCCGGGCCGGCTCCCTCCTGCGAGGTCTGATCTACGGGCTGCTCGGGGTCGCGACCGTGAAGTTCCTGCTCGGCGGCAGCGGTCAGGACCAGACCCAGTCGCTGACCGCCTCGCTCATGGCGCAGACCGGCGGACGCACACTGGTCGGCGTCCTCGGGCTGGTGCTGGTCGGCGTGGGCATCGTGATGGGCGTGCGCGGCCTGCAGCGCGACCACGCCGACAAGCTGCAGACCTCGCGCATGCCGGCCGGACTGCGCACCCCGGCCGTCAAGATCGGCGTCATCGGGATGATCGGCCGAGGCGCGGTCTTCGTGCTGATCGGGCTCTTCCTCGTCCGCGCCGCCGTCCGGTTCGACCCGAGGCAGGCCAAGGGACTGGACGCGGCGCTGCAGAGCGTGGCCGCGCAGCCGTACGGCCAGGGGATGCTCGCGCTGGCCGTCGTCGGCGTCCTCGCGTACGCCGTCTGGTCCTTCGTCGAGGCGGCCTACCGCCGGCTGTAGTGCGCCGCCCTGGCAGGGCAGCCCCACAAGATCTTCCGAACTTCCCCAGCAGCGGGGTGCTGGGGAAGTCGAGAAGATCTTGCGGGCGGCGGGCGGCGGGCGGCGGGTGGCCGGCGGACGGGCCGGGACGGCTCAGCGCACGAGCACCGCCGGCCGGCGGGCGTCCTCGGCCCGGACCAGCACGTCGCAGACCGTCCCCGGGCGGACCTGCCGGTCGTACTCCTCGAACGCCGCGACCTGCCACTCCGGCACGCCCCGGCGGCGCAGGGCCCCCGCGGACAGCGCGAGGTGGACGGTGAGCTCGCGACTCAGTGGGTGCCCGAGCAGGAACAGCCCGTCCACGAGCAGCACCGCCTGCTCCGGCACCGGTTCGGGCGCACGACGGGCCGAGCGGTCGCGCGCGGCGTCCCAGAGCGCCGGCAGGTAGGAGCCCGCCCCGGCCCGCGCGAGCACCTCCCGCTCCAGCGCGGCGGCGTCGAGCCACCGCGCGCGGAAGTGCTCCTCGTCCTCGCGGCCCTGCTCGAAGCGCTCGCCCGCAGGACGCAGGAAGTCCGCGCCCCGGACGCGCAGCGGCGCCCGTCCCCGCGCGGCGAGGCCGGGGACGAGCGCGTCGGCCAGTGCTCCGGCGCCGTGGCCGTCCACCAGCACCCGCACGAGTCCGGGACGGGCGGTGACCAGCTCGACCAGGTCGTCCGCGAGGGTTTCCGGTGTGCGCGGGTGCAGCACCCCGCGCCGATCATGCAGCTCATGCCCGCCCGCCACGCTCAGCGCCCGGGCCACAACTGCATGATCGCCGGAGACGTGGAGGTCAGCGGCGGCCGGCCAGCTCGGGCGGGAGCGGCACGGACGGGTCGGTCGCCGACATGACGATCTCCTTGGAGAGGTCGTGCACCTTGCGCCCGCGCGAGCGCGCGACCTTGCGCAGCCGCTCGAACGCCTGGCGGGGCGAGCTGCGCTGGCGCTCGGTCAGCACCCCGATGGCCTGCTCCACGACCACCCGCGCGGCGAGCGCGTGCTCGAGCTGCTTGACCGACATGCGCAGCTGACCGACCTCGTCCAGCGGGGTGTCGCTCTTGGGCGGCCGCGCGCCGGGGGTGATCTCGGAGGCCAGCAGGTCGGCCAGCACCATGGCGCTGGTCAGGTCACCGGTCCGGTGCTCGCCGACGGCCCAGCCTCCCTCGGGGGACCGGCGGATGACCAGGCCCTCGGTGATCATCGGCCCGAGGTGCGCGGCGATGACGTCGGCCAGCGACTGCAGCACCCCCAGCGTGTCGTCGGACACCTCCACGCTGCCCCGGTCGATGCCGCACAGCGTCGCGACGACCTGACCGGTGGCGTCCCGGATCGGCACGCCGACGTACGACGTGATGCCGAGCTCGGAGCGCTTGGCCGCGTCGGCGTACGCGGGGTCGTGGGCGGCGTCGGACGTGCGGGCCGGCGCTCCGCCGAGCAGCCGGTGGCACAGCGAGCCCTCGCGGGCACCCGACGCGCCCTCCTGGACCTCGGGCCAGTTGGCCTGGGCCTTGACCTTCTCGAACGTGAACGTGTCGTCGGTGAGCCCACCGAGGAAGACGATCTCCATCCCCAGGACCGAGGCGGCGGTCGACATGACCGCGTCGATGGCGGGGTGGGACGGGATCTGAGTCGTCACGGGGGGTCTTCCTGTTCGAGCGGGCGGGTCGGGGCCACTGAGCCCCTACCCATTGTCGCGCCATCCGCTGCCGACCGGTTGTGCGGCACCGGAACGGCGGCCCGGACTAGGCCGACAGGCGCTCCTTGACCTGCGCGACGCTCGGGTTGGTCAGCGCCGAGCCGTCGCCGAACACGACGGTCGGGACCGTCTGGTTGCCGCCGTTGACGCTCATGACGAAGTCCGCCGCCTTGGGGTCGAGCTCGATGTCCACCACGTCGTACGCCACCCCTTCGCGGTCCAGCTGCTTCATCAGCCGGTGGCAGTAGCCGCACCACTGGGTGCTGTAGATGGTCAGCGAGTCGCCCACGGTCACTCCTTCGTCCGCTCCGTCGTCGTGACGGCTCGTCGGCGTCAACAGGCTGCGCGTCCTGCTCCTTCCCGACCGGGGCGACCGGCAGACTGTCCCGGTGACCGTCCCGCCGCTGCGCACCGACTGGACCCCCGACGCGGTGCTCGCCGCGCTCGACCCCGAGCAGCAGGCGGCGGCCTCGGCCGTGCGCGGTCCGGTCGTCATCCTGGCGGGGGCGGGCACCGGCAAGACGCGCACCATCACGCACCGGGCGGCGTACGCCGTGCACTCCGGCGCCGTCCCGCCGTCGGCGCTGCTCGCCGTGACCTTCACCGCCCGGGCGGCCGGGGAGATGCGCACCCGCCTGCGCGCGCTCGGCGTCGGCGGCGTGCAGGCCCGCACCTTCCACGCGGCGGCGATGAAGCAGCTCAACTACTTCTGGCCGCGGGTCGTCGGCGGGGCGCCTCCCCGCCTGGTCGACAACACGTTCGGACTGGTGGCCAACGCCGCGGCGCGGGCGCGGCTGCGGCCGGGCACGACCGAGATCCGCGATCTGCTGGCCGAGCTCGACTGGGCCGCCAGCACCCTCGTCGGGCCGGAGGACTACCCCGCGGCGGCGGCGAGCGCCGGCCGCGAGGGACCGTACGACGCTGCGGTCGTCGCCCAGGTCTACGAGGCCTACCGCGATCTCAAGCAGGCGCAGGGGACGGCCGACTTCAACGACCTGCTGCTGCTCACGGCCGGATCGCTCGAGGAGCACGCCGGCGTCGCGGAGGAGTTCCGCTCCCGCTACCGGTCCTTCGTCGTCGACGAGTACCAGGACGTCACCCCGCTGCAGCAGCGGCTGCTCGACGCCTGGCTCGGCGGCCGCGACGACCTGTGCGTCGTCGGGGACGCTCATCAGACGATCTACAGCTTCACCGGCGCGACCCCGTCCTACCTGCTGGAGTTCCGCCGCCGCTTCCCCGCCGCCTCGGAGGTCCGGCTGGTGCGGGACTACCGCTCCAGCCCGCAGGTGGTCGGGCTGGCCAACGCGGTCATCGCCAAGGCGCCCCGCAGCGCCGCCCGGCTCGAGCTGATCGCGCAGCGGCCGCCGGGCCCGGATCCCGTCTTCTCCGAGCACGACGACGAGCCGGCCGAGGCCACCGCCGTCGCCGCTCGCTGCCGCGCGCTCGTCGAGGCCGGCACGCCCGCCAGCGAGATCGCGGTGCTCTACCGGGTCAACGCGCAGAGCGCGGCCTACGAGGCGGCGCTGACCGACGCGGGCGTGCCCTACCTCGTGCGCGGCGGCGAGCGCTTCTTCGACCGCAAGGAGGTCCGCGAGGCGCTGCTGCTGCTGCGGGGTGCGGTCCGGGTGGCCGACGAGGACGCTCCGCAGGGGCTCGCCGACCGCACCGCCGACGTGCTGCGCTCGGGGCTGTCCTGGGACCCCGACACCCCACCGGCCGGTGCCGGGGCGACGCGCGAGCGCTGGGAGGCGCTGGCCGCCCTGCACCGGCTCGCCGGCGACCTCGCCGCCACCGTGCCGTCCGCCGGCCTGCGCGACCTCGTCGCCGAGCTGGAGGAGCGGGCGTCCGCCCAGCACGCCCCGAGCGTCGAGGGCGTCACGCTGGCGTCCCTGCACGCCGCCAAGGGCCTCGAGTGGGACGCCGTCTTCCTCGTCGGCCTCGTCGACGGGACCCTGCCGCTGGTGCACGCCGAGGGGCCGGCTGCCGTCGAGGAGGAGCGCCGGCTGCTCTACGTCGGCGTGACCCGGGCGCGCACCGAGCTGCAGCTGTCCTGGGCCCTGTCGCGCTCGCCCGGCGGGCGCGGCAGCCGGCGTCCGTCGCGCTTCCTCGACGGCCTGCACGCGGCGTCGTCCCGGTCGACCGCCGCGCCCGGGGCCGCCCGGGCGGCGCGCCGCGAGCGCTCGGGTCCGGTGCTGTGCCGGGTGTGCGGTGCGACCCTGGCGGCGGCGGTCGACCGCAAGCTCGGTCGCTGCGGGGACTGCCCCGCCGACCGCGACGAGCAGCTGTTCGACGCGCTGCGGGAGTGGCGTGCCGAGCGGGCCAGGGCTCTGGGCCAGCCGGCGTACTGCGTGTTCACCGACGCCACGCTGACCGCCATCGCGGAGCAGCGCCCGAGCAGCGTGGCGGCGCTCGTGGCCGTCCCCGGCATCGGGCAGACGAAGCTGGACAAGTTCGGAGAAGAAGTGCTGTCCATCGTGGGAGCTCGCGCGCCCGTCTGAACTTCCTGCCGTAAATGGCTTGCACGCCCTGCGGGACCCCTCTACCTTCCGTCCTGCCGGTAGTCGCCGGCACGGTCCCCGGACGGGGCCGCTCGAGGCGGAGTGGAGGTGGACGACGTGGTGACGACTCTGATGACCCGCACGCCGGCCACCGGCCTGTCCTGCTTCGTGGTCTCCGCGCACTCGGCGCACACGGCGCCGGATCGGACCGAGCAGGGGACAGGTCTGCCCTCCGCCGGTATCAGCGGCACCCCCAACACCGCTCAGGTCGCCTTCGGCGCCCGCGTTCTCGCCCTTCCGGGACTCCCAGCTCGAGGTGCACCGGTCTGATCTCAGACCGACAGCAGCCTCGAGGCCGCGGATCCCGACCAGGGATCCGCGGCCTTCGTGCTTGTCCGGCACGTGTCCGCACGCCTCACCAGAGGCCCGACCCACTTCGAAGGCCCTACCGGGCCCGCACCGCAGAAGGTGACCGACCGTGCTCACCGCTCCCGTCCCGACCGCATCCGACCCGACCTCTGCTCCGCTGACCGACGCCGACGCGCCGACGACCCCTTCCGGGCACGTCGTCGTCCTGCCCTGCTGGACGACGGACCCCGACCTCTGGTTCGCCGAGTCCCCCGCGGACGTCGAGGCGGCCAAGGCCCTGTGCGCCCCGTGCCCGCTGCGCGAGGCGTGCCTGGCCGGCGCCCTCGAGCGGCGGGAGCCCTGGGGCGTGTGGGGTGGCCAGCTGGTGATCGCCGGTGTCGTCGTCCCCCGCAAGCGCCCCCGCGGCCGGCCTCGCAAGGTCGACGTCGCGGCCTAGCCCCCCCATCCCCCTGCACGCGCGCCGAGCCGCCGAGCTCAGCCGTGCCCGAGCCACCTCCCGGAAGACCCCTCGCACAGGAGCCCTGATCACCATGTACGACACCAGCACCTACCTCCAGCTCGCCTCCGCCGAGCAGCGCGAACGCGTCCAGCACGCGGCGCGCGCCAACCGCGCCGCTCGCCTCGTCCGCCTGCGCCGGCTCGACCGACGGGTCGAGCAGGTCGCCACGCGTGCCCGCCTGGTGCGCCTGGCGATGGACTAGGCAGGTCCGACGCCCCCGCACCCGAGTGCGGGGGCGTCGGGCTGCTTGCGCGTCGCCCACCGGCGAGAGCGAGACCTTGCCCTGCGGGTCGATGTCGTCGACCCGGACCTCGATCGGGTCGCCGAGGCTGACGACGTCCTCCACCTTGTCGATCCGCTTGCCCTGGCCCAGCTTGGAGATGTGGACCAGGCCGTCGCGACCCGGGAGGATGTTGACGAAGGCGCCGAACTTCGTGATGTTGACGACCCGGCCCTGGTAGGTGGCGCCGACGACGGCGAGCGGCGGGTCGAGGATCAGCTCGATGCGGCGACGGGCCTCGCTCACGGCGAGGCCGTCCTTCGACCCGATCGTGACGGTGCCGACCATGCCGTCGTCGTCGACGTTGATGTCGGCGCCGGTCTCCTGCTGCAGCGTGTTGATGACCTTGCCCTTGGGCCCGATCACCTCGCCGATCTTGTCGATCGGGATGTTGAAGCTGACGATCTTCGGCGCCGTCTCGGCCACCTCGTCACGGGCCTCGGCGATGCAGGCGTTCATGACGTCGAGGATCTGGATCCGGGCCTCGTAGGCCTGGCGCAGCGCGTCGGCCAGCACGTCGGCCGGCAGGCCCTCGATCTTGGTGTCGAGCTGGAGGGCGGTGACGAAGTCCGCCGTGCCCGCGACCTTGAAGTCCATGTCGCCGAAGGCGTCCTCGGCGCCGAGGATGTCGGTGAGGGTGGTGTACTCGCCGCCCTCGTAGATGAGCCCCATGGCGATGCCTGCGACCGGCGCCTTGATCGGCACGCCGGCGTCCATCAGCGACAGCGAGCTCGCGCACACCGACGCCATGGACGTCGACCCGTTCGAGGCGAGGACCTCGGAGACGAGGCGCAGCGCGTAGGGGAACTCGTCCTGCGACGGGACGACGGGCAGGAGGGCCCGCTCGGCGAGGAGGCCGTGGCCGACCTCGCGGCGCTTCGTGCCACCCATGCGACCGGTCTCGCCGTTGGCGTAGGGCGGCATGTTGTAGTGGTGCATGTAGCGCTTGCGGTCCTCGGGGCTGAGCGTGTCGAGCAGCTGGTCCATGCGGGGCATGCCGAGCGTGCACACGTTCAGCACCTGGGTCTCGCCACGCTGGAACAGGCCGGTGCCGTGGGCCGTCTCGAGGAGGTGGACCTCGGCCGACAGCGGCCGCAGGTCGGCGGGGCCGCGGCCGTCGATCCGGACGCCCTCCTCGACCACCCGCTGGCGCACCAGCTTCTTGGTGAGGGACCGGACGGCCTCCTTGATCTCCTTCTCCCGACCCTCGAACTCGCCCTTGAGCTGCTCGCGGATGGAGGCCGTGGCCTCGTCGGTGGCGGCGTTGCGCTCGGCCTTGAGGGCGATGGTGGCCGCCTGGCGGAGGGGCTCGGTGCCGACCGCGGCGACCCGCTCGAAGACGTCGGGCCCGTAGTCGACCTTGGCCTCGAAGGGCAGCGGGTCACGGCGCCCGGCCCGCTCCACGAGCTGGTGCTGCAGGTCCATGGACTCGCGGATCCAGGTCTTCGCCGCCTCGAGCCCGTCGGCGATGACCGCCTCGGTGACCTTGGGGGCGCCGGCCTCGTAGTGGGCCCACGCCGTCTCGGTGCCGCCCGCCTCGACCATCATGATGGCGATCTCGCCGTTGACCTCGCGGCCGGCGACGACGATCAGGAAGGTGGCGTCGTCCCCTTCGGCCCAGGTGGGGTGGGGGATCCAGGTGCCCTCGGTCGAGTACGCCAGGCGCACGGCGCCGATGGGGCCGTCGAAGGGCAGCCCGGAGAGCATCAGCGCGGCGGACGCGCCGTTGATGGCGACGACGTCGTAGGGGTTGTCGTCGTCGACGCCGAGCACGGTGCCGACGATCTGCGTCTCGTTGCGGTAGCCCTCGGCGAAGCTCGGCCGGAGCGGCCGGTCGATGAGGCGGCAGGTGAGCACGGCGTTGTCGGTGGGACGGCCCTCCCGACGGAAGAACGAGCCCGGGATCTTGCCCGCGGCGTACGCCTTCTCCTCGATGTCCACGGTCAGGGGGAAGAAGTCGATCCCCTCGCGGACGTTGCGGTCGCCGTTGGCGGTCACGAGCACCTGGGTGGCGCCGATGCGGGCCACGACGGCCCCCTGCGACTGCTGGGCGAGCTTGCCGGTCTCGAAGGACAGGGTCTTGTCGGTCCCGCTCACGGGGCCGGATGCGGAGGTGGCGTTCGCCATGGTCTCCCTCTCTTGTCGTGCAGCGGAGGGGCGGTGCCAGCTCCTCGACGGGGGCCTCCCGATGTCCCGGCTCGTCGGCCGGACCGGGGGGCGATCGTCGAACAGCTGACCGACCCGCCCCGTGCGCTGCGGGGTGTGGTCGCCGCGACCGTCGTCGGTCGGGGCGGGTGCGCTGCGGACAGCACACCGGGCAGCCACGTGGCTGCCCGGGAGGTGGTGCTAGCGGCGGAGGCCCAGCCGGGCGTTGATGGCCCGGTAGCGCTCGACGTCGACGTTGCGGAGGTACGCCTGGAGGCGCTTGCGCCGACCGACGAGCTGGAGCAGCCCCCGGCGGCTGTGGTGGTCCTTCTTGTGCATCTTCAGGTGCTCGTTGAGCTCGTTGATGCGAGCGGTCAGGAGTGCGATCTGCACCTCGGCGGAACCGGTGTCGGTCTCGTGGGTGCGGTGCTCGGAGATCACTGCGGTCTTGTCGGGCATCTCGTCTTGGGCCTCTTCGTTCGCGTCGCGCCCCGGCACGTGCCAGGAGCGCCTCCGAGGGTACCGGTCGGGGGAGCACCCCCGCCACCTCGCCGCCCTCAGGGCGTCGTGAC
>CADCUE010000105.1 GCA_902805805.1 uncultured Frankineae bacterium | reverse complement strand
ACCGGCGCCGGCACCTCGACCGACGGCGTGCCCGAGCGGATCTCGTCGGACAGGCAGGCGGCGAACTGGTCCACGAGCTTGCCGCTGACGTCGGCCAGCACACCGCGCCCGAACTGCGCCGGCTTGCCCGTGACGTTGAGGTCGGTGTCGACCTCGACGTCGGTGGACTCGCCCTTGTCGACCAGCCGGCAGGTGATCAGGGCCTTGGCCGTGCCCGTGCCCCGGGTCTCCTTGCCGCTGCCGTCGATGACGGCGACGTGCGTCGCGTCGTCCTTGGAGACGAAGCGCGCCTTGCCGCCGTAGGTGAGGTTGATCGGGCCGACCTTCACCTTGACGGTGCCCTCGAACGCGTCGCCGTCCACGCTGGTGAGCGTCGCGCCGGGCATGCAGGGCGCGATGCGCTCGACGTCCAGCAGGACGTTCCAGGCCTCGTCGACCGGGACCGGGACGGTGAAACGGTTCTCGAGCTTCATCGGGGTGCCTCTCCTCGTGCGTCGGTGTCCGGCCCTGCGGCTCGGGCGGCCAGGTCGGCCAGGTCCTGCGGGGTGTCGACGTCGTCCGGTGTGCCCACGTCGGTGCAGTCGACGTGGGTGACCAGCTCGGGGTGGGCGCGCAGCCACGGACGGGCCCCCTCGTCGCCCTGCGCGGCGGCGGCGACACCGGCCCAGGTGGAGCGGTCGAGCAGCACCGGGTTGCGCGGGCGCCCGTCGTAGGTCGCCACGGCCGCCACCGCGCCGTCCCGGTGGGCGCCACGCAGCCGGTCGACCGCGGCCGGCGTGACGCGGGGCTGGTCGACCAGCGCCACGACGCCGGCCCCCAGGCGGGCGTCGCCCTCCAGCGCGCCCAGTCCGGCGCGCAGCGACGCCCCCATGCCCGTCGCCCACCCCGCGGCCTCGACGACCCGGGCGCCCGCGCACAGCGGCCGTACCGCCTCTGCAGAGGCGCCCAGGACGACCACGACCGGGTCGCACCCGCCCTCGGTCAGCAGGCGGATCCCGCGACGCACCAGCGGCTCGCCGTCGAGCTCGACGAGCGCCTTGGGGCCGCCCATGCGGCGGCCGGCGCCGGCGGCGAGGAGCAGTCCGGCCACGGCCGGCGGGCGGCTCACGGCGCCCCCGTCATGCGATCACCGGATCGGCGACGACGCTGTCCTCGTGGCCGGTGCCGGTGTGGATCGTGCCCGACGTCGCCGCGAGCGGCCGCCCCGACCCGCCCCAGTGGTGCTGCACGATCTCGGCAGCGATCGACACGGCCGTCTCCTCGGCCGTGCGGGCGCCGAGGTCCAGGCCGATCGGCGAGTGCAGCCGGGCGATCTCGTCCTCGGTCAGCCCCACCTCGCGCAGGCGCCGCAGCCGGTCGTCGTGCGTGCGCCGGCTGCCCATCGCCCCGATGTACGCCGCCGGCTTGCGCAGCGCGACCTCCAGCAGCGGCACGTCGAACTTCGGGTCGTGGGTGAGCACGCACATCACGGTCCGGCCGTCGACCTCGGTCTGCTCGAGGTAGCGGTGCGGCCAGTCGCACACGACCTCGTGCGCCTCGGGGAAGCGCCGGGCTGTCGCGAACACCGGTCGCGCGTCGCAGACGGTGACGCGGTAGCCGAGGAAGACGCCGATGCGGCTGACCGCGGCGGCGAAGTCGGTGGCGCCGAAGACCAGCATCCGGGGCGGCGGTGTGAAGGACTGCACGAACACGGTGACGTCGTCGATGCGCCGCTGGCCCTGCGGCCCGTAGTGGCGGCTGCCGGTCTGCCCGGCGGCGAGCATCCCGCGGGCGTCGTCGACGACCGCCACGTCGAGCCCCTCGGCGCCCAGCGTGCCCTGGACGTACGACGCGCCGACGAGCAGCGACGCGCCGAGCGGGGCGGGGCCGCTCACGACCGTCGCCAGAGCCACCGGGTCGTCGGCGGCGACCTTCTCGGCCCAGACGGCCAGCAGCTCGCGGTCCGCGGGGGCGACCAGCACCTCGAGGGTGCCGCCGCAGGTGAGACCGACGGCGAAGGCCTCGTCGTCGCTGAAGCCGTAGGTCTCGACCACCGCGCCCTGACCGCCGAGCACCTGCTCCGCGGTCCCGTAGACGGCGCCCTCCACGCAGCCGCCGGAGATGCTGCCGATCGCCTCCCCGTCGACGGCGACGGCCATGGCGGCGCCGGGCGGCCGGGGCGAGCTGCCGCGCGCGCTGATGACGGTCGCCAGCGCGAACGGCGTGCCGCGCTCCAGCAGCGTCTGCAGGTCGTCGGCGATGTCACGCACGAGCCGGCTCCTGACCTCGACGAGCGGCCGCCGGTCCGGCGGCGCCCAGCACGACCGCCGCCAGGTGCTCGAGCGCGGCCAGGCTGTGTCCCTCGACGAAGTCGTCGACGTGCGGCAGCGCCGCCGCCATGCCGGCCGCCAGCGGCGCGTAGCCGGGAGCGGCCTTGCGCGGGTTGGACCAGACCACGCGGTGCGCCAGCCGGTGCAGCCGCTCCACCTGCTCGCCGAGCAGCGTGGCGTCGCCGCGCTCCCAGCCGTCGGACAGCAGCACGACGACCGCGCCCCGCGCCGTCCCCCGCTGCCCCCACGCGTCGAGGAACTGCTTGAGCAGCTCACCGAGGCGGGTGCCGCCGCCGGCGTCGACCAGGGCCTCGGCGACGGCGGCCATGGCGGTGTCGGGGTTGCGCTGCGCCATCTCCCGGGTGATGCGCGTGAGCCGAGTGCCCATCGCGAAGACCTCGGTCGGGCCGGCGCCGGGGCCGCCCCGGTGCGAGGCGGCATGGGCGAACCGCAGGAGCGCGTCGGCGTAGCCCTCCATCGACCCGCTGACGTCGACGAGCAGCACCACCCGGCGCGGCCGGGTCGACGGCGCGCGGTGACGCAGGGGCGCCGGCTCGCCGCCGGCCGCGAGCCAGGCCCGCAGGGTCCGCCCGCCGTCGACCTGGCCGCGCAGGGACGGCCGCAGCCGTCGGGTGACGCGGCGCTCCCCCGGCAGGCGCATCGCCGCCAGCAGCCGCCGCAGGTGCTCGCGCTCCGAGGCGTCCATCGTCGTGACGTCGCGGTGCCGCAGCTGCTCGACCGTGCTGGCCGCGGCCACCAGCGGCGAGAGCTCGCCGTCGCTGCCGCCCCGGCTGCCCGGGTCGCCGGGCTCGGCGACGAGCTGCAGCTGCGTGGTGGTCAGGCGCTGGCGTCGGACGACCGCGCCCGGGCGATCACCGAAGTAGGCGGCGAACGCCGTGTCGTAGCGCGCGAGGTCGTCGGCGTTGCCGCACAGCGTCAGCCGACCGGCCCAGTAGACGTCGGCCCGCCTGACCGGGTCGAGCTCCGCCAGCGCCGAGACGGCCGCATGGACGCGGTCGGTCGAGACCTGCACCCCCGTGCCGCGCAGCGTGCTGGCCAGCCCGACCAGGCTGTCGACGGCGTCGTACGCAGGCGCAGCCGGGCGCTCAGCCACCCATGACCGCCGTCGCGATCATCTTCTGCACGTCGAGGCGCGAGGCGTGCAGCTGGTCCTCGCGGTACTTCAGCACCGCGCCGAGCGTGGCCGTCGCCGTGTCGGCGTCCAGGCGGTCGGCGCCCAGGGCCACCAGCGCCAGCGTCCAGTCGATCGTCTCGGCGACGCCGGGCGGCTTGAGCAGGTCCTCGGAGCGCAGGACGGCCACCGCCGACGCGACCTGCGACGCCAGCGCTGCGGAGGCCGCAGGGACGCGGGCGCGCACGATCTCCACCTCCCGCTCGAAGCGCGGGTGCTCCACCCAGTGGTAGAGGCAGCGCCGCTTGAGCGCGTCGTGCACCTCGCGGGTGCGGTTGCTGGTCACCACCACGACCGGCGGGACCTCGGCGCGGACCGTGCCCAGCTCGGGGACCGTGACCGTGTAGTCGGACAGCACCTCGAGCAGGAACGCCTCGAACTCGTCGTCGGCCCGGTCGACCTCATCGACGAGCAGCACCGCGGGCGAGGTCTCGAGCGCGGCCAGCAGCGGTCGGGCGAGCAGGAACCGCCGGCTGTAGACCTCGTGCTCGAGGCGGTCGGCCGCCTCGGGACCGGAGGCGGCGCCGGCCGACTCGGCCGCGCGCAGGTGGAGCAGCTGGCGCGGGAAGTCCCAGTCGTAGAGCGCCTGCGAGGCGTCGATCCCCTCGTAGCACTGCAGGCGGAGCAGATCGGCTCCGACGACCTCGGCCAGGGCGTGCGCGAGCGCCGTCTTGCCGACGCCCGCCTCGCCCTCGAGGAACAGCGGGCGGGGCAGCGCCAGGGCCAGGTAGGCCGCCGTGGCGACGCCCTCGTCGGCGAAGTAGCCGGCGCCGGCGAGCAGTCGAGCCAGCCCGGCGGGGTCCTGCACCCCCTCGGGGAGCAGGCCCCGCCGGGCCTCGGGTGCGCGCTCGGTCAGCTGCTCATCCCAGCGGCGTGCGCCACCGCGCGGGCGGTGAGCACCCGCGCGAGGTGCGCGCGGTAGTCGGCCTGGGCGCCGAGGTCGGACGGCGGGTTGAGCCCGTCGGCGACCGTCGCGCACGCCGCCGTGACCGCAGCGCGGTCGGACGCGCCCACGAGCGCCGCCTCGACCGACGCCGGCCGCACGGGCGTGGAGCCCATGTTGGTCAGGCCGATGCGGGCTTCGGCGATGGCGCCGCCCTCGGTGCGGACGGCCGTGGCCACGCCGACGATCGCCCACGCCTGGGCGACACGGTTGAACTTCTCGTAGCGCACGCCCCACGAGCCCTCGAGCTTGGGGATGCGCACGGCGGCGAGGATCTCGTCGGGCGACATCGACGTCTCGAGGTAGTCGACGAAGAAGTCGCGGGCGGCGATCGTGCGCCGCCCCCCTGGACCCTCGGCGACCAGCTCGGCGTCGAGCGCGAGCGCGACGGCCGCGAGGTCACCGGCCGGGTCGGCGTGCGCCAGGGCGCCCCCGAAGGTGCCCCGGTGCCGGACCGCCGGGTCGGCGACCGTGGACGTGGCCTCCGACAGCAGCGGCGCGTACTGCTTGACCAGCGGGTCGTCGATGACGTCGCTGTGCTTGGTCATGGCCCCGATGACCAGCGTGCCGGAGTCCTCGGTGACCCCCCGCAGCTCGGAGACCCTGGACAGGTCGATGAGCGTCGTGGGGAAGGCCAGCCGCAGCCGGAGCACCGGGATCAGGCTCTGCCCACCGGCGAGGATCTTGGCGTCCTCCCCGGCCTCGCCGAGCGCCGCGACGGCCTCGGCGAGCGTCGTGGGGGCGACGTACTCGAACTCGGCGGGGATCACGCGACGCTCCCGTTGCTCTCGATGGTGTCCGAGGAGGCAGCGCCACCGGTCGAACCGGTCGACGTGCCGCCGTAGCTGACGGTGCCGGCGGCGGCCCGCTCGCGGTCGCTGCCGTTGATCGCCCGCCACACCCGCTCGGGGGTGGCCGGCATGTCGATGTCGTTCACGCCGAACGGCCGCAGCGCGTCGACGACGGCGTTGACGACGGCCGGCGTCGAGGCGATCGTGCCGGCCTCGCCGACGCCCTTGACGCCGAGCGGGTTGCTCGTCGAGGGGGTCTCGGTGCGGCCGGTGTCGAAGTGCGGCAGGTCGGGCGCTGCGGGCACCAGGTAGTCGACCAGCGAGCCGGTCGTCAGGTTGCCCTCGGCGTCGTAGACGGCCTCCTCGTACAGCGCCTGGGCGATGCCCTGCGCCAGGCCGCCGTGGATCTGCCCCTCCACGATCACCGGGTTGACGATCTTGCCGACGTCGTCCACGCAGACGTACTTGCGGATCTTCGTGAACCCGGTCTCGGTGTCGATCTCCACCGCGCACAGGTGGGTGCCGTGCGGGTAGCTGAAGTTCTCCGGGTCGTAGACGTAGTCGCTGTCGAGCGAAGGCTCCATGCCGTCCGGCAGGTTGTGCGCCGCGAACGTCGCGAGCGCCACCTCCTGGATCGTCAGCTTGGCCTCCGGCGAGCCCTTGACCGAGAACGTCCCCTTCGCGAAGTCGAGGTCGTCCTCGCTGGCCTCGAGCAGGTGGGCGGCGACGCGCTTGGCCTTCTCGAGCACCTTGCCCGTCGCCTTGTGGATCGCGACGCCACCGACGACGAGCGAGCGCGAGCCGTAGGTGTCCATGCCCTTGGGGCTGGACTTGGTGTCACCGGCGACCAGCTCGACGTCCTCGAACGGCACGCCGAGCGAGTCCGCGACGATCTGGCTCCACGCGGTGTGGTGCCCCTGACCGTGCGGCGTCGCGCCGGACACGACCTCGACCTTGCCGGTGGGCAGCATGCGCACCGACGCCGACTCCCAGCCTCCGGCGCCGTACGACAGCGAGCCGAGCACGCGGGAGGGCGCCAGGCCGCACATCTCGGTGAAGGTCGAGATGCCGATGCCGAGCTGCACCGGGGCTCCCTCTTTCCGGAGACGCTGTTGCTCAGCCCGGAGATCGTCGTACTCGAACATCTCCATGGCCTTGTCCGTGGCGGCCTCGTAGTTGCCCGAGTCGTAGGTGAGCCCCGCGATCATCTCGAACGGGAACTCCTCGTGCTTGATCCAGTTCTGCTGGCGCAGCTCCATCGGGTCGCGGCCGAGCTCGGCGGCGAGCTCGTCCATGATCCGCTCGATGGCGTACGTCGCCTCGGGGCGGCCGGCCCCGCGGTAGGCGTCGGTCGGCGTCTTGGTCGTGAAGACGCCGGTGCACGTGAAGTGGTAGCTCGGCATCTTGTAGATGGCCGGGAACATGAAGGCACCCAGGACCGGGACACCGGGCGTGATCAGCTGCAGGTAGGCGCCCATGTCGGCGAGCAGCTCGACCTTCAGGCCCAGCAGCGTGCCGTCCTTCCGGCAGGCGATCTCGATGTCCTGGATCTGGTCGCGGCCGTGCGTGGTCGCCTGGTAGTTCTCGCTGCGCGTCTCGGTCCACTTGACCGGACGGCCGAGCTTGCGCGCGACGACGAGCGCCAGGATCTCCTCGGCGTAGACGTTGAGCTTGGCACCGAAGCCGCCGCCGACGTCGGGAGCGACGACGCGCAGCTTGTGCTCGGGGATGCCGGTGGTGAGCGCCAGCATGACCCGCAGGATGTGCGGGATCTGCGTGGTCGACCACATCGTGAACTCGTCGGCGGCCGCGATCGGCGCCACGACGACGCCGCGCGGCTCCATCGGCGTCGGCAGCAGGCGCTGCTGGCGGAACCGGCGGCGGACGACGACGGCGTCCTCACCGGCCGCGGCGACGGTCTCGGCGTAGTCGGCCCCGGCGCCCGGGAAGTCGAAGACGAAGCACGTGTTGGTGCCCTTGTCGGTGTGCACGAGGGGGGCGCCCTCCTTGATCGCCTCCTCCATGTCGACGACGGCGGGCAGCTGCTCGTACTCGACGGCGACGGCCTCGAGCGCGTCCGCGGCGGTGTAGCGGTCACGCGCCACGATCACCGCCACGCCGTCGCCGACGTAGCGGACCTCGTCGGTGGCCAGCGGCGTGTGCACCGGCGACACCATGTCGGGGGTGACCGGCCAGGCGCACGGCATCGAGGCACCCATGACGTCGGCGAGGTCGGCGCCGCTGTAGGCGGCGACGACACCCGGCATCTCCAGGGCGGCCGACACGTCGACCGACAGGATCTTGGCGTGCGCCATGGGGCTGCGCAGCACCGTCATGTGCAGCAGGCCCGGCAGGGTGATGTTGTCGGTCCAGTTGGTCTGGCCCGTGACGAGCTTCGCGTCCTCCTTGCGGCGGCGGCCGCGGCCGAGCTCGCCGCCGGCGTACGGCTTGGACAGCGCGTCGGGGTGCTCCATGATCTCGCCGGCGACGAGGCCGGCGTCCAGCTGCTCGGTCATGACGACGCTCCGGCGGTCTCGGCGGACGGGATCTCGGTGGCCTCGGGGGCGTCCTGGAACGAGCCCGGCAGGGGGCCCTCGCCGCGCAGCTCGGAGGCGGCCGACAGCACGGCACGGACGATGTTCTGGTAGCCCGTGCAGCGGCACAGGTTGCCCTCGAGCCCGTGCCGGACGTCGTCCTCGCTCGGGTCGGGGTTGCGCTTGAGCAGGTCCACCGACGCCATGATCATGCCGGGAGTGCAGTAGCCGCACTGCAGACCGTGGTGCTGCTGGAAGGCCCGCTGCACCGGGTGCCACTCGTCCGTCGCCAGCCCCTGGATCGTGGTGATCGAGGTGCCGTCGGCCTGGACCGCCAGGACCGAGCACGACTTGACGCTCTCGCCGTCGATGTCGACCGTGCACGCGCCGCAGTTGGACGTGTCGCAGCCGATGGGGGTGCCGACGCGGCCGAGGCCGTCGCGCAGGTGGTGCGTGAGGAGGGTGCGTGGCTGCACCTCGTCCTCGTAGGTGACGCCGTCGACCTTCATGCGTACGCGCATTCGTGCTCCAGGGCTCGTCGAGCGTGCAGGGCTCGCGACGGCCCCCTCGGGCGGAGCGCGGGGACAGCAGGTCCTGAGGACAGGTCGGCGCCTCGCGCGTCCTGACCGAGGTCGGCAGTCGCGTCGAACGTGACGCGAGTCCGAGACCCGCGTCACACCGGAACGTACGTCATGACCGGCCTCCTGCGACACCGCGGGCGGGTGACCTCACCCGGCCGACGAGGACCACCCTGTCCGGTCGGTCAGGGACCGGGCGGTCCGCTCAGGAGACCACTGCGGACACGAGCTCGTCGGCCGCGGCGTAGGGGTCCAGCGTGCCGTCGGCCACGCGTCCGGCGAGCAGCTCGAGGGCGTCCCCGTCCCGCAGGTCGCCCATCCGGGCGCGCAGGACGGTCAGGGCGATCGCCTCCACCTCGTCGGCGGCCCGCCGGCGGCGGCGCTGCTCGAGCACCCCGTGCGCCGCCATCCACGTCGCGTGCTCCTCGATCCGGTCGACGACCTGGTCGACGCCCTCGCCGCGGGCCGCGACGGTCTTCAGGATCGGCGCCACCCACAGGCCGTCGACGCGCGCCTGCGCCGGGGCCTGCAGAGCCAGCGACTGCATGTGCCGCAGGTCGCTGACGACGCGGTCCGCACCGTCGCGGTCGGCCTTGTTCACCACGAACAGGTCGGCCACCTCGAGGATGCCGGCCTTGGCCGCCTGGATGGCATCGCCCATGCCGGGCGCCAGCAGCACGAGGGTGGTGTCGGCGAGCCGCGCCACCTCGACCTCGGCCTGGCCGACCCCGACCGTCTCGACCAGCACGACGTCGCAGCCCGCCGCGGACAGCACGCGCAGCGCTTGGGGGGTGGCCCAGGACAGCCCGCCCAGGTGCCCACGGCTGGCCATCGAGCGGATGAAGACGCCGTCGTCGGTGGCGTGGTCCTGCATGCGGACGCGGTCGCCCAGCAGGGCGCCGCCGGAGAACGGCGAGCTCGGGTCGACGGCCAGCACCCCGACGCGCATCCCGCGCCGCCGGTAGGCGGCGACCAGCGCGTTGGTGGAGGTGCTCTTGCCGACGCCGGGTGAGCCGGTGAGGCCGATGACCCGTGCCTGCCCGGCCCGCGGGGCCAGGCGGGCCATGACGTCCCGCAGCACCGGGCTCGCGTCCTCGACCAGGCTGATCAGCCGCCCGACCGCTCGCGCTCGGTGCGCCGCGGGCCCGCCGGTGGCCTGGTCGACGAGCTCGCCGACGTCGAGCGCACGGCGCGTGCGGACCGCAGGACGCCCAGCGCTCGGACCGGCCACTCAGACGTGGAAGATCAGGGCGTCGCCCTGACCGCCACCGCCGCACAGCGCTGCGGCGCCGGGTCCGCCGCCACGCCGCTTGAGCTCGTGCACGACCGTGAGCGCGAGGCGGGCGCCGGACGCGCCGATCGGGTGGCCCAGCGCGATGGCGCCGCCGTTGGGGTTGAACACGTCGTTGCCCAGACCGAGGTCCTGCTGCGAGGCCAGACCGACGGCGGCGAAGGCCTCGTTGACCTCGATCGCGCGCAGGTCCTCGAGCGCGACGTCGCTCTTCGCGACGGCCGCCCGGATCGCGTTGGCCGGCTGCAGCTGCAGGCTGTTGTCGGGACCGGCCACCACGCCGTGCGCGCCGATCTCGGCCAGGATGCGGTCGGCCACGCCGAGCTGCTCGGCCTTGGCGCGCGTCATGACGACCACGGCGGCCGCGCCGTCCGAGATCTGCGAGGCGTTGCCCGCGGTGATCGTGCCGTCCTTGCGGAAAGCGGGCCGCAGCCGGCCCAGCGACTCGACGGTCGTCCCGGGCCGCACCCCCTCGTCCTCGGTGACCAGGACCGGCTCGCCCCGTCGCTGCGGCACGGGCACCGGCACGATCTCGTCGGCGAAGCGGCCGTCCTTGATCGCCGCGGCCGCGAGCTCGTGGCTGCGCGCGGCGTACTCGTCCTGCTGCTCGCGGGTGAAGCCGTAGGAGTCGTTGTACTTCTCGGTCGACTCGCCCATCGCCTCGTGGTCGAAGGCGTCGTAGAGCCCGTCGTGGAACGTCGCGTCGACCAGCTCGGCGTTGCCGTAGCGGTAGCCCTGGCGCGCCTTGGGCAGCAGGTAGGGCGCCGCCGTCATCGACTCCATGCCGCCGGCGACGACGACCTCGAACTCGCCCGCGCGGATGAGCTGGTCGGCCATCGCGATGGCGCCGAGCCCGGACAGGCACACCTTGTTGATCGTGATGGACGGGACGCTCATCGGGATGCCGCCCTTGACCGCGGCCTGCCGGGCGGTGATCTGGCCCTGCCCGGCCTGCAGCACCTGTCCCATGATCACGTAGTCGACGGCGTCCCCCGCGATGCCGGCGCGCTCCAGCGCGGCCGCGATGGCCACCCCGCCGAGGTCCATGGCGGTGAAGGGCGCCAGCGCGCCCGACAGCTTGCCGATCGGCGTCCGGGCTCCGGCGACCAGGACGGTGCGGTTCGACGTCATGGGGACCTCCTGGATGGGCGTGCGGCGGCACGGGTCGGTGCTGCGACGATACGTCGACCCCTTCCGTGCGAGGAGAGTGCCGTGCAGATCACCCACATCGACCACGTCGGCCTGGCCGTCGCCGATCTCGACGCCGCCATCGCGATGTACGAGAGCGCCTTCGGCATGCGCTGCGTCCACACGGAGGTCAACGAGGAGCAGGGCGTCCGGGAGGCCATGCTGCAGGTCGGAGCATCCGGCTCGTACCTGCAGCTGCTCGCGCCGCTGTCCCCCGACAGCCCGATCGGCCGCTTCCTCGACAGGAACGGCCCGGGCATCCAGCAGATGGCCTACCGCGTGGACTCGATCGACGAGGTGAGCGCCCACCTGCGAGCGCAGGGCATGACGCTGCTGTACGACGAGCCCAAGCGCGGCACGGCGGGCAGCCGCGTCAACTTCGTGCACCCCAGGAGCGCAGGCGGCGTGCTGGTGGAGCTGGTCGAGCCCGCCCCGGGCGGCTCCGCCCACTGAGCGCCGCCGTGTGCCGAACGTCACAGGGCGTCCGGCCACGCCCGTCCGGACGCACAGGGAGAGGCGGGGTTACCCGTCGGTACGCTGCGCCGACCGGCCCACCGACGGAAGGCTCCTGCCGTGCGAGACGTCCTCGACGCCATCCTCTCCGGCGAGACAGCCGCCCTGGCCGGGACCAAGGTGCCGGAGCACTACCGCGGGGTGCTGGTCCGCAAGGACGAGCAGACGATGTTCGAGGGCCTCGCGTCACGGGACAAGGACCCCCGGCAGAGCCTGCACGTCGAGGAGGTCCCGACACCGGAGCTCGGCCCGATGGAGGCCGTCGTCGCGGTGATGGCCTCCTCGGTGAACTTCAACACCGTCTGGACCTCGATCTTCGAACCCGTGTCGACGTTCGGCTTCCTCGAGCGCTACGGCCGGCTCAACGACCTGACCGCGCGGCACGACCTGCCCTACCACGTGGTGGGCTCCGACCTGTCCGGGGTCGTGCTGGCCGTCGGCCCGGGCGTGAGCCGGTGGCAGCCGGGCGACCACGTCGTCGCGCACTGCCTGTCGGTGGAGCTGGAGGACCCCCAGGGCCACGACGACACGATGATGGACCCGCAGCAGCGCATCTGGGGCTTCGAGACCAACTTCGGCGGGCTGGCCGAGCTCGCGCTGGTCAAGACCAACCAGCTGATGCCCAAGCCGGCGCACCTGACGTGGGAGGAGGCGGCCGCCCCGGGGCTGGTCAACTCCACCGCGTACCGGCAGCTGGTGAGCAGGAACGGCGCGGCGATGAAGCAGGGCGACACCGTCCT
>CADCUE010000104.1 GCA_902805805.1 uncultured Frankineae bacterium | reverse complement strand
TGACGGGCGCCGGTGCCTTCGTCGACCGCTTGACCGGGGCGGGTGCCTTGGCCGCCTTCTTGACGGGCGCCGGTGCCTTCGTCGACCGCTTGACCGGGGCGGGTGCCTTGGCCGCCTTCTTGACGGGCGCCGGTGCCTTCGTCGACCGCTTGACCGGGGCGGGTGCCTTGGTCGCCTTCTTGACGGGCGCCGGTGCCTTCTCCACCCGCCGGACCGGTGCCGGCGCCTTCTCCACCCGCCGGACCGGTGCCGGCGCCTTCTCCACCCGCCGGACCGGTGCGGGGGCGGTCGTCGAGCGCTTCGGCGCCGGAGCGACGGCATCGCCCCCCCGACCGCGGACCTTGTCGGTGTCGGCCTTGCTGCCCTTGCCGTTGGCGAGGACGGCCGCCGAGGTCGACGTCGTGCACGCCGCTCCACAGAGCGTCGTGGCGGAGGCCGAGCCGGGCAGCAGCACGATGCTGGCGAGCAGCCCGGCGGCGAGCGCGCCGCCGAGGACCGACCGGGCGGGGGTGGTCATGGTTGCTCCTGTTCCCGGGGACCTGCGGGACAAGCGGCCGCCGGTCGACGAGATCGACGGGAGCTGCAGGTCACGACAGAGAAGGGTGCGACGAGAGCCCCAACGCCGCAAACCCGACATCCATGCCCACTGAGTCCGTCGTGTGCCGCTGCTCGCGGCGGTTCGGGCATCATAGGCCCACCACGCAAGCCATCCCGGGTCGTCCAGGGGCAGGACAAGGGACTTTGAATCCCTGAACGGAGGTTCGATTCCTCCCCCGGGAGCAGCGCTCCGGCCCCGGTACAGTCGCCCACGGCGCCGGGGACTCCGGTGCCTGGCCGCCGCGAGGAGCCCGTCGTGACCGAGCCGGGGCTCGCCGCCGTCGTCGTCCTCGCCGCCGGTGAGGGGACGCGGATGCGCAGCGTCGCCACGCCCAAGGTCCTGCACCCCCTGTGCGGGCGCACGATGCTCGGGCACGTCGTGCAGGCGGCACGCGGACTGCGGCCCCAGCGCCTGGCCGTCGTCGTCGGGCACGCGCGCGAGCAGGTGACCGCCCACCTGGCCGAGGTCGACCCCGGGGCCCGCGCCGTGGTGCAGGAGCAGCAGAACGGGACGGGTCACGCTGTCCGGGTGGCGCTGGACGCCCTCGCGGAGCAGGACGGCCCGCTGGGAGGCACCGTGGTGGTCGTCCCGGGTGACGCTCCGCTGCTCACGACGGCGACCCTCGCGGCGCTGGTGCAGCACCACGAGCAGGCGGGCGCCGCCACCACCCTGCTCACGGCGGTCCTCGACGATCCCACCGGCTACGGGCGCGTGGTGCGCGACGCCACGGGCGCGGTGACCGCCGTGGTCGAGCACAAGGACGCCGACGAGGCGACCCGGGCCCTGTCGGAGGTCGCCACGAGCGTCTACGCCTTCGACGCTGCGGCGCTGACCGAGGCGCTGCGGTCGCTGACCACCGACAACGCCCAGGGCGAGGAGTACCTGACCGACGTGGTCGCCCTGCACCGCTCCGCCGGTGCCGGCGTGGCCGCGGCCGTGGCCGAGGACGCCGGCGAGACCCTGGGCGTCAACGACCGCGTCCAGCTGTCCGAGGCCCGGCGCCTGCTCCGCGACCGGCTGGTCGAGACCCATCAGCGGGCCGGTGTGACGGTCGTGGACCCGCTCACGACCTGGCTCGACGTCGACGTCGAGATCGCCGCCGACGCCGTCCTCGAGCCGGGTTGCCAGCTGCAGGGCGCGACCCGCGTCGGGGCGGGCGCGGTCGTCGGACCCGACACGACCCTCGTCGACTGCGAGGTGGGCGAGGCGGCGCGCGTCGTGCGGTCGCACTGCGTCGGTGCGCGCATCGGTGCGCAGGCCGACGTGGGGCCCTTCACCTACCTGCGGCCCGGCGCCCGGCTCGGCGTCGCCAGCAAGGCCGGCGCGTTCGTCGAGATCAAGGCCAGCGACGTGGGCGACCGCAGCAAGGTCCCGCACCTGTCGTACGTCGGCGACGCCACCATCGGCACCGACAGCAATGTCGGCGCGGCCACCGTCACGGTCAACTACGACGGCCGGGACAAGCACCGCACGACCATCGGGGACGGCGTGCGCATCGGCAGCGACACCATGCTCGTCGCACCGGTCGACGTGGGGGACGGCGCCTACACCGCTGCGGGGTCGGTCATCACGCGGGACGTTCCGGCGGGGTCCCTGGGGGTCAGCCGGGCGCCGCAGCGCAATCTCGAGGGCTGGGTCGCCCGCAAGCGCGGCGCGGCCCCCCGCTCCGACACCAGGGACGCCGAGGACCGGCGCTCCGACGACCAGCAGGGGACAGCACGATGAGCGGGATCGAGATCGCCAGCCGCAAGAACCTCATGCTGTTCTCGGGGCGGGCCTATCCGCAGCTCGCGGTGGACATCGGGACGGCCCTCGGCGTCGAGCCGGTGCCGACGAGCGCCTACGAGTTCTCCAACGGTGAGATCTTCGTGCGCTTCCAGGAGTCGGTGCGCGGCTCCGACGCCTTTGTCGTCCAGAGCGTCACCGCACCGGTCAACACCTGGCTGATGGAGACCCTGCTCATGGTCGACGCGCTCAAGAGGGCGTCGGCCAAGCGGATCACGGTCGTCCTGCCCTTCTACCCGTACGCCCGCCAGGACAAGAAGCACCGCGGTCGCGAGCCGATCAGCGCGCGGCTGGTCGCCGACATGTTCAAGACCGCCGGCGCCGACCGGCTGATGACCGTCGACCTGCACACCGCCCAGATCCAGGGGTTCTTCGACGGGCCGGTCGACCACCTGTTCGCCCTGCCGCTGCTCGCCGACCACGTCGAGAAGTGCTGGGGCGACCGCGACCTCGTGGTGGTGTCCCCCGACGCCGGACGCGTGCGCGTCGCCGAGCGCTGGACCGACCGCCTCGGCTGCGGCCTGGCGATCATCCACAAGCGCCGCGACCCCAACGTCCCCAACGAGGTCAAGGTCGGCGAGGTCGTCGGCCAGGTCGCCGGCAAGACGTGCATCCTCGTCGACGACATGATCGACACCGGCGGCACCATCACCAAGGCCGCGGAGCTGCTGTTCCACAACGGCGCCGCCGACGTCATCGTCACGGCGACGCACGGCGTCCTGTCCGGGCCCGCGGTCGACCGGCTCAAGAACAGCCGGGCCTGCGGCGTCATCGTCACCAACACCCTGCCGATCGACGACGACCGCCGCTATGACGGTCTGGAGGTGCTGTCGATCGCGCCGCTGATCGCCCGGGCCATCCGCGAGGTCTTCGAGGACGGCTCGGTCACCAGCCTGTTCGACGGCGCCGCCTGAGCTGCCGGGCCCTCGTCGACCGGGCTCGGCCGGGTCAGGCGGGCTGCGGAGCGGGCGCGGCGACCGGGCGGGTGGCCGTCGCCAGGACGACGCCGACGAGGATGGTCGCGGCGCCGGCGAGCTGCACGGGGGTGGGCGCCTCGCCCAGCACGGCGGCCGAGACCGCCAGCGCGCCGACCGGCTGAGCGAGCAGCAGCACGCTCGTCACCGCCGCGGGCAGGCGGGGCAGCGAGCTCGAGATGAGCAGCCAGCCGCAGACCTGGGCGGTCAGGGCCAGCACGGCCAGCCAGGCCAGTGCGCGCGCGTCCGGCAGGGCCAGCTCGCCCAGGACCAGCCCGAGCGCCGCGGCGGCGACCGTGGCCGAGCCGGACGCCCACAGCAGCGGACCGGCGAGCCGCCGGAGGTCGCCCGCGCCGGCGCGCAGCACGAGCAGGAAGCCGGCGTACGCCACCGAGGTGGCCAGGCCGAGCAGGACGCCGAGCCGCGGGTCGCGGCCGTACGTCTGCCCGCCGAGCGCACCGGAGACGAGCGTGACGCCGAGCAGCAGGACCGGGACAGCGGCCACCAGCCCGGCGTGCGGACGCTCCCCGAGCAGCCACCAGGCGACGGCCGCGACGACGAGGACCTGCAGGTTGCCGAGCACGGTCGCGAGCCCGGCGCCGACCGCGTCGATGGTGTGGTGCCACAGGACGAGGTCGCACGCGAACAGGACGCCGGCGAGCACGGCGGTGTGCCGGCTGCGGCGCGGGAGCGCCCCGAGCTGCCGGTCCTCGCGACGCGCCAGCAGCGCCAGCACCGGCAGCGCCAGCAGGCAGCGGTAGACCGCCGCGGAGGCGGGCGGCACGTCCGCCAGGCGCACGAGCGGTCCCGAGAAGGCGATGCAGCCGGCCCCCAGCAGGGCCGCCGGCACCGGGCGGCCTCCCCACCGGCTCATGCGGGCTCCTCAGGGTCAACGGCGGCGTACGCTCATGACACAAGCAGAGGAACTGTCAGGAGTCAACATGCATGTGGCCCATGACGTGGCTCGCGCGCTCGCACTGTCGGTGGACCTGGTCAACAGTCGCGCCAACGGAGCAGAGGCACTGCCGGACCTGGCCGCCCTGCGGGCGTTCCTCGACTCGCACGAGGTGAGCGGAGCCCGCTCGCTGTCGCGGGACGACCTCGAGGAGGTGCACGCCCTTCGGCCGCGCCTGCGCGCGGTCTGGTCGGCGCGGGACCTGCGGACGGCGGCCGG
>CADCUE010000103.1 GCA_902805805.1 uncultured Frankineae bacterium | reverse complement strand
GTCGAACGCCTCGAGGCCCGAGGCCTGCAGGCTCGTCTGCAGGCTCGCGCGGATGTGGTCGCCGGGGAAGGCGTCCATCGGGTCGACCCCGGCCGGCGCCGGCCAGGCGCCGTTGCGAGGCGGCACCTTGGTGGCGACGACAAGCTGCTCGCCGGGGTGCTCCCGCACGACCTGACCGACGATGCGCTCGCTCTCGCCGTACCCGCGGGCGGTGTCGATGACGTTCACGCCCAGCTCGATCGCGCGGTGCAGGGCGCGCACCGACTCGTCCTCTTGGGCGCCGATCCACATCGACCCGCCGATGCCCCACGCGCCGTAGCCGATCTCGGAGACCTGCAGGCCGGTACGGCCGAGTGCTCGGTAGTGCATCGGAGCTCCTGACGTGGACGTCGCTGACGAACGCCACTGTCCCCGGCGTGGTCGGCCGCGAACCGGCCGCCGGTGACGGGTTGCCCCGGTCAGAGGTCGACGTGGCCCTCGGCGTGGTGCACGCCGAGCTGCTCGGCGGCCACCTGGAGCACGTCCTGGACGACGAGCGTGTCGGCCAGGGGCATGACGGCGCTCTCCGTGCTCCCGGCCCGCAGGCACCGGGTGACCTCGATCAGCTCGTGCGCGTAGCCGCCGCCGAGCGCCGGCAGGGTGAGAGTCTCCGGCTCGTCGTCGCCGCGGTGCAGGACGATCGTCTCCGGGTGGTGGAACCTCGGCAGCACGTCGATCCAGCCCTCGGTGCCGTGCACCCGAGCCTGCCCGGGCAGGGCGTTGCGCAAGGACGTCAGCAGGGTCGCCGAGCGGCCGTCGGCCCACCCGAGCAGCAAGGCGGCCTCGGCGTCCACCCCGGTCGGGAAGCGGGACCCCGCGGCGGTGACCGTGTCGGGCGTGCCCAGCAGCATCTGGGCGAAGGACACCACGTAGACACCGAGGTCCAGGAGCGCACCGCCGCCGAGCTCGAGGGCGAACAGCCGGTCCTCGGGGGAGAACGGGCGCTGCACGCCCAGGTCGGCCTGCACCGACCGCACCTCCCCGATCGCCCCGTCGGCGATGAGCTCGCGCAGGCGGACGATCGCCGGCTGGAAGCGCGTCCACATCGCCTCCATGACGAAGACGCCGCGCGACCGGGCCAGCTCCACGACCTCGGCCGCACCGGCGCTGGTCGCGGTGAAGGCCTTCTCCACCAGCAGGGCCTTGCCGGCCTGCACCGCGGCGAGGGCGATCGCGGCGTGCTGCGCGTGCGGAGTGGCGACGTACAGCACGTCGACGTCCGCGTCGGCGAGGATCTCGCCGTACGAGCCGTACGCACGGTCCACGCCGTGCCGGCCGGCGAAGTCCCGCGCGCGGTCGAGCGAGCGGGACGCCACCGCGACAGCCCGCGCGCCGTCCACCACGGCGAAGTCCTCGACGACCTTCTCGGCGATCCGGCCCGGGCCGACGATCCCCCAACGGATCTCTGCAGTCACCCGCCGGACGCTACTGGAGGCCTCCGGCCAGCTGGCCGACGCCGTCCAGCCGGGCGAGCGGATCGACGTCCCTCTGCAGCGGCCCGGGGGACAGGCCGTCGGCGATGCACCGCCCGATCAGGACGCTGACGGGCAGCGCGAGCAGCAGCCAGGCCAGGAGGACCCAGAGCACGACCATGCTGGTCCCTCCCCTCGTCCGCGCCACCGCACGGTGGTGAGCCGACCCTAGAGTCCGGACAAGCTCCCGCCAACCGCCCGAACGGACCAGATCCGCACTGGTCCGGTCAGAAGCGTGTGGCCTCGGACGTCCGTCACAGGTCCTTGCGCAGGAAGGACGCCGCCGCCAGCCCCCAGACCATGGCCACCCACACCGCGGCCCACACGAGGTAGGCCGGCGCGAGCGGGGCGGTGCTGAGGAACGGGAAGGCCCCCGCCTCCTGCGACCCACCGCCGAACTGCAGGATCGCCGACGGGTCCTGCAAGCCGTTCATCGCGCCGCGCCACAGGCCGTCGGTGGGCAGCAGCATCCGGGACACGCTGCCCACGCGTCCGACGGCCTCGTTGCCGAGCGACTGACCCACTCCGCCCACCACCCCGGCCACCCAGGTCGTGCAGAACAGGCCGACCGCGACCACGCCCGACGCCATCGGCGAGATGGCGGTCGACAGCAGCAGGGCGAGGGTGAGCAGCACGGTGGTCTGCGCCGCGAGCAGCGCGAGGGCGCTCGCCAGCGCTGGCGGCCAGTAGCCCACGGTCGCCCACACGACCAGGCACTGCGCCAGCCCGGCGAGCACGACGAAGCCGCCGCCGAAGACGACGAGCCCCAGCCACTTGCCCAGCAGGAAGGCGGACCGGCGGATCGGCCGCGCCAGCACGGCCAGCGCGATGCCGGACTCCGTCTCGCCCGACAGGGTCGGGCCGGCCAGGAAGGCGGTGCCCAGCGCCGCGATCAGGCTGTAGCCGAACATCACCAGGTTGAGGACGATGGAGGCTGTCAGCCGCGCCTCGCCGCTGGTGAGCGTGCCGCCCGCCTCCGCCGCCAGGCGGGAGAAGCCCCAGCCGCTCAGGCCGAGCAGCACCAGGGTCAGCAGGGCGAGGGCGAGCAGCACGCGCCGGCGGGAGGCCTCGCGCAGGGTGAGCGCGGCGATCGTCAGCACCGTCCGGGACGTGGTCACCGGTCACCTCCGGACCGCGCCGCGGAGCCCTCCCGCAGGATGCCGAGCAGCCGCTCCTCGAGGCTGATCCGCCCGGGCTCGACGGCGTGCACCCGTGCGCCGAGCGCGACCAGGTCCGCGACCAGGTCGGGGACGGCCGTGCCGACGTCGTCGGCGGGCAGCGCCACGGTGACCCAGTCGCCCTCGGTCTCGGCCTTGCCGGTCGCCAGCAGTCGCGCCTGCGCCGCGGGAGACAGCTGCGTCAGCTGCAGCCGGAGCTCGCGCAGGCCGAGCAGCTCGGCGAGGGTGCCCGAGGCGGCGACGCGGCCCCGGTCGAGGATGACCACCCGGTCGCAGACCCGCTCGACCTCGCCGATCAGGTGGGAGTTGAGCAGCACCGCGACGCCCCGCGACCTCAGCGCCAGCACGATGTCGCGCACGTCGACGCGGCCGAGCGGGTCCAGCGCGCTGGTCGGCTCGTCGAGGACGACGAAGTCCGGGCGGGCGACGAGCGCGACCGCCAGGCCGAGGCGCTGCTGCATGCCCTTGGAGAAGCCGCCCACCCGGTCGCCGGTGCGCTCGACGAGGCCCACGAGCGCCAGGCAGTCCCGCCTGTCCTGCGCCGACACGTCCGCTCCCGACAGCCGGACGTGCAGCGCCAGCACCTCGGCCGCGCTCAGCCACGGCTGGTACCGGAACAGCTCGGGCAGGTAGCCGACCCGGGCGCGCGCGGCCGGGTCGGTCGCCGGGCGCCCGAGCAGCATCACCTCGCCCCCGTCGGGCCGGACCAGTCCGAGGAGCATCTTGATGACCGAGGTCTTGCCGGCCCCGTTGGGACCGAGCAGCCCGACGACCTCGCCGCGCGCCACCTCGAGGGACACGTCCTGCACGGCCTGCTGCTTGCCGTACCGCTTGCGCAGGCCCGAGCACCAGACGGCAGGTGCGGACGGCAGATCGGCGACCAGGCGCGCCGCCTCCCGGACCGCGGCGTCGCCGCCGGTGTCCGCGGACCGGGCGGCGGTCACGTCCGCGGCCGTCACCGCAGGTCCCGGGCGATCGTCAGGACCTCGCTGTCGTCCAGCGACCCGGCCACGACGGTCAGCCGGCCGTCGTCCACCCAGACCACGGCGGCCAGCGCCCGGTCGCGGGTGGTCAGCACCGTCGCCGGCGCTCCGTCCACCTCGACCGACGTCGTCGTCACCTGGTCGGCGGGCACCGGCAGCGGCAGGGTGGAGCCGTCCGCGGCGAAGGTGCGCAGCTGCGCCGCCACGTCCTCGGGCAGACCGGGGAGCGACAGCAGGTAGTCGCGCACCGTCTCGAACGCGACCCCGGAGGAGAACGCCGTCGGCGCGGCGGCGCGTCCGACGATCAGACCGGGCGCTCCCGAGGAGGACGACCAGACCTGCGCCACGCCCGGGCCCGCGTCCAGTCGTACGGAGCTGCCGTCCAGCCCCGGCGGGACCGGCGGCAGCGGCTCGCCCGCGTCGGTGGCGGCGCGCGCGGCGCGCTCGGCCGAGAAGGTGAACGTGGCGGTCACCTTCCCACCCACGTGGTGGACCGGCTCGCCGGTGATCCCGTCCGGCAGGTCGGTCACCCGCGGCACGTCGAGGCCGCTCTCGGCCGCCGCGGTCGCCGCGTCGGGCACCTCGTGCACGTCCGGGTCGCCGCTCAACGCGAGGTCGCCGTACGCGCTCAGGTCGGGCAGCGCGACGAGGTCGTCGGGTGTGATGCTGACCGGAGCCACCTTCTCGGCGCGGAAGATCTGCAGCCAGTCGTTGGCCGCGGCGGTGCCCGCGCCGCCCAGGGCGACGGCGACCGCCAGGGCCGCGACGGCGGGCCGCCGCAGGAGTCCGGACGACCGCCGGGCACGAGGCCGGGCCGACGCCGGTACGGGTCCCCGTGCGGCAGCAGCCGTCGACAGGCGCCGCCAGGCGGCGTCGACGTCCACGTGCGGGCCGGCCCCGGTCGCCAGGGCCGAGCCGATCGCGGCGGCGTCCTCGCGGCTGGCGGCCAGTCCCCCGAGGCACTGCGGGCAGTCGGCGACGTGCGACCGGTCCGCGTCGGCCACCCCGGACGGCTCGTCGAGCAGCCGGCGCAGCACGCCTTCAGTGGGATGACGCATGACGGGTCAGCTCCTTGCGCAGAGTGAGTTCGGCGCGTCGCACGGTCGTGCCGACGCTTCCGGGGGACATGTCGAGCGCCGCCGCGACGTCGGCGTAGCTCAGACCGCTGTGCCGCAGCACGAGGGCCAGCGCCTGCTTGCGGGGGAGCGCCGCGAGGGCCGCGCGCACGCGGCGGCGCTCCTCGAGCGTCACCACCGCCTCGGCGACGTCGGAGACGACCACCTCGTCGGCGGCGGCGGCCGACTCCTCCCGGGAGGCGCGACGTCGCCCCGAGCGCAGCAGGTTCAGCGCGCTGTGGGCGGCGGCGACGCACAGCCAGCCGCGGGCCTGCTCGGCCGGCACCGACGAGCCGCCGAAGGACAGGAACACGTCCTGAGCGACGTCCTCGGCCTCGTCCTGGGAGCCCAGCACCCGCGCGGCCACGCCGACCACCGACCGGTAGTCCCGACGGAAGACCTCGTCGAGATCAGCGCGCACGGCGCCGCGCTCCGAACGCGACACCGGCACCCCCTCGCTCCGCTCCCGCCCCGTGGCGGCACCGGCGGCCGGCGCCGCCAGGGTGGCCGCGGGCGCCGCTCGTCCGTGTCGCACCAGCTCCATGTCTCTACAGCACCGCCGGGCCCGCGGATGTGACATCCGGCGCAGGCGGCGGGGCGGACCGCAGCGATGAGTCCGACGCGGTAGAACGGTCTGCCGTCCAGCGGCTCGTCCGGAGCCGACGACCAGACGAGGACAGTGGCATGCGCAACCTGATCGTGACCGCGTTCATCACGTTGGACGGCGTCGTCCAGGCACCCGGAGGCCCCGGTGAGGACGAGGACGGGGGCTTCCCCCACGGCGGGTGGACCGTCCCGTTCTTCGACGAGCACCTCGGCGAGGTCATGGGGGCGTTCATGGGCAAGCCGTTCGACCTGCTGCTGGGACGCAGGACGTACGACATCTTCGCCGCCTTCTGGCCGACCGCCTCGGAGGCCGACGGGGCCCAGCCGCTCAACGACGCCACCAAGTACGTCGCGTCCCGCGGTCGACCCTCGCTGGCCTGGGAGCGGTCGGTCCTGCTCGAGGGCGACGTGGCGCAGGCCGTGACGGCGCTCAAGCAGTCGGACGGCCCCGAGCTGCAGGTGCACGGCAGTGGCGACCTGGTGCAGACCCTGCTCCGCCACGACCTCGTCGACGAGTGGCAGCTGATCACCTTCCCGGTCGTCCTCGGCCAGGGCAAGCGGCTGTTCGGCGACGGCGCCGTGCCGACGACGCTGCGGCTCGTGAGCAGCTCGGTGTCCGGTACGGGCGTGGTCGTCACCCGCTACGTCGCCGCCGGCGAGCTCCGTACGGGGACCTTCTCGCCGGCGTAGCCGCGGCCCGGCCGGCCGGTCGCGCGGTGCGTCCGGGCCCGCGAGAGCTCCTGGCCCTATGGTGAGAGGTGTCCGCCGGGCGTCGCGCTCGCCGCAGAACGCGTCCGCGGCCGCGATCGGCGGTCGGTCGTCCGGGCAGAGGGCAGGGCTCCGGACGACGTCGGCTCGACGTGCACGTCACGGCGAGGCGGGCGGGGGCGCGCCCGTCGTCGGCCCGTGCCGCCGTGGCCGGGTCGAGGCAGGGACGGGTAGTGCTTCGGCGGCCTCCGGGCCGTGACAGCGAGGGAGGGCGCGTGGCTGCTCGGGACCGGCGCGAGCCGCGGTCCAACGCGTCCCGGCGCTCGCCGTCCCGGCCGACCTCGGCGGCGCGGGAGCAGGGCGTCCTGCCCGTGCTCGCCAAAGCGGTCCGCGACGTGGAGCTGGCCGTCCAGCGAGGTCGCATCGGGCCGTCGATCCGCGGCACCTTCCAGGCTGCCGCCCTGCTGATGCGCGAGGAGCGCGGCCGCATCCAGGCGGGCGAGCTGAGCGAGGCCCGCCGCACCGAGCAGCTCAAGCGCCTGGACGGCGTCGCGGCGATCCTCGCGAGGACGGCGCCGCGCGACGCCACGCTGCTGGCCCTGCTCACCCCGGACGCCGAGCTGCTGCCCGAGACGAGGTCGGTGCTGCGCGAGCTGCGGCTCGCCGCCGGCATCGAGCCGCCTGCCGAGCCGGTGAGCACCGAGCCGACCGGGCCGGCGGGGCCGTCGTCCCGGGCCGAGCGCCAGGTGGTCCCCCGGTCGGTCATCTCGCGGCAGCTCACCAACCCCTTCCTGGAGCCCGACTTCTCGGCGCCACCTCCCCCACCCCGTCCTCGCCGGCTGGCCACCTGGGAGCTGCTCGGCCCGCTGCTGCGGTCCTTCGAGCAGGCGTCCGGCGGAGCACCGTCGTGCATGGCGCTCCCGTCGCCCTCGTCGCTGCAGGCTCCCGGCGGGCGGCAGCTCATGCCGCACCAGGCGCAGGTGGTGGCCGCCGCCGCCGCGGGCCACCGGACGTTCCTGCTCGCCGACGAGCCGGGTCTGGGCAAGACGGCGCAGGCGCTCCTCGCGGCCGAGGCCGCCGGCGCGTACCCGCTGCTGGTCGTCGTCCCGAACGTCGTGAAGACCAGCTGGGCGCGGGAGGCCGGGCTGTGGACCCCCGCGCGCTCGGCCACGGTCGTCCACGGCGACGGCCACAGCGTCGACGCGTTCTCCGACATCGTGGTGGTCAACTACGACGTCCTGGACCGGCACGCCGGCTGGCTCGGCACCTTCGGCTTCCGCGGGATGGTGGTCGACGAGGCGCACTTCATCAAGAACAAGGAGTCCCAGCGCTCGCGCCACGTGCTGGACCTGTCCGAGCGGATCCGGTCGCGCACCGTGCGACCGCTGCTCATGGCGCTGACGGGCACCCCGCTGATCAACGACATCGAGGACTTCCTGGCGATCTGGGAGTTCCTGGGGTGGATCCGCGACGACGAGCCGCACGCCGAGCTCATGGAAGCCCTGGAGCGCACGGGTCTGACCCCCGTGGACCGGGACTTCTACCCGGCGGCCCGAGCGGCGGTCATCGAGCTCGGCATCGTCCGGCGGCGCAAGGTGGACGTCGCCGCCGACATCCCGGCCCGCAGGATCGCGGACCTGCCGGTCGAGCTCGAGGGTGCGCTGGGCCGCTCGATCCACGACGCCGAGCGCGTGCTGGCCCGCCGCCTGGTCAAGCGCTACCAGAGCGCTCTGGCGGCACGCACCCCGACCGTCGTCGTGGAGGGCATCGACCACGACCTCGTCCGCCGGGTCGCCGGCTGGGAGCGCCAGGACACCGACGAGACGAACGACGGCCAGAACGTGTTCACGATGATGCGCCTCATCGGCCAGGCCAAGGCCGTCCTGGCCGCCGACTACGCCGCGCAGCTGGCCCGCAACGTGGACAAGGTCGTGTTCTTCGCCAAGCACGTGGACGTGATGGACGCCGCCGAGGACCTGTTCGCGCGGCGCGGCCTCGGCTACTGCTCCATCCGTGGCGACCAGACCTCGATCACCCGGCAGAAGAGCATCGACGCCTTCGTCAACGACCCGGACGTGGCCGTCGCGGTGTGCTCGCTGACCGCCGCCGGGGTCGGGCTCAACCTGCAGGTCGCCTCGAACGTCGTGCTCGCCGAGCTGTCCTGGACCGACGCCGAGCAGACGCAGGCCATCGACCGCGTGCACCGGATCGGGCAGGACCAGCCCGTCACCGCCTGGCGCATCATCGCCGCGCAGACCATGGACGCACGGATCGCCGAGCTCATCGACAGCAAGGCCGGTCTGGCGGCGCGTGCGCTGGACGGGTCGGACGAGCAGGTGGCGTCCTCGGTGGACCTGCAGCTCGAGGCCCTCGTCGCGCTGCTGACCGAGGCCCTGACCGATCTGGCCCCGCAGTCCGCGTAGCCGTCCGGTGGGCTACCGCGACTGCAGCGCGTCGAGGCAGATCGCCAGCGCGATGGCCAGCCGCTGGTCGTACGGCGGCGTGACCTCCAGGACGTAGCGGTCGCGCAGGCCCCACTGCCGGGTGTGCGAGAGCACCACCTCGCCGGAGGGGGTCCTGCCGTCGAAGTGGAAGACCCACGGCACGGGCACGTCGCCGAGGAACGGCACCATCCCCCAGAGCCGGCGCAGCAGCGCCACCAGCAGGCTGCGCTCCTCCACCACGACCACGGGCAGCCCCGGCTGCTCCAGCTCCCACGTCGAGCGCAGCAGGCTCACCGCCCCCCGCTTGCGCAGCGTCCCGACGACGCCGCCGGACGGCTCCCGCACCGTCATGGCCGAGCGGACGTCCATCCGCCGGTCGGCGGTGATGGTGAGGACCGGCTCGCGTGCGGACTCGTCGCGGTACAGCGTGAACTGCTCCTTGAAGGCCAGGCGCTTCTGCTTGGCGAAGGCGATCAGCCGCCCGGGCCCGCCCGCCTCGTCCGCGTGCACGCGGTAGACGTTCTGCATCGGACTGATCTTCTGCGCCACGTGGAAGCGCGCGGGAGGGGCAGGAGGTGCGGGCACGGGGAGGGCGTCGGTCACCGGGCCGACGATGCCACCTCGGAAGGGGCGGGCGCGCCCGAGCGGGCGTGTCGGCGCTCAGCGACGGCGAGCGAGGTGCAGCACCGCTCCCCAGTGCCGGCGCAGGCGGCGGTCGGGACGCGCGGCCAGCCGCCGCCTGATCTCGCCGTACAGCCGGTCGCGCTGGTCGGACCTCATCGCGATGTGCCCCGAGAACGTGTCGAGCAGAGCCAGGTACGACTCGGCGTCGTACGTGACCTCCCAGTCGAAGTGCCGGACCGCCACATCCCCGTAGAGCCCGCTGGCGAGGATCTCCGCAGTGGAGTCGGGGAGCTGTCCGGGCGTCGGACGCACGGCGTCCGGCGGCAGGCCCTCCCCGATCTCCTCGTAGACCTCCTGGATCTCGTCGAAGAAGGGATCGCCTCCGTCGGGCAGGACGTGCAGCGCCGACCAGAGGGCCAGACGACCACCTGGGACCGTGATGCGCGCCGCCAGGGCGCAGCGGGAGTCCGGGTCCAGCCATTGCCAGGACGTCGCGGCGCAGACCACGTCGAAGCGCTGCGACGTCGACGCCGCCCACTGCTCGAAGTCGGCCCTGACCACGGTGACGGCGGGGAACGCGCGCAGCCGGTCCGCGGCCTCGGCGGCCAGGGCCGGACCGAGCTCGACGGCGGTGATCGACAGCCCGCGAGCGGCGAGCGGCAGCGTGGCCTTGCCGGAACCGGGCCCGATCTCGCACAGCCGGCTGGCGCGGTCCGCCCCGGTGCCGACGACGACCGCGTCCAGCAGCTCGCGGGGGTAGTCCGGGCGGGCGTCGTGGTAGGTGCTCGCGGCACGGTCGAAGGTGCTGCGGCGGGACCGCATGTCCGGAGGCACCGGGCGAGGCCGACCACCGGCGGTCATGAGCCCTCCCAGCGCCCGGACCTGCTCGGAGCGGACACCGGGAGCATGCAGCCGGGGACAGCGTCCGTCCAGGCCCGCGCCAGGAGTCACGCGGAGGGCGGAGGCATGGACAACACCGGGCGCCGGGTGCACAGTCCGCAGAGCCGATCACCGACCGACGGAGAGCTGACCGACATGCCCAAGTTCATGGACTTCCACGACCATCTGCCGCTGCCCCAGCAGGCCATCGACGAGCTGCGGCAGCAGGCCGAGGACGGGACGACGGACGAGTTCGGCGTGCGCCAGATCGAGCTCTTCCACAACCCGGACGGGAAGGTGTACTGCCTCCTGGAGGGCCCCGACGAGGAGGCGGTCCGTCAGCACCACGCGGCGCTGCAGGTCCCGTGCAGCGACGTGCACCGGGTGGAGACCCTGCTGTAGCCCGGTCGGCGGTCCTCGTCACGACCGGCGCGGTGGTGCTCGCCGCGCTGGTCGTCGCCGCGCTGTGGACCTTCCAGCGCCAGCTGGTCTACCTGCCGGACCGGGGGCCGGTGCCCCCGGCCGCGACGGCCCTGCCCGGGGCCCGGGACGTCGTGCTCCGGACCGACGACGGGCTGGAGCTGGGCTCGTGGTACCTGCCTGCAGCGGCAGCCGGGGCGCCGGCGGTGCTGGTCGCCAACGGCAACGGCGGGTCCCGCGCAGTGCGCGCGCCGCTCGCGCGAGCGCTCGCTGAGCAGGGCCTGTCCGTGCTCCTGTTCGACTACCGGGGGTACGGCGGCAACCCGGGGAGCCCCAGCGAGCAGGGCCTGGCGCGCGACGTGCGCGCGGCCCGTCGCTACCTGCTCGAGGTGGCCGGGGTGCCGGCCGACCGGCTGCTCTACTTCGGGGAGAGCCTGGGTGCTGCCGTCGTGACCGAGCTGGCGATCGAGCACCCGCCGGCGGGACTGGTGCTGCGCTCGCCGTTCGAGGACCTCGCGTCCGTGGGCAGCGTCCACTACCCGCTGCTGCCCGTGCGGGCCCTGCTGAAGGACCGCTTCCCGGTCGCCCAGCACATCGCCGAGGTGGAGGCACCGACCACGGTCCTCTACGGCACCGCGGACTCGATCGTGCCCCCGGAGCAGAGCCGACGCGTGGCGGCCGCCGCAGCCGGGCTGCACCGCCTCGTGCCCGTGCGCGGCGCCGACCACAACGACCTCGTCCTGCTCACCGGCGAGGAGGTCGTGCGAGCTGTCGTCGAGCTCGCCGACGGCAGCCGAGCAGGTTGACGGCGAGGTCGCCCTCGGCGGCCGTCGTGACGGGGTCGCATCGCGTCAGTCCAGGCAGAACTCGTTGCCCTCGGGGTCGGTCAGCACGATGTGGCCGGCACTCATCGGGGGCGCGGGCTCGTAGCGCCGGGCGCGTGCCGCTCCCAGCGCCACGAGCCGGTCGCACTCGGCCTCCAGCGCTGCCATCCGCTGCTCGCCCTGCAGTCCTGGTGCCGCGCGGACGTCGAGGTGGACGCGGTTCTTGCCGGCCTTGTCCTCGGGCACCTGCTGGAAGAACAGCCGTGGCCCCTGCCCGTCCGGGTCCTCGACCGCTGATCGGGTGTTGCGCTGCTCCTCCGGCACGCCGATCCGCGCCAGGAAGTCGTCCCACGCGGCCAGCGGATCGGCGTCCTCGGGCAGGTCGACCCCGGGTGGGCCGGGGTGCACGTAGCCCAGCACGTCGCGCCAGAAGCAGGACAGCGCCCGTGGGTCGTGGGCGTCGAAGGTGATCTGGAGGTGGCGGCTCATCAGTGGCTCCGTCCGTCGAGGTCCCAGCTCGGGATCCTCCGGCTTCCAGGGCTTCCGTGGCGGTGAGGACGTCGTGACCGTGCTGGTCCCCGCGCGCGGGCGGGAGTGCAGGCTGTGACGATGACCGCTGCCACCGAAAGCACTCAGGTCGCCGTCGTCGGCGCCGGTCCGGCTGGGCTCCTGCTGTCCCACCTGCTCGCGCTCGCGGGCATCGAGTCCGTCGTCCTGGAGACGCGGGACCGGGCGACCGTCGAGTCGACGATCCGCGCCGGCCTGCTCGAGCACGGCACCGTCGAGCTGATGGTCGCCGCCG
>CADCUE010000102.1 GCA_902805805.1 uncultured Frankineae bacterium | reverse complement strand
GACCGGCGGGACGGCGGATGCTGCCTCGTCGCCCCCGCCCTCGCCCACGCCGTCGTCGTCCGCCGCCCCCTCGCCGGGCGCGGTCGCCGGACCCCCAGAGCTCGACGCCGTCCCCCCGGACACCGAGATCCGGGCGTCGTGGATCGAACCCGCCTGGCTGCTGGTCCCCCTGGTGCTCGTGGTCCTGCTGGCCGCCGGCGTCGCCCTGGTCCTGCTCCGCTGGCTCGTCCCGCCGCAGGGACGCCACCGCAAGGCCTGACCGACCGCGGGCCTACGTTCGGGCGATGAGGTACGCGCTGTTCCTGCCGGTCTTCGACGAGCTCTCCGACGCCCGCGTGGTCGCCCGGCTGGCCGCCGACGCGGAGGAGGCCGGCTGGGACGGGGTCTTCGTCTGGGACCACATCGCCTACCGGGCGCCGGTGCAGGCCGTGGCCGACCCGTGGGTCGTGCTGGCGGCGATGGCGATGACCACCGAGCGCGTCCTGCTCGGGCCGATGGTGACGCCGCTGGCCCGCCGCCGGCCGGTGAAGCTCGCCCGCGAGATCGCCACGCTCGACCGGCTCAGCGGCGGGCGGCTGGTCCTCGGCGTCGGCCTCGGCGGCGACGGCAGCCGCGAGCTGTCCGCGACCGGGGAGCAGGTCGACGACCGGGTGCGGGCCCGCATGCTCGACGAGGCGCTCGAGGTGCTGCAGGCGGCGTGGACCGGCGAGCCCGTGCACCACGCCGGCGAGCACTACGTCGTCGACGGGCTGACGCTGCTCCCGACGCCCGCGCAGCGGCCCGGTCCCCCGGTGTGGGTGGCCCTGCGGCGCGGCAACCGCGCGCCCCTGCGCCGCGCCGCGCGCCACGACGGCGCCTTCCCGATCGAGGTCGAGTCCCCCGGGCAGCTGGCGGAGCTCGCGCGCGACCTGCGCGAGCTGCGGGGGAACGACCCCCGGCCCTTCGACCTGGTCGTCGGCGGGCCGCCCGGCACCGACCCCGCCCCGTACGCCGACGCGGGCGCCACCTGGTGGACGGTCTCGTTCCCGGTGGGGACGACGGTGGCCGACGTCCGGTCGGTCCTGACTGCCGGCCCGTCCGCCCTGTAGCCACGTGTCCACCTTGTCGGCCGGACGACGTCCGTACGACCCGACAAGGCGCCCCCCCGGCGCTCCTTGCGCTGGTCAGGCGCGGACGAGGGCCCGGCGGCGCTCGGAGGGCGGCGGTCCGGCGGGGAGCACCTCGGGGGCGGTCTCGTCGATGGCGCGCAGCGACGCGAGGACGGCCTGCTTGGACCGCGCCCGGTAGAACGGCGGCAGGGTGTCGAGCAGCGTGCGGCTGTAGCCGGCGGTCTCGAGGCGCGGGTCGAGCACGACGACGATGCCCCGGTCGGACGTCGAGCGCACGAGACGGCCGGCGCCCTGCGCCAGCAGGACGGCCGCCGGCGGCAGCGTCACCTCGAGGAAGCCGTTGCGGCCGGCGTCCGCGGCGGCCGCGAGCCGGGCCTTCGACAGCGGGTCGTCGACGTGGCCGAACGGGATGCGGTCGAGCACCACGAGCTGGCAGGCGCTGCCCGGGGTGTCGACGCCCTGCCAGAACGACCGGGTGCCGAACAGGCAGGTGCGCGCGTCGGAGGCGAAGGCGTGCTGCAGCGCACCGGGCGAGTCGTCACCCTGCAGCAGCACAGGCAGGTCGGTCGCCTCGCGGACGGCCGCGGCGGCGCGGGCGGCGGCGGCCGTCGAGCTGAACAGCCCGAGGGTGCGGCCGCCCGCCGCCTGGACCAGCTCGATGAGCAGCGCGTCGACCTCCCTCGCCCAGGACACGCCCATCCGTCCGGGGTCGGGCAGCTCGCGCGCCACCCACAGCTGCGACTGGCGCCGGTAGTCGAAGGGGCTGCCCACGTCGAGGGAGCGCCACCGGGGCGGCGGCTGCTCGTCGTCGCGCTCGAGCACCTCGTCGACCGCCGCCGGCTCCCGCCCGTCGTGGGCCTCGCCCGTCTCGCCGACGGGCGAGCCGGCCAGCCACACCAGGCCGAGCTGGGCCGCGGCGTGGCGGAACGAGCCGCCGAGCGTCAGCGTGGCCGAGGTCGCGACGACGGTCGTCTCGCCGAACAGGCGGCTGCCGAGGGCCCCGCCGACCCGCAGCGGCGAGACGCGCAGCCGGGTGGTCGCGCCGTCGGCGGTCGCGTAGACGGCCGAGGACACCGACGGGGTGCTGAGCTCCTGGGCGGCCTCGGCGATGGTCGTCAACGCCGCCTTGGCGCGCTCGCGCCGGGCCAGCTCGAGCTCGTCGCCCTCGGCGTCCTTGGCGTCGCGGGTGATCTCGCTGCTCGCCTCGACGGCCGCCCGGCCGAGCAGCGCGATCGAGTCGAGGGCGTGCCGGTCGAGCGCCTGGATCCAGCCGGGCTGCAGCGTGCCGAGCACGCCCTCGAGGCCGTCGCGGGCCTGCTCGAGGCGCTCCTGGGTCGTGGTCGCGACCAGCTCGGTGGCACCGGCGACGGCCCGGCGCACGTCGCCGTTGGACAGCTCGTGCGACAGCGCGTCGGTCACCGACGCCACGAACTCGTGGGCCTCGTCGAGCACGACGGCGTCGCGCTCGGGCAGCACGGAGACGCCGGTGAAGACGTCGAGCGCCAGCAGCGTGTGGTTCGCGACGACGACGTCGGCCTCCTTCGCCGCCTCCCGCGCCTGCTCGGCGAAGCAGTCGACGCGGCTCGGGCACTTCGAGCCCAGGCACTCGCGGGCGCTCACCGACACCTGCCGCCAGGCCCGGTCGGTCACGGGGAACGGCACCTCGTCGCGGTCGCCGGTGGCGGTCTGCTCGCCCCACTCGCGCAGGCGGACGACCTGCGTGCCGAGCGAGGACGCCGGCCCGTCGAACAGCGAGTCGGGCTCGTCCTCGCGGGCCCCGGGGCCACCGCTGGCCTGCTGGAGGCAGAAGTAGTTGCTGCGGCCCTTGGCGAGCGCGTAGGTCGGCGTGCGCCCGAGCACGGGCTCGAGCGCCGTGACGAGCCGCGGCAGGTCCTTGTCGACGAGCTGGGCCTGCAGGGCCTTGGTGGCGGTGGCGACCACGACGCGCTTGCCGGAGGCGAGCGCAGGCACCAGGTAGCCGAGGGACTTGCCGGTGCCGGTGCCGGCCTGCACGAGCAGGTGCTCGCCGGACGCCAGCGCCTGCGCGACCGCCGACACCATGGCGCGCTGCCCGGGGCGCTCCTGCGAGCCGGGCACGGCCGCGAGGGCGGCGTCGAGCGCCTGCAGCGCCTTGCCCACCCGCACCCCTGACACGTCGCTCACGCTAGCCGCCGGAGGCCGACCGGACGGGTCGCGACGGGCCGTCTGTGGACGACGCGCCCTACCGTCCGAGCCCGGCGTCGCGGGCCCGGACGATCGCCTCGCTGCGCCCGGCCACCTGGAGCTTGGCGAAGACGTTCGAGACGGTGTTGCGGATCGTCTTCGGCGACAGGAACAGCGCCGACGCGATCTGGGCGTTGGTGCGGCCCGCGGCCAGCAGGTCGAGCACCTCCCGCTCGCGGGCGGTGAGCTGGGGGAACGCCTCGGGGGGCGCCTGCGGCTTCGGCGCCTGGCCGCTGAAGTACGCCGCGACCCGCCGGGCGACCGCCGGGCCGAAGATCGCCTCGCCCTGGGCGACCGAGGTGATCGCCCGGGCGATGACGTCCTGCGCAGCGCCCTTGAGCAGGTAGCCGCGCGCGCCCGCGCGCATGGCGGCGAAGACGCTCTCGTCGTCGTCGTACATCGTCAGCACGAGCACGGCGACGTGGGGCTGCTCGGCCGTCATGCGCGCCGTCGCCTCGATGCCGTTGAGCTCGGGCATCTGCAGGTCCATGACGACGACGTCCGGCTGCAGCTCGCCGGTCAGCCGCACGGCCTCGACGCCGTCCGACGCCGTGCCGACCACCTCGAGGCCGTCGAGGCTCGACAGCAGCATGGCCAGGCCGTCCCGGTAGACGGGGTGGTCGTCGCAGACGAGCACCCGCAGCGGCTCGTCGACCGCCGTCACGCCGGCACCTGCTCCGACGCGGAGCCCGTCGGCTGGGCGGGGATGCGCGGCGACACCGGCAGGCGGGCCGTCACCACCGTCCCCCCGGCCGGCGGGCAGACGACCGACACCGAGCCGCCCAGCTCGGCCGCGCGCTCGCGCAGCGACACCAGCCCGACGCCCGCGGGCGCCGAGGCGTCGATGCCCGACCCGTCGTCCGCGACCACGAGCTCGAGCACCTCGGGCCCGTCCGAGGTCCGCGTCAGCGTCACGTCCGCCCGGCGGGCGCGGGCGTGGCGCGTGACGTTGGTCAGCGCCTCGCTGACGATCCGGTACGCCGCGACCTCCACCGCGGCCGGCAAGGACGCCAGGTCGCCGCTCGACCTCAAGCCGACGTCGAGCCCGTCCCCGTCGACGTGGAAGCGCTGCACCTGCTGCTCGAGGGCCCCGACCAGGCCCACCTCGTCGAGCGCCGGCGGACGCAGGTCGTGCACCAGCCGCCGGACGTCGGCGAGCACCGACGAGACGTCGGCGACGCTGTCGGCGAGCAGCCGGTCGGCCTGCTCCGGCG
>CADCUE010000101.1 GCA_902805805.1 uncultured Frankineae bacterium | reverse complement strand
CGGTCACCGCACCGCCGGCCACTGGACCGGCAGCCACTGCACCCGCGGTCACCGCTCCCCCGGCTGCACCGACGCCGGCGGCCGAGGTCCGCCCGCCCACGGCTGCGCCGCCCGCGGTGCCCGCGCCTGCCCCGCAGGGCGGCGACGACGCCGAGGACGCGGCTCGGACCGCTGAGCAGGCCGCTGAGGACGCCGCCGAACGGGCTGAGGAGCAGGCCGAGGAGCAGGCCGAGCCGGACAAGGGGTCGGGCCAGGGGCGCGGCAAGAGCGAGGGCAAGGACAAGAACAAGTGACCGAGGTCGAGCACCCTCCGCTGCTCGGTGGGCGCTACCTGCTGGGCGAGCGCATCGGCACGGGCGGGATGGCGGACGTGCGCCGGGGTCGTGACGTCCGCCTGGGGCGTGACGTCGCGGTGAAGGTGCTCCGCGCCGACCTCGCGCGCGACCCGTCCTTCCAGGCGCGGTTCCGTCGCGAAGCGCAGGCCGCCGCGTCGCTGAACGTCCCGAGCATCGTCTCGGTCTACGACACCGGTGAGGACCCGCACGGGGTGCCCTACATCGTCATGGAGCACGTCGAGGGACGCACTCTGCGGGACGTGCTCCGCGAGGAGGGCCGGCTGCTCCCCCAGCGCGCTCTCGAGCTGACGGCCGACATCTGCGCCGCTCTGGACGTCGCACACGCCGCCGGCATCGTGCACCGCGACGTCAAGCCGGCGAACGTCATGCTCACCCGCGCCGGTGAGGTCAAGGTGATGGACTTCGGCATCGCCCGTGCCGCGGCCGACACCTCCGGCATGACGCAGACCGCCGCCGTGATCGGCACCGCCGCCTACCTGTCCCCGGAGCAGGCGCGGGGTGAGCACGTCGATGCCCGCTCCGACCTCTACTCCACCGGGTGCGTGCTGTACGAGCTCGTCACCGGAGCGCCGCCCTTCACCGGTGACAGTCCTGTGGCGGTGGCCTACCAGCACGTCCGCGAGGACCCCCTGCTGCCCTCCGCCTTCGACACGACCCTGCCGGCGCAGGTCGACGCCGTCGTCCTCAAGGCTCTGGCGAAGAACCCGGCCAACCGCTACCAGACGGCGCAGGAGATGCGCGACGACCTGCTGCGGGCACGCGCCGGCGAGCCGGTCGCGGCGACTCCGGTCCTGAGCGCTCCGGACGAGCCCGTCCCGTTGGCCGCACCGATCCTGCAGGACCCGCGTCGGCGGCGCTCGGCGCGCGGTCTGGTGCTCGCCGGCTTCTGCGTCCTGCTCGTCGGGATCGCCGCCGCGACAGCTGCTCTGGTCCGCAGCACCCTCGGCACGTCGCCGGCCTTGGTGCCCGCCCCTGCCGTCGTCGGTCTCGACCAGACGCAGGCCGTCACGCTGCTGGCCGAGGAGGGGCTGCGCGTCGGATCGCTGCGCGCGCGGTTCGACGAGGCGGCGTTCGGGACGGTGCTCGACCAGAGCCCGGAGCAGGGCATCGTGGTGCGGCCGAACGGCACGGTCGACCTGCTGGTGTCCCAGGGCATCGAGATGACGGTCGTGCCCGTCGAGGTCATCGGTCGGCCGCAGGCGGAGGCGGAAGCGGTCCTGGCGGACCGCAAGCTCACCGTCTCCGCAGAGCCCGTCAGCCGGGACGGCTTCTTCACCCCTGGGACGGTCCTCGGCGTCACACCTGAGCCGGGGCGGCAGGTCCGCGCCGGCACCGCAGTGGTCCTCACGGTCGCCTCGGGACGCGTCCCCGTCCCCGACGTGCGTGGCCGGTCGCAGGACGAGGCGGTGCAGGACCTGAGGGGCGCAGGGTTCTCGGTGCGGGTGCAGCTGCAGTACTCGGACGGCCGGCCCGGGCGGGTCCTCGACCAGTCCCCTGTCCGGCGACTGCGCGAAGCCGGCTCCACGGTGGACGTGACGGTGTCTCAGGCGGTCCCGGCACCGGAGCCCGCACCGGAGCCGACCGCGACGCCACCACCTGCCGCCCCGAGCGCCGGGGCCACACCTCCCCCGGTCCCCGACCTCGGGGGCTAGGAACAGGCTGCACGACAGGCGATCACGGCTCTTCCGTCACGGAATGCACTGCTGCGGAGGCGGATCGGGTCCGGCCACACCGGAACACTCTGCCGCACCACCGGTCTCACGCGAGAGCCGCGATGCGCTTGCGCTCGACCTGGTCGGCGAGCTCCGGTGCACGGACCGCGGCTCCCGTGTCACCGCACTGCTGCAGCCACGACGCGAGCATCAGGTGCCCGCCCTGCGTCAGCACCGACTCGGGGTGGAACTGCACTCCCTCCACCGGGCGGTCCCGGTGCCTGAGCGCCATCACGACGCCGCTGGCCGTGCGCCCGGTGACCGCGAGCTCCGCCGGCAGGGTCGCCTCGTCCACCGCGAGCGAGTGGTAGCGCGTCGCGGTGAACGGCGACGGCAGGCCGTGCAGGACCCCGGCACCGCTGTGCTCGACCTCGGAGGTCTTGCCGTGCAGCAGCTCCGGTGCGCGCCCGACCGTGGCGCCGTGGGCCACCGCGATCGCCTGGTGACCCAGGCAGACACCGAGCAGCGGCACCCCTGCCTGCTCGCAGGCACCCACCATCTCCACGCTGACACCGGCGTCCTCCGGTGTCCCGGGGCCCGGCGACAGCAGCACCCCGTCGAAGCCCCTGGCGTCGGTGACCGTGACGTCGTCGTTGCGCCGGACCACGGTGTCGGCGCCGAGCTGGCCGAGGTACTGCACGAGGTTGTAGACGAAGCTGTCGTAGTTGTCGACGACGAGGATGCGGGTCACGTCAGAGGTGAACGTCGCGCGGGCGGCGTGCTCTTCCGCTCGGCCGGGCCGGACCCGCGCGCCCGGCCGGCCGGTGTGCCGGCCGGGACGGCGTCGGCCGGCGCCCGCGCGAGCTCCTCGTCGAGGAGCAGGCGTCGCAGCACCTTGCCGACGACCGTCTGCGGGAGGGCGTCCCGGAACTCAACCGCCCGCGGCACCTTGTAGCCGCTGAGGTGGCGCGAGCAGTGCGCGACGACGTCGGCCTCGGTGAGCGCGCTGCCGGGCGCGCGGACGACGTAGGCCTTGACGATCTCACCGCGGTAGCGGTCCGGGACACCGATGACGACCGCATCCTGCACGGCGGGCAGCTCGGCGAGCACGTGCTCGACCTCGGAGGGGAAGGTGTTGAAGCCGCCGGTGACGATGACGTCCTTCTTGCGGTCGACGACGGTGAAGAAGCCGTCGGCGTCCATCACCACGATGTCTCCGGTGAGCAGGTAGCCGTCGGAGGTGAGCACGCCGGTGGTGTCGGCGCTCCCCCAGTAGCCGCGGAAGACCTGCGGTCCCCTGACCAGCAGCTCCCCCGGCGTGCCGACGGGCGTCTCGCGGGTGGCGTCTTCCGGGTCCACGACCCTGCAGGAGGTGCCGGGCAGCGGCAGGCCGATCGAGCCCGCTCTGCGCTGGTCCGACAGCGGGTTGCAGTGCGTGGACGGCGACGTCTCGGTCAGCCCGTAACCCTCCACCAGCAGCGCTCCCGACAGCCGCTCGAACCGGTGCTGGACGTCCACCGGCAGCCGCATGGCGCCGGACACGCACACGCGCAGGCTGCTCAGGTCGTGCAGCCGGACGTGCGGGCTGTCGGCGAGCGCCCGGTAGATGGGAGGCACGCCCGGCAGCAGGGTGGGCCGCCACCGGTCGATCGCGCCGAAGAGCTGGTCGAGGTCGAACCGCGGGAGCAGCACCAGCGTCCCGGCGAGCAGGACCGTCGCGTTGAGGCACACGGTCAGCCCGTAGACGTGGAACAGCGGCAGGACCCCGAGAGTGACCTCCGCGCCGGCCCGACCCCCGGTGTCCCAGAGCCGGTTCATGTAGGCGTTGCTCACGAGGTTGTGGTGCGTGAGCATGGCCCCCTTGGACGCCCCGGTGGTCCCGCCGGTGTACTGCAGCAGCGCGAGGTCGCGCTCCGGGTCGACCGGCGTCTGCCGCGCTGCGGTCGGCGTCTTGAGCAGGCGCACGAACGGGACGGCGTGCGCGTCCTTGGGCACGGGCGACGACAGCTCGGCGCGCGCTCGGCGGGCACCCGGGAGCGGCAGGCGCAGGCGCAGGCGCGCGCGTGCGGGGAGGTAGTCGGCGAGCGAGGTGACGACGACGTGCCGCAGCGCCGTGTCGGGCCGGACACGGGACAGCGTGTCGTAGGTGCGGTCGAGGCAGACGACGACCGTCGCGCCGCTGTCGGACAGCTGGGCACGCAGCTCGCTGTCGGTGCTCAGCGGGTTGGACTGCACCACGACGGCCCCGAGGCGCAGGACGGCGAAGACCGTCAGGACGTTCTGCGGGCAGTTCGGCAGGACCAGCGCCACCCGGTCGCCCTTGCGCACGCCGAGCCCGGCCAGTCCCGCCGCCAGGTGGTCGGCGACGTCCTTGAGCTCGCGGTAGGTGAGGGTCGTGCCCAGGAACTCCAGGGCCACCCGTGAGGGGAAGGACGCCGCCGCGTCGTCGAGCAGCCGGGTGAGCGGGATCCTCGGGAAGTCGAAGTCGGCCGGCACACCGGGCGGGTACGCCGCCAGCCACGGTCGTGCCGCGTACGGGGACGGCGGCTCGTCCGGGGCGGTGCGGGCGGCGTCCTGCACAGTGGCGGGCCTCCAGGCGGGTGCAGCAGGCGGTGCCGCCAGCCTCTCACGCACGCGCCGGGCGCCGTCCGCCTCAGGGGGTGCGGGTGCTCACCTCTGCCGGGGCCGAGGAGCCCTCGACCGTCACGTCCCCGAGCGGCAGCAGGGGCTCCACCGCCGGGAACACGACGAGGAACAGCAGCGTGACCGCGGCGGTGAGCAGCAGCAGGCAGCCGAGGACCTTGCCGGGCAGCCCTCCGGGCAGGGACCGCCAGATCCAGCCGTACACGTCAGGCCCCCCGCAGGGCCGCCGGCGGACCGGCGCTCTTGGCGTCGGTGGCCGAGAGCTCCGCCGACACGATGAGCCGCTGCCGCGCGGAGTAGCGCGGGTGGCAGGTGGTCATCGTCAGCAGCCGCCGGGTCGGCGTGGCCCGGGCATCGCCGGGCACGGGGTAGGTGACCTCGACAGCCGTCGGCGCGACGATCTGCGAGCCCGTGACGCGGTAGGTGAACCACGCGTCGCCGGTCTCCACGACGACCGCGTCGCCGACCCGCAGCTCGTCCAGGCGCTCGAACGGCGCCCCGTAGGTCGTGCGGTGGCCGGACACGACCAGGTTGCCGACCTGTCCGGGCATCGCGGTGCCGGGGATGTGCCCGGGCCCCTTCTTGAGGTCCGCCACGCGGACGCCCTCGACGACGACGGGAGGATCGTCGTTCCAGTCGCCGAGCCGCGGGATGCGCAGGACCGCGAAGCCGCTGCCCAGCTCCGGAGCCGGCGGTGGGGGCGGAGCCGCGGACGGTGCAGCAGCGGACGGTGCAGCAGCGGACGGGGGCGGGCTCGCGGGAGGCGCAGCTGCCGTGCTCGCAGGGCTGGGGACGGGGGTGGGGCTGACCGCCGCGGCCGGGGAGGGCTCGGCCCAGCTCTGTCGCAGATCGTCGCCGAGCTGGTCCTGAGCCCGGGCGGTGACGAGGTTGGTGACCTTGAGCTCGTAGACGCAGAACAGCAGCACCACGACGCCGAGGGTGATGAGCGTCTGCCCCAGGCCCCGCAGGAGGGTGCGGACGACGTCCGCGGGCCGGCTCATGCCTGCACCCGCGAGGCGACGTGGGGCAGCTCCAGGGGCCCCTCGTACGCCGGCAGCTCGACCGAGGTCTCGTCGTCCACGGCGTAGCCGAGACCGAACCGGTCGACGAAGGTCCGGAAGTACTGGACACCCGGGTCCTGCTCCAGCGCCCGGTGCAGGGACTCCGGCTCGCCCACGGCGGTCACGACGAACGGCGGGCTGTAGACGCGTCCGTGCAGCACCACCGTGTTGCCGACGCAGCGCACCGCGCTCGTGGAGACGACGCGCTGACCCATGAGCGTCATGGCCTCCGCTCCCCCGGACCACAGCGCGTTGACGACGGCCTGCACGTCCTGCTGGTGGACGACCAGGTCGTCCGGGTCGTCCGACAGCGGCGGACGACCCGGCCGGCGCGGGGCGTCGTCGAGGCTGACCGTCACCCCGGGCCCGCGCACCGGCACCAGACCGGCGGCGAGCTCGAGTGCCGCCGGCGCGGACTCCTGCGCCACCCGCGAGTCCGACTCAGCCACGGCAGCCGACTCCTGCTGGACGCGGTCCCGCAGCTCGGCCGCCTCGCGGGAGCGCCGCTCCACCGCCGCCCGCTCCCGGGCGATGAGCTCGGTGAGCTGCAGCCGGCGATCGGCGCGCAGATCGGTGCCCTGGGCCGTCGCGGCGCTGGTGGCGAACAGCAGGCCGGCGGCGAGGGCGGTGAGCGGGACGAGGGCGGACCAGGGGCGACGCGCCACTGCTGCTCCTTCCCGTCACCCTGCGTGCGCAGGCTCCGCAACTACGCTAACGGGCGAGCCGGCACAGGGGTGCCGATGCAGGTGAGTGGACGGAGCTGAGCTGGTGCCCGAGTCCAAGAAGCGCAAGAGGCCGGTCAGCACGTCGCGGCCTGCCGGCAGCGGCACGGTCGCGAAGAAGAAGGGACCGAGCCCGCGGTGGCTGGCGCCGCTGATGCTCGTGCTGTTCGGGATCGGGATCCTGTGGCTGGTGGTCTTCTACATCACCGAGACGCGCATGGGCGGTCTGCCGTGGGTCAGCGAGATCGGCAACGGGAACCTGCTCGTCGGCTTCGGGTTCATCATCGCCGGTTTCGGCCTGTCCACGCAGTGGCGCTGACGGGCCCCGCGCAGCGACTGACAACGGTGTAGTTCTCCCCAGCGCTTGTCCACACTGTGGACGGCGCGTCAGAGCAGCTCGAGGATCGTGGCGTTGGCCTGGCCACCGCCCTCGCACATCGTCTGCAGGCCGTACCGGATGCCGTGATCGCGCATGTGGTGGACCAGCGTCGTCATGAGCCGGGCCCCCGAGCCGCCGAGCGGATGGCCGAGGGCGATGGCGCCGCCGTTCGGGTTGACCGTCTTGTCGTCCGCGCCGAGGTCCTTCAGCCAGGCCAGCGGCACGGACGCGAACGCCTCGTTCACCTCGTACGCGCCGATGTCCGAGACCGCCAGGCCGGAGCGCTGCAGGGCCTTGACCGTGGCCGGCATCGGGGCGTGCAGCATCGGCATGGGTGCGACCGCCGCCAGCACCGCCGTGTGGACACGCGCCACGGGCGTGAGCCCCAGCGAGGCGGCGCGCTCGCTGGTCATGAGCAGCAGCGCCGCCGCGCCGTCCGAGATCTGCGAGCTGTTGGCTGCGGTGATCTTGCCGTCCGGCCTGAACGCCGGGCGCAGCGCCGCGAGGGCCTGCATCGTCGAGCCCGTGCGGATGCCCTCGTCCGCGTCGACGAGGACGCCGTCGGGGTTGGTCACCGCAGCCAGCTGAGCGTCGAAGCGCCCCTCCTGCGCGGCGGCCGCAGCGCGCTCGTGCGAGCGGAGCGCGTACTCGTCGAGCTGGGCGCGGGACAGGCCGTACGCGTCGGCGATCTGCTCGGCGCCCTCGCCCTGGTGGGGGAAGTCGGACCCGTAGCGCTCGACGTAGCCGGCGCCGAGCGGGCTGGCCGTGAACGTGGACCCCATCGGGGTCCGCGACATCACCTCGACGCCACCGGCGACCGCGATGTCGTACTGGCCGCTGACGAGCCCGGCAGCGGCGAAGTGGACGGCCTGCTGGGACGAGCCGCACTGGCGGTCCACGGTCGTCCCCGGCACCGACTCCGGCCAGCCGGCCGACAGCACGGCGGTGCGCGCCACGTCGAAGGTCTGCTCGCCGATCTGCGACACGCACCCCCAGACGACGTCGTCCACCAGGCCGGGGTCGAGGCCGCTGCGCTCGGCCAGCGCGCCCAGGACATGGGCCGACAGGTCGGCCGAGTGGATGCCGGCCAGGCCTCCGTTGCGCTTGCCGGTCGGGGTGCGGACCGCGTCGACGATGACGGCATCGCGCATGGGGGGCTCCTTCGTCGAGATCGACTCGGAGTCTAGGCGCGCCTCAGCCGCCGAGGGCCGTCGTCCGCAGGACCACCGCCAGGACCAGCAGGACCCCGACCGCGGCGCAGGCCAGCGCGTGCAGGCGGTCGCGCTGTCGGCCCCGGGGGGTGTACGCGAAGGCGGCAGCGATGACGGCCCCGGTCACCAGACCGCCCAGGTGCGCGCGCCAGTCGATGATGGGCACCGAGAAGGTGATGACCAGGTTGATGGCGAGCAGCGCGACGATGGAGCCGGTCTCACCGCCCATCCGCCGGACCACGACGTAGTAGGCGCCGAACAGGCCGAAGATCGCTCCGGAGGCACCCACGCCGAGCTGGCGCGGGTCGGACAGCAGGTAGGACAGGACCGAGCCGCCCAGTGCCGACAGGACGTACAGACCGACGAACCGCACGCGCCCGAGGGCCGCCTCCAGCACCGGTCCGAGCTGGGCCAGCGCGAGCATGTTCATGAGCAGGTGGAAGACGCCGCCGTGCAGGAACGCCGCGGTCAGCAGGCGGTAGTACTCGCCGTCGGCCACCCCGAAGACCTCGGGCGCTCCACCGATGTTGCCGAAGCGCACCTGCAGCCCGCGCTCCCCCGCCGCCAGCCCGAGCACGAACACGGCGACGTTGAGGACGATGATCGTGATGCTGACCCGGCTGGTGTCGCCGGTGACCCGTCCGCCGAAGGTCGTCCGTGGCTGGCGGACCGTGGCCGCGCCCGCCGCCACGCACTCCGGGCACTGGAAGCCGACGGACGCCGAGCGCATGCAGTCCGGGCAGATCGGGCGCTCGCACCGCGTGCACCTGATCCAGGTCTCCCGGTCGGGGTGGCGGTAGCAGACGGGCTGCACCTCGCCGCCCCCACCGGGCACCGGGTCGGCAGGCTGGGTCAGCTGTCGACCCGCTCGACCTCGACGGACTCGAGAACGACGTCCGTGCGTGGGCGGTCCTGCCGCCCGACCGGCGTGGCGGCGATCTTGTCGACCGTGTCGCGGCCGGCCTGGTCGGCGACCTCTCCGAAGATCGTGTGCTTCATGTTCAGGTGCGGGGTGGGTCCCACGGTGATGAAGAACTGGGACCCGTTCGTGCCGGGGCCGGCGTTGGCCATCGCCAGCAGGTACGGACGGTCGAAGCGCAGCTCGGGGTGGAACTCGTCCTTGAAGCGGTAGCCCGGGCCGCCGGTGCCCGTCCCGAGCGGGTCGCCGCCCTGGATCATGAAGCCGGCGATGACGCGGTGGAAGACGGTGCCGGCGTACAGCGATCCGCTGCCCTTCTTGCCGGTCTTCGGGTCCGTCCACTCGGTGGAGCCCTCGGACAGTCCGACGAAGTTCTGCACCGTCTTGGGCGCGTGGTCCGGGAAGAGCTTCACCCGGACGGGGCCGAGAGTGGTGTTCAGGGTGGCGTAGAGCTCGCTGGCCACGCGGTGGCTCCTCAGGTAGGGGTCAGGGGTCGGAACTGGCGTGCAGTCTCGCACGCTGACGTCGTGCGGGCCCGTGGCAGGCTGGACCGGACGCACGGCGAGCGGAGGAACGGCATGGGTCCCGGAGCAGACGATCGAGGCGGCCCGACGGAGGGCGGCCCGGTCCCGGTTGCCGTCGTCGCGGTGCGGTCCCCCCTCGTCCTCTCGGCCGTCGAGACCGTCACGGGCGTGCTGGAGGACGCCGGCTCGAGGGGCAGCGCCGCCTGGGCCGCCCTGCGCGCTCCCGGCGCCGAGCTGGTCCCCGCACGGCGCTGGCCGTGGGCCCTCGGCGCGGCCGTCGCCGGAGCGGCGGCCGGGGCCGTCGTCGCGCTCGCCATCGGCCGGGTGCGGACCTCGGACGGGGCCGACGCGCTGGAGCCGGAGGACGTCCGCGCCGTCGTCGACCGGACCGAGGGCGGGCCGCCGCCCTGAGGCACGCACCGCGACGAGAAGGGCCCAGCGACGCGGTCGCTGGGCCCTTCTCGTCGGGTGGAGCCTGCCGGGTTCGAACCGGCGACCCTCGCGTTGCAAACGCGATGCTCTACCAGCTGAGCTAAGGCCCCGTGTGCGCTGCTCGTCTACCGCAGATCGGGCGGTGCGGTCGCCGCGGTCCAGACGTCCTTGTCCGCCTGACCGGACCGCAGCTGGCGCAGGGCGTACGCCACAGCGCCGACGATCGCGACGAGGACAGCGGATCGGCGCACAGCGGGCTCCTCGGACGGTCGGTCTTCCGGGTGGGTGGGCCTGGGAGGACTTGAACCTCCGGCCTCATCCTTATCAGGGATGCGCTCTAACCACCTGAGCTACAGGCCCGGATGTGCCTGTGGGCACGGTCGGCGAGACTACCACCTGGCGCACCGGCACTGCCCCGTCGCTCGCGCCTATCCCTCGCGCTCCCCCAGGGTCAGCTCGACCCCACCGGTGAAGGACGCGCACAGGTTGTAGAGCAGTGCGCCGAGGGTGGCGAGCAGCGTCAGGAGGACGACGTTCACGGCGGCCAGCACGGCCGCGCCGCCCACGACGCGACGGGACGTGATCAGGGGACCGGCACCGCCGCCGGTGACCTCCTCGAACAGCTCGTTGACCGACGACTGCACCCCGAGGCTGTCGAGGACGGCGTACAGCGCGGCGACCGCCGCCACGAGCGCGATCCCGAGCAGCAGCGACGCGATGAGGGAGAAGACGAACACCGACCACGGGTCGATGCGCTTGAGCGCCAGCCGGGCCTTGCGCGACCGGGACGCCGGCCGTCCGGAGCGCTCGTCGTTGCGGACCGAGGCTGCCGGCCGCGGCGGAGGACGGCGGCTCGGGCCGGGCAGGACGCTGGTCGCCGCCGGTCCGGTGGACGTCGCCGGGGCGGCGGTCGTGGGGCTCGACGTCGCGCCGGCGGACGTCGGGATGCTCGGCGTGCCGGTCGGCGTCGGGGCGGTGGGGGAGGTCGTGCCTGCGGTCGGCGTGCCGGTCGGCGTGCCGGTCGCCGGGGACGCCGTCGGGGTCTCGGCCGGCGCCGGGGGGGCGGGGGTGCTCGTCGTCGCGGCGGGGTGTCCCGGGGACGGGCCGCCCGACGGGGACGCCTCGCTGCCCGTCGGCGGCACGACCGCTCGGCTGCCGGTGCTCCGGGCGTCAGGTGCCTGGGGCGCGGTCACGCCGGGCCCTCCTCGTCCTCAGGCGGTGCGTCAGGTCCGGGCGGGTCGTCGGCCGGCTCGGTCGGTGCAGGGTCGTCGGGCGCGGGCTCCGGTGCCGCGTCCTGCTCCAGCATGTCACCGTCGGCCACGTTCTCACCTGCGATCACGTCCGGCGGCGTGAGATCGTCCTCCGCGGCAGCCTCGCCGTTGTGCGCGACGGCGACCACCGTGGCGCCGGCGGCCAGCGCCACCAGCTTGACGCCTCCCGTCGGGCGGGACAGGTAGCGCAGCGGCTGCACCGACATCCGGATGACCACCCCGGTGCTCGTGATCGCGAAGATCTCGTCCGCGTCCCGGACGATGAGGGCCCCGACGAGCTGCCCACGCCCCTCCGGCATCTTCGCGGTGAGAACGCCGAAGCCGCCGCGCTTCTGGGTGCGGTACTCCTTGAGCGCGGTGCGCTTGCCGAAGCCGCCGTCGGAGACGACCAGCAGCGCCGTGGTCTCCTCGTCGCCGCCGGCCGGCGCGACCTGCATGGCCAGCAGCTCGTCCCCCGGTCGCAGGCTCATGCCCATGACGCCCGAGGTGGCACGTCCCATCGGGCGCAGCGCCTCGTTGGACGCGTGGAAGCGGATCGAGTTCGCCTGCCGGCTCACGAGCAGCAGGTCGTCCTCGGAACGAATGAGGGCAGCGGCGATGAGCTCGTCGTCCTCGCGCAGGTTGACCGCGATGAGCCCGTTCGAGCGACCGTTGTCGTACTCACCCAGCGCCGTCTTCTTCACCAGGCCCTTGCGGGTCGCCAGGACGAGGTACGGCGCGGCCGCGTAGTCGCGCAAGGCGATGACCTGGGCGATCCGCTCGTCGGGCTGGAACGCCAGGATGTTCGCGACGTGCTGCCCGCGCCCGTTGCGGTTGGCCTCGGGCAGCTCGTGCGCCTTGGCCCGGTAGACCCGGCCCTTGTCGGTGAAGAACAGCAGCCAGTGGTGGGTCGTCGTGACGAAGAAGCGCTCGACGATGTCGTCCTGCTTGAGCGACGCGCCCTGCACGCCCCGGCCGCCGCGTCGCTGCGAGCGGTAGAGGTCGGTCTTGGTGCGCTTGGCGTAGCCGCCCCGCGTGACCGTGACGACCACGTCCTCCTGGGCGATGAGGTCCTCGGCGCTCATGTCGCCCTCGTGGGGCACGACCCGGGTGCGCCGCTCGTCGCCGTAGCGCTCGACGATCTCGCCGAGCTCCTCGCCGATGATGGCGCGCTGGCGGGTCGGGTCGGCGAGAATGGCCTGCAGGTCCGCGATCTCGCGCTCGCGCTCGGCCAGCTCGTCCATGATCCGCTGGCGCC
>CADCUE010000100.1 GCA_902805805.1 uncultured Frankineae bacterium | reverse complement strand
CCTGTTCTGCCGCATCGTGACCGGCGAGATCCCGGCCGACGTGGTGCACGACGGCGACCGCGTGCTGGCCTTCCGCGACGTCGACCCGCAGGCGCCGACGCACGTGCTCGTCATCCCTCGCGAGCACCACGCCGACGTCGCCGCCGTGGCGGACGCCGACCCCGCCCTGCTGGGTGAGGTGCTGCAGGCCGCCGTCGTCGTGGCCGATCAGGAGGGGCTGGACGGCGGGTACCGGCTGGTCGCGAACACCGGTGACGACGGCGGCCAGAGCGTGCACCACCTGCACGTGCACGTCCTGGGCGGGCGCCGCCTGTCCTGGCCGCCGGGGTAGCCGCCGCTTCGACCCGCTCGTACGGGCGCCGCGCGGGTAATCTCGTGCGGTCACGTCCCCTCCTCCGGAGAGCAGGCGAACGGCCCGGCGCCGCACCCATGCCCGACATCACCCGCAGTCCCGGCGCGCCCGAGCGCGTCACCAGCAAGATCGTCGTCCCGCCCGAGCAGTCGATGGTGGCGCTGCTCGGCAACCGCGACGAGGTGCTCAAGGCCGTCGAGCGGCTGCTCACCAGCGACGTGCACGTGCGCGGCAACGAGGTCACCCTCACCGGCTCGGCGGCGGACAACGCCGTCGGCGTCCTGCTGTTCGAGCAGCTGCTCGCACTGCTGGCCAAGGGCCAGCCGCTGACGCCGGACGCCGTCGAGCGCGCCGTCGCCGTCCTGAAGCAGGACGGCCGGCCGGCCGACGTGCTCACGCTGAACATCCTGTCCAACCGCGGCCGCACGATCCGGCCCAAGACGCTGAACCAGAGCCGCTACGTCGAGGCGATCGACCGGCACACCATCGTGTTCGGCATCGGCCCGGCCGGCACCGGCAAGACCTACCTGGCGATGGCCAAGGCCGTGCAGGCGCTGCAGGCCAAGCAGGTCAACCGCATCATCCTGACCCGACCCGCGGTCGAGGCCGGCGAGCGCCTGGGCTTCCTGCCCGGCACGCTGTTCGAGAAGATCGACCCCTACCTGCGCCCGCTCTACGACGCCCTGCACGACATGCTCGACCCGGACTCGATCCCGAAGCTGATGAGCGCCGGGACGATCGAGGTCGCACCCCTGGCGTACATGAGGGGCCGGACCTTGAACGACGCCTTCATCATCCTCGACGAGGCGCAGAACACGACCGCCGAGCAGATGAAGATGTTCCTCACCCGGCTCGGCTTCGGCAGCAAGATCGTGGTGACGGGTGACGTCACGCAGGTCGACCTGCCCGGCGGCGCGACGAGCGGCCTGCGCGTCGTGCAGGACATCCTCGACGGCGTGGAGGACGTCCACTTCGCCACGCTGACCAGCAGCGACGTCGTGCGCCACAAGCTCGTCGGCCGGATCGTCGACGCCTACGCGCAGTACGACGCCGAGGAGGCCTCCCGCGGCCCGCAGCGCACACCGCCCCGGCCCGCCGGCCGGCGCGACGACGTGCGCCGCAGCCGATGAGCATCGAGGTCGCCAACGAGAGCGGCGTCGAGGTCGACGAGCAGGCGCTCGTCCGCGTGGCCCGCCACGTCCTCGACCGGCTCGGCGTCTCGCCGCTCGCGGAGCTGTCGCTCCTGCTCGTCGACGTGGAGCAGATGGAGAAGCTCCACGTGCGCTGGATGGACGAGCCGGGTCCGACCGACGTCCTGGCCTTCCCGATGGACGAGCTCGACCTGCGCGGCTCGCGGGGCGTCGGGCACGGCAACGGCTCCGGCGCCGACGAGCAGGACGAGACCGGCCCGGCGGTGCTCGGCGACGTCGTGCTGTGCCCCGAGGTGGCCGAGCGGCAGGGCGCCGAGGCCGGGCACGGCACGGCCGCCGAGCTCGAGCTGCTGTGCACGCACGGCGTCCTGCACCTGCTCGGCTACGACCACGGCGACCCCGAGGAGCACGCCGAGATGTTCGGCCTGCAGGGCGAGCTGCTCAGCAGCTGGCAGGCCGCCCGGGGGGCCTGAGCCTCACCGGCGGCCGGGACGCAGGCGCAGCCCCAGCAGCGACCGCGGGGCCGGCTCGGCGGCCGGCCCGCCCCGGCGCAGCCACCCGCACAGCAGGTCGGTCTGCGCTGCGCTCAGGACGCCACCGAGCCACAGCGGCTTCGCCCCGGCCCGCTTGGCGCGCCGTGAGGGCCGCAGCAGCACGACGTTCGAGTCGTCGCAGCGGTCGAGGCAGTCGGCGACCAGCACGCGGGTGCCGCCACCGGCCGCGGACGCCTCGCGCAGGTCGTCGAGCTGGCCCTCGTGGTCGGTGCGCCGGTGCTTGCGCGCGCTGCCGCAGCAGCAGCCCCGGCACACCAGCACGTCCCAGTCGGGCGTCCCGCCGTCGTCGGTCACGCGGGCGCTGCGGCGCACGCCGCGCAGGTGCCGAAGACCTCGACGGTGTGGCTGACCGCCGTGAAGCCGTGCCGCTCGGCGACGGCGCTCGCCCAGGCCTCGACCTCCGGCCCCTCGACCTCGATGCTGCGCCCGCACGAGCGGCAGACGAGGTGGTGGTGGTGCTCGTCGGTGGGGCAGCGCCGGTAGACGGCCTCGCCGCCGTCGGTGCGCAGGACGTCGATGTGCCCGGCGTCGGCGAGCGCCTGCAGGTGGCGGTACACCGTCGTCAGGCCCACCGACGCGCCGTCGTGGCGCAGCAGGTCGTGCAGCTCCTGGGCGCTGCGGAAGCCGTCGACCCGCGCCAGCAGGTCGGCGACGGCCGTGCGCTGGCGCGTGCTGCGCACCCCCGGCAGCCCGGCGTCGCTCCTCATGCGGTCACCCGGCGGGGCGCCCGCCGCACGACCGCGCCGACCGCGGCCGCGAGGCCGAAGCCGCCCAGCGCCACGACGACGATGAGCGCGCCGGGCGCGGTGTCGGCGTAGTACGAGCCCAGCACGCCGCTGACGGCGGCGAGCACGCCGGCCGACAGGGCGACGACGACCGTGGCGCGGAACCCGCGCACGAGCTGCTGCGCGGTCGCGACCGGCACCACCATGAGCGCGCTGACGAGCAGCAGGCCGACGACGCGCATGGCGACCGTGACGGTGAGGGCGGCCATCACGGCGAGCAGCAGGTTGAGGGCCCGCACCGGCAGGCCCATGACCCGGGCGTGCTCCTCGTCGTGGCACACCGCGAACAGCTGGCGCCCGAACACCGCCAGCGCGAGCAGCAGCGCCCCGGCCAGCACGGCGATCACGACGACGTCCTGCGGCGAGACCGCCGTCAGCGAGCCGAACAGGTACGACAGCAGGCTGGCGTTGGAGCCGCGGTCGGACAGGCCGATGAGCAGGACGCCGCCGGCGATCCCGCCGTAGAACATCAGCGCGAGCGCGACGTCGCCGCTGGTGCGGCCCTGCTGCCGCACGAGCTCGATGACCACCGCCCCGACCGTCGCGACGACGACGGCGGTGAGCACGGGAGCCGTGCCGAGCAGGAACCCCAGCGCGACGCCGGTCAGGGCGACGTGGCCGATGCCGTCGCCCATGAGCGCGAGCCGGCGCTGCACGAGGAAGACCCCGACTGCGGGGGCGACGAGCCCGACGAGCACGGCCGAGACGAGCGCGAGGCGCATGAACTCCAGCGACAGCACGTTCACCGCAGCCCCCAGGCGGGCGCCGTGGTGTCGCGGACCTCGTGCACGGGGTGGGCGTGCTCGGGGTCGTGCAGGTGGAGGTGGTCGGGCTCCGGCGGGGGCCCGTCGTGCAGCACGCGTCCCTCGGACATGGTCACCGCCCGGGTGATGAGCGGGTGCATCGGGCCGAGCTCGTGGGCCACGAGCACGACGGTGGTGCCCCGCCCGACCAGCGTGCGCAGGGTGTCGGCGAGCGCCGTCTGGCTGGCGAGGTCGACGCCGGCCGTCGGCTCGTCGAGCACGAGCAGCTCGGGCTCGCAGGTGAGCGCCCGTGCGATGAGGACGCGCTGCTGCTGCCCGCCCGACAGCGTGCCGACGCTGTCCCGGGCGCGTTCGGCCAGGCCCACGGTCTCGAGCGCGGTCTCGACCGCCCGCCGGTCCTCGGCGCTGCGCCGGCGCAGCCCGCTGCGCGCGAGGCGCCCTGTGGCGACGACCTCGCGCACCGTCGCGGGCACGCCGGTCGTCGCGCCCCCGCGCTGCGGCACGTAGCCGAGGCGGGTCCACTCCCGGAACCGGTCGCGCGGCGTGCCGAACAGCGCCAGCGTCCCCGTGGTGAGCGGCAGCAGCCCCACGCACGCGCGCACGACGGTGCTCTTGCCCGACCCGTTCGCCCCGAGGACGGCCACGACCTCGCCGGCCTCGACGACGAGGTCGACCTCCGCGACGGCGGTGCGGCCGTCGTAGGCGACCGAGCCGTCCAGCAGCTCGAGGACGGGCTGCGTCACGCGCAGTCCAGCGCCGTGCGCAGCTGCTCGAGGTTCGTGCGCATGGCGCTCAGGTAGTCGCCGGACTCGGGAGCGAGCTCGAGCGGGCTCAGGACGGTGGCGGTCGCGCCGACCTCGCGGGCCAGCGACTCGGCGACCTTCGGGCTCACCGACTCCTCGAAGAAGATGGTCGTCACACCGGCCGCCTCGGCCTGCGCCGCCACCTCGGCGAGCCGGCGCGGGGAGGCCTCGTCCTC
>CADCUE010000099.1 GCA_902805805.1 uncultured Frankineae bacterium | reverse complement strand
CACGGCCGCGCTCGCCGGTATCGTGTGGGTCGTGCAGCTCGTCGTCTACCCGTCCTTCCGGCTCGTCGGCGGCGGCCCGTCCTGGCCGGCCTTCCACGCCGCCCACACGCGCGCGGTCGCCCTCGCCGTCGGGCCCCCGTGGGCGGTGCAGGGCGTCACCGTCGCGGCGCTGCTGGTGCGCGACGGACCGTCGGGGCTGCTCCTGCTGACCGGCGCGCTGGCGCTGGCGACCGTCGTCGTGACGGTCGCCGTCTCGGTCCCGCTGCACACCCGGCTCGGCGAGGCGTACGACGACGCGGTCGCCCGGCGGCTCGTCACGACGAACTGGCTGCGCACGGCGGCCTGGACGGCGGGGACGGTCTGCGCGGCGCTGCTCGTCGGCCGGGCCGCCTAGGACGCTGCGCCCTACTGTCGAGGCGGTGGACGTCCCGACCGCTCCCCGCCTCGACCTCGTCGAGGTCCTGCACGGCCGCGAGGTCGCCGACCCGTACCGCTGGCTCGAGGACGCGCACTCGGACCAGACCCGGGAGTGGTCCGCGGCGCAGGACCGGCTGGCCCGCCGGCACCTCGACGCCCTGCCGGGGCGCGAGCGGCTCGCGCGGCGGCTCGAGGAGCTGCTGGCGACCGGCGCCGTCGGGACCCCGGCCTGGCGCGGCGGCCGGCCGTTCTGGACGCGCCGCGCACCGGGCCAGGAGCACGCCGTGCTGCTCACCCGCGACGCCGACGGCCGGGAGCGGGTGCTGCTCGACCCGGCGAAGGTCGACCCGACCGGCACGACGACCCTCGACGCCTGGACGCCCTCGAAGGAGGGGACCCGCCTGGCCCACCAGCTGTCGTCCGGCGGGGACGAGGAGTCGCTGCTGCACGTCGTCGACGTCGAGACCGGCGCCCTGCTCGACGGTCCCGTCGACCGGTGCCGCTACTCGCCGGTGGCCTGGGTGCCGGGCGGCGAGGCGTTCTACTACGTCCGGCGCCTGCCGCCCGAGCAGGTGCCCGCCGGCGAGGAGGCGTTCCACCGCCGCGTCTGGCGCCACGTCGTCGGCACGCCGACCGAGCAGGACGTCCTGGTGTGGGGCGACGGCCTCGACCCGACGAACTACTACGGCTGCTCGGTGTCGCAGGACGGCCGGTGGCTGCTCGTCACGGCGAGCGCCGGCACCGCGCCGCGCGAGGACGTCTGGCTGTTCGACCTCGAGGCGGGGACGCCGCCGGCCGAGGTGCAGGTCGGGGTCGACGCGCGCTGCTCGCCGTGGGTCGGGCGCGACGGCGCGCTGTGGCTGCTCACCGACCGCGACGCGCCCCGCGGACGGCTGTGCCGGGCCGACCCGACCTCGCCGCAGGACTGGACGACCGTCGTGCCCGAGGACCCGGAGGCCGTGCTCGAGGACGTCGAGCTGCTGGACGACGGCGTGCTGGCGCTCCTGCGCAGCCGGCACGCGCTGAGCGAGGTGTCGCTGCGCCGCGACGGGGTCGAGCGGGCCGTGCCGCTGCCGGCGCCCGGGACGGTGGCGGGCCTGTCCGCCGAGCCGGAGGGCGGCAGCCGCGTCTGGTTCGGGTCCACCAGCTCGACCGCGCCGTCGCAGGTGCACGAGCTCGACGCGGCGACCGGGCAGGTGGCCCTGTGGGCCGCGTCGCCGGGCGCCGTGGAGGTCGGCGCCGTCGTCGCGACGGTGCACGAGACGACGTCCCGCGACGGCACGACGGTCCGCTTCTCGGTCCTGTCCCCGACCGGCGCGCCCGACGCACCGCGGCCCGCGGTGCTCTACGGCTACGGCGGCTTCGGCGTCGCGCTGACGCCCGGCTGGAACCCCTCGGCCCTGGCGTGGGTCGAGGCCGGCGGCGTGTGGGTCGTCGCCAACCTGCGCGGCGGCAGCGAGGAGGGCGAGGCCTGGCACCGCGCCGGCATGCGGGAGCACAAGCAGCACGTCTTCGACGACTTCGCCGCCGTCGCCGATGCCCTCGTCGCCGACGGCTGGACGACGCACGACCGGCTGGGCATCTCCGGCGGCAGCAACGGCGGCCTGCTCGTCGGCGCAGCGCTCACGCAGCGGCCCCAGGCGTACGCCGCCGTCGTCTGCAGCGCACCGCTGCTCGACATGGTCCGCTACGAGCAGTTCGGCCTGGGGCGCACCTGGAACGACGAGTACGGCACCGCGGCCGACCCCGAGGAGCTCGGCTGGCTGCTCGGCTACTCGCCCTACCACCGGGTGGACCACGGCACGGCCTACCCGGCGGTGCTGCTCACCGTCTTCGAGGGCGACACCCGCGTCGACCCGCTGCACGCCCGCAAGCTCTGCGCGGCGCTGCAGTGGGCGACGACGTCGGGCGCCCCGGTGCTGCTGCGGGCCGAGGCCGACGTCGGCCACGGCGCCCGGTCGGTGCGCCGCACCGTCGGGCTGGGCGTCGACGTGCTCGCCTTCCTCGCCGAGCACACCGGCCTGGCGCTGGGCCCGCCCTGACCGTGCGCTACGAGGACGTGCGCCGACGGACCGTCGACGCCCCACCGCAGGAGCTGTGGCGGGTCGTCGAGGGCGTCGGCGGCGACCGCGGCTGGCACTGGCGCTCGGTGCTCTGGACGGCGCGCGGGCGGCTCGACCGGCTGCTCGGCGGCGCAGGGGCGCGCCGCGGCCGGCGCGACCCCGACCGGCTGGTGGCCGGCGACCCGCTCGACTCGTGGCGGGTCGAGCAGGTCGTCGACGGCCACCTCGTGCGCCTGCGCTCGCAGATGCGGCTGCCCGGCGTCGTCGAGCTCGAGCTGGCGGTCGAGCGCGACGCCGACGGCCGCACGGTCCTGGTGCAGCGCCTGCGCTTCTCGCCGCGCGGGCTCGCCGGTCGGGCGTACTGGCGGCTGGTCGCGCCGTTCCACGGCGTCGTCTTCGGCGGCATGCTCGCCGGCATCGCCGGAGCCGCCGAGCGAGCTGCTGCCCGACCTAGAGTGGACGCCGTGACCAGCCTCTACGACGCGGTCGGCGGCGAGCCGGTCTTCCGCCGGCTGGTGGCCGACTTCTACGCCGGCGTGGCCGAGGACCCGGTGCTCCGGCCGCTCTACCCCGAGGAGCTCGGGCCGGCCGAGGACCGGCTGCGGATGTTCCTCGTGCAGTACTGGGGCGGCCCGACGACCTACTCCGAGCAGCGCGGCCACCCGCGCCTGCGGATGCGCCACGTCGCCTGGACGGTCGGCGAGCGCGAGCGCGACGCCTGGCTGCGCATCATGGGCGCCGCCCTCGCTCAGCAGGACCTCCCCCAGGCGGCGCACGACGCCATCTGGGACCACATGGAGCGCGCTGCCCACTCCCTGGTCAACGCCCCGCCGACCGACGACAGCCTGCTGCGCTGAGCGCCGCCGCCTACGCGGTCAGGGCGCTCAGGAGCTCGTCGGCCTCGCGCCGGACCTGGGCCACGAGCGGGCCGCGGTCGCGGTAGGGCACCAGCGCCGCCTCGAGCGCCGCTCCGACGCCGAGGTCGGACGGGCCTGCTGTGCGCTGGGCGAGCGAGGCCAGCGCGATGCCGCCCTGCAGCGCCCGGCGCAGCGGCGCCGCGGCGACCGACGGCGGCTCGTGGTGGCGCCCGATCGCGCCGCAGAGCTCCTCCGGGAACTGCCACGAGCTCAGCACGTCGGCGCACAGCGAGGCGTGGGTGCCGCCGTACTGCTCCTGCTCCAGCCGGTGCAGCGGCGACTCGGGAGTGGCCCGCGCCATCAGCCCGCCGTGCACCTCCGGGTCGTGGCGGTAGAGCAGCGCCGTCCCGAGGTCGTGCAGGATGCCGACGCAGAAGCCCTCCGCCGGGTCCGCCCCGACGCGCTGGGCGACCAGCGCCGTGCCGGCTGCGGTGGCGGAGCCGCGGGCCCAGAAGCCCGGCGGCAGGTCGCCGTCGCCGACGAACCCGGCGGCCGACACGGCCGCGAGCGACCGGACCGTCGCGAAGCCGATCACGGTGACGGCGAACGCCGCCGACGAGACGCGGCCCGACAGCCCGTAGTAGGCGGAGTTGGCCATGCGCAGCATGCGGGTCGTCAGGGCCGGGTCGGACGCCGCGGCCCTCGCCACCTCCGCGGCGCCGCTCGCCGGCTCGTCGACGACCTGCACCACCCGCAGCGCGGCCGCGCGGGCCGGCGGCAGCCGCTCGAGCTCCAGCAGCAGCGCCGCCAGCAGGCCGCTCGGGCTCTCGAGGACGGGTGCGCTCACGACCGCTCCCTCGCCCACTGCGCGAGCTCGTCCGGCGGCATGGGGCGGCCGTAGAGGTAGCCCTGCGCCAGCGGGCAGCCCAGCAGCCGCAGGCCCTCCGCCTGCGCCTGCGTCTCGACGCCCTCCGCGACGACCGCCAGCCCCATGGCGTGGCCCAGGCCGACGACCGCCGCCACCACCGGGTCGTAGGCGTCGGTGGTGAAGTCGGGCACGACCGACCGGTCGATCTTCAACGTGTCGAACGGCAGCCGCCGCAGGACCGCGAGGGAGGAGTAGCCGGTCCCGAAGTCGTCGATGGCGATGCGCACGCCCAGGCGCTTGAGGCCCCACAGCGCGGTGGCCGCGGCGTCGCGGTCGTGCATGAGCACGGTCTCGGTGATCTCCAGGACCAGCCGCTCGGGGGCCAGCCCGG
>CADCUE010000098.1 GCA_902805805.1 uncultured Frankineae bacterium | reverse complement strand
GGCAGGGCGACGCTCGACCCGAGCGCTGGGCTCGCGGCGAACGCCACCTACACAGCCGGGCTCAGCGCAGGGATCACCGACGGCGCTGGCAACGCCCTCACGCCGGTGGAGTGGTCGTTCACCACGGCGGCGGCGGGCACCACGCGGACGGTCACCGTGCCGGCGCAGGCGGACACCATGGTCAAGCAGGTCAGCGCCAAGAAGGCGTACGGTTCGGCGACCACGTTGCTCACGGACCAGCAGGAGCTGTCGACCGCGGGCATTGCGGTGCACAGCTACCTGCGGTTCGACGTCGCCGGCCTCCAGCTCGGCGAGACCGTGACGGGCGCCCAGCTCAGCCTGCGGACGGCCCCGAGCGACGGGGGCACCGACGACGGCCCGGCCGTCTGGCGGACCGCCAACACCGGCACGCTGGCCGGGGCTGAGTCGATGACCTGGAAGTCCGGGCGGCCGGCGCGCAGCGGATCCGGGCCAGTGGGCAACCTCGGCGCGGTGAGCACGGACGTGCGCGTCTCGACCGCCGTCAGCGGCGTCACCGGCAACGGCCTGGTGTCCTTCGAGCTCGCGCCCGAGTCGACCGACGGGATGCGCTTCCGGTCCAGGGAGTACACCGCCACGGCCGACCGTCCCCAGCTCGTGCTGACCGTCAGCAACGGCTGACCGGACCGGCCGGGGCAGGCGATCGGGGACGTCGCCGGCTCCCGGCCCTACCAGCCGCGGGCGCGCCACTCCTGGACGCTCGGCCGCTCGGCGCCGACCGTCGTGTCCGTGCCGTGGCCCGGGTAGACCCAGGTCTCGTCCGGCAGGGGACCGAAGACCTTGCGCTCGAGGTCGTCCATCAGCCGGCCGAACCGCTCGGGGTCCTTGTCGGTGTTCCCGGGGCCGCCCGGGAACAGGCTGTCGCCGCTCCACAGGTGCGGCCGCTCGGGGTCGCCCTCCCACAGGAGCGCCACGCTGCCGGGGGTGTGCCCTTCGAGGTGCACGACGGTGAGCGTGCACTCGCCGACGACGACCTCGTCCCCGTCGGCGAGGAGCCGGTCGGCCGGGACCGGGAGCATGTCGGCGTCGCCCGGATGGACCAGCACCGGAGCACCGGACGCCGAGGTGACCTCGGCCAGGGCCTGCACGTGGTCCCAGTGACCGTGCGTCTCCACCACACCCACCAGCCGGCCGTCGCCGACCAGGGACAGCAGCAGGGGCGCGTCGCCCGCGGCGTCGACCAGCAGCGTGTCGCCGGTCGCGGTGCACCGCAGCAGGTAGCAGTTGTTCTCGAACGGCGGCGTCGCCACCTTGGTCACCTGCAGGGCGCCGGCCGTGCGCACGTCGGCCGGACCGCCGACCGTCACCTGACCCGTGTAGGGCACGCGAGCTCCTTCGTCGAGGGGCGCCCACTGTGGCACGACCACCGGGGGCGCGCCGACCGGTGGTCCGGGCGCCGCTCGCTCGGGAAGCAGACTGTCGGAGGGCGACGTTAGCCTTGACCGAGACCGGGCTTCCCCTCCGTCCCGGCTCTGCACTCCACCCCGTTAGGACCTGATGGCCGACCGCCTCGTCGTGCGCGGCGCGCGTGAGCACAACCTCAAGGACGTCTCGCTCGACCTGCCGCGTGACGCCCTCATCGTCTTCACCGGCCTGTCCGGCTCCGGCAAGTCGAGCCTGGCGTTCGACACGATCTTCGCCGAGGGACAGCGGCGCTACGTGGAGTCCCTGTCGGCGTACGCGCGGCAGTTCCTCGGCCAGATGGACAAGCCCGACGTCGACTTCATCGAGGGCCTGTCGCCGGCCGTCTCGATCGACCAGAAGTCGACCTCGCGCAACCCGCGCTCGACGGTCGGGACGATCACCGAGGTCTACGACTACCTGCGCCTGCTCTACGCGCGCGCCGGGACGCCGCACTGCCCGAAGTGCGGCCGGGTCATCGCGCGCCAGCAGCCGAGCCAGATCGTCGACCGGGTGCTCGAGCTCGAGGAGGGGACGCGGTTCCAGGTCCTCGCACCGGTGGTCCGCGCGCGCAAGGGCGAGTACGTCGACCTGTTCGCCGACCTCCAGACCAAGGGCTACTCCCGCGCGCGCGTGGACGGGGTCGTGCACTCGCTCGCCGAGCCGCCGACGCTCAAGAAGCAGGAGAAGCACACGATCGAGGTGGTCGTCGACCGCCTGACCGTCAAGGACTCCGCCAAGCGGCGACTCACCGACTCCGTCGAGACCGCCCTCGGTCTGGGCGGCGGGCTGGTGGTCCTCGACTTCGTCGACAAGCCGGAGGACGACCCGGAGCGCGAGCGCACGTTCTCCGAGCACCTGGCCTGCCTCTACGACGACCTGTCCTTCGAGGAGCTCGAGCCCCGTTCGTTCTCCTTCAACAGCCCGTTCGGCGCCTGCCCGGAGTGCCACGGGCTCGGCACCAAGCGCGAGGTCGACCCCGAGCTGGTGATCACCGACGAGGAGGCCAGCTTCGAGAAGGGCGTCATCGCGCCGTGGAGCAGCGGCCACAACATCGAGTACTTCGGGCGCCTCGTGCAGGCGCTCGGCGACGCGCTCGGCTTCACGACCAAGACGCCGTGGAAGAAGCTGACGGCGTCGCAGCAGAAGGCGGTCCTGCACGGGCACCCGACGGAGGTGCACGTCCGCTACCGCAACCGCTACGGCCGCGAGCGCAGCTACTACACGGCGTACGAAGGCGTCATCCCGTTCCTCGAGCGGCGGCACTCCGAGGCCGAGAGCGAGACCAGCCGCGAGCGGTTCGAGGGCTACATGCGGGAGGTGCCCTGCGACGTCTGCCAGGGCGCCCGGCTCAAGCCGGAGGTCCTGGCGGTGACGCTGGGGGACCGGTCGATCGCCGAGGTGGCCGCCATGTCGATCGCCGACTGCGCCGCCTTCCTGCGCGAGCTCGAGCTCGACGCGCGCCAGACGGTCATCGCCGAGCGGGTGGTCAAGGAGGTCAACGCCCGGCTCGGGTTCCTGCTCGACGTCGGCCTGGACTACCTCTCGCTCGACCGCGCGGCCGGCACGCTGGCCGGCGGCGAGGCGCAGCGGATCCGGCTGGCCACCCAGATCGGCTCGGGCCTGGTCGGCGTGCTCTACGTCCTGGACGAGCCGTCCATCGGCCTGCACCAGCGCGACAACCGGCGGTTGATCGAGACGCTGCTGCGGCTCAAGTCGCTCGGCAACACCCTCATCGTCGTCGAGCACGACGAGGACACCATCCAGACCGCCGACTGGGTCGTCGACATCGGTCCGGGCGCCGGCGAGCACGGCGGTCAGGTCGTCGTGTCGGGCTCGGTGGAGGAGCTGCTGGCCTCCGAGGAGTCCATCACGGGCGCCTACCTGTCCGGCCGGCGCGAGATCGCGGTCCCGCCCGTACGCCGCCCCCGCACCAAGGGTCGCGAGCTGACGGTCGTCGGGGCCCGCGAGCACAACCTGCGCGACGTCACGGTGTCGTTCCCGCTGGGGCAGCTCGTCGCGGTCACGGGGGTGTCCGGCTCCGGCAAGTCGACGCTGGTCAACGACATCCTGGCGGCGGTCCTCGTCAAGCAGCTGAACGGCAACCGCGAGGTGCCGGGACGGCACACCCGCGTCACCGGCCTCGATCACCTCGACAAGGTGGTCCGGGTCGACCAGTCGCCCATCGGGCGCACCCCGAGGTCCAACCCGGCGACCTACACCGGCGTGTTCGACCACATGCGCAAGCTGTTCGCCGAGACGACGGAGGCCAAGGTCCGCGGCTACCTGCCCGGCCGGTTCTCCTTCAACGTCAAGGGCGGGCGCTGCGAGGCCTGCTCCGGCGACGGCACGATCAAGATCGAGATGAACTTCCTGCCGGACGTCTACGTCCCGTGCGAGGTCTGCGAGGGGGCTCGCTACAACCGCGAGACGCTCGAGGTCCACTTCAAGGGCAAGAGCATCTCCGAGGTGCTCGACATGCCGATCGAGCAGGCCGCGGAGTTCTTCGAGTCCGTGCCGGCGATCCGGCGCCACCTCCAGACCCTGGTCGAGGTCGGTCTCGGCTACGTCCGGCTCGGCCAGCCTGCGCCGACCCTGTCGGGCGGCGAGGCGCAGCGCGTCAAGCTGGCGTCCGAGCTGCAGAAGCGGCAGACCGGGCGGACGATCTACGTCCTCGACGAGCCCACCACCGGTCTGCACTTCGAGGACATCAACAAGCTCCTCGGCGTCCTGTCACGGCTGGTCGACGCGGGCAACTCGGTGGTGGTGATCGAGCACAACCTCGACGTCATCAAGACCGCCGACTGGGTCATCGACATGGGCCCCGAGGGCGGTTCCGGTGGCGGCACGGTGGTCGCCCAGGGCACGCCGGAGCAGGTCGCGAAGGTCGACGCGTCGCACACGGGACGCTTCCTGGCCGAGATCCTCGGTGGCCGAGGGCCGGCGGGCCACCGCTCGCCGGCGGGGGAGCCCCCGGCGCCCGCCGACGTCAAGGCCGGCCGCGCCACCGTGCGCACGGCGCCGGGCAAGCCGACGGCCGGCATGAGCGGTGCGGGCAAGAAGGTCGCCGCCGGCAGTCGGGCGAGGACCGCAGCGACGGCCTGAGGCTCGCCCGGTCGCCCGGTCGCCCGGTCGCCCGGTCGCCCGAGGCGTCGGGTCGCCCGAGGCGTCGGGGAGTCCGTGCCGG
>CADCUE010000097.1 GCA_902805805.1 uncultured Frankineae bacterium | reverse complement strand
GCGACGGGCGACGGCGACCAACCGGCAGCGGCTCCTGACCGACGAGCCGGCCGACGACCAGGTAGAGCGCCGATTGGACCTGCAGGCCGCACTGCGCGCCCTGCCACGGCGACAGCGAGAGGTGGTCGTCCTCCGATTCCTCGGCGATCTGTCGGAGCAGGCGACCGCGGCGGCGCTGGCGCTGGACGTCGGCACGGTCAAGTCACATGCCGCTCGGGGGCTCTCCCGGCTGCGCATCACGGTCGAGAGGGTGTGATCAACATGTTCCAGCACCTCGACGACCCCCTTCCGTTGCCCGACTCGAGCCGCGAGCAGCGTGCGGCGGTCATCGCCAGTGGTCAGCGTCTGCGGCGGCGACGCCGAGCAGGGGTGGTCGGTCTCTCCATCGCGACCGCGGCCGTCGCCGCCTCGGCTGTTGGCGCCCTCACCGTCGTCCTCGGATCCTCAGGGAGCCAGGGGCTCACACCCGCCGCGCCAGCGCCGCCCCAGTTGCACCTGCAGGAGCCGACGCAGACCGGCGCGCATGCCGACTTGGACTGCGCAGACCGGGTCGGTGACAGCGCCGGCGAAGTGGACGTCGCCTACTTCTCCGTCGATCGGCCCGCGTACCCGTTGGTGCACTACGGCCTCGTGGCCGGCGAGATGCCCTCCACCGGGCTCGTAGACCTGCGCTTCGAGGCGATGAGCGCCGACGGAGGGCGCTCTCGTCATCTGGTCCAACGGATCGCTGACGGCACGGTGACCGAGCAGTACGTGCTCGACCCGAGCACCGGCGCACGCCGCGACGTCCCGCTCGGTGAGAACCCTTACGGCGGCTCGGGCTCGCACAGTGGGAGCGCGAGGTTCCCCGGTGGAGCCCTCAGCGGTCTCGGCGACGGCTGGACGTGGGCCGCGTCGCTGACCATCGACGGCACGGTGGTCGACTCGTGCGACGCAGGACCAGGTCAGCCGTGACGCCGGCCGTGATGCTGTACGGCAGCAGCAAGCCACCGACCCGCCCCCCGGTTGCCTGGTCACAGTGAGTGGGTGTCGAGACCACCGGTCACAGCTTGGCCTCTGTCGGCTTGCGCACCTGCTTCGGGCAGCCGCGTCAGGAGGCCGCGCGTTCGGGTAGCTCCCGTCGGTGGTCTGAGGTCTCGACGATCGGCCACTTCGGTTGTGGAAACACCTGCTGCTCGGCGATGCGTTCGATCGGGACGCCGCCCGGCTGCGCTGGCCTGCTCCTACGGCGACGTACGGGCTGGACGAGCACGAGCAGAAGAGCCGCTCGCGCTTGTCCCGCGGGAGCGGCCCTTCTGCCGTGCGGTCGATCAGGGTGCGTACTTCAGGATGTACAGGCCATGGTCACGGTCGCTGGCTGCGACGTACTCCTGGCCGTCGGCTCCCGTGAACACCTCCACGCCCCAGAGGTTGCTGCCGCCCTGGTCGATGAAGCGGCCCACCTCCTGGAGCCTGGCGCCACCCCGGGCGTGCTCCACGATGCGGGCGACCCTGAAGCCACCGCTGTAGTAGGCGAAGTACGCCAGCTTGCTGTCCTTCGCCGACGTGGCGACCTCGTGCACCGACAGGTCACCGAAGCCCTCCGCCTTGGCGGGGTCCATCGCCTCGGGCAGTGCGTAGGTGTCGAGCTCGGCCAGCTTGCCCGTGCCGTTCCTCAGCAGGTGGACGTAGCCCCACCCGTCGAAGAACGCCCGTGCGGTCACGACGTCACCCGTGTCGCCGATCTTGACGCCGGGGATCTCGCTGGCCGTGCCCGCCTCGCAGGCCTTCAGGTCGAACGCCGCCTCCTTGTCGAAGAAGCCGAACCCGGTGCGCCGGTCGACGGCGAACGCCGGGGTCTGGCCCGCGACGCTCATGCCGAAGGCGCCGCAGCCGTCACTGCCCTCGCGGTTGACGACCATGGCTGCGACGTAGCCCTTGCCGTCGACGTTGGCCATCTTCTCGGTGAAGAAGCAGAGGCCGCGGGTGACGATGGCGACCTGGTCGGCCGCCGTCGCGGTCGGAACCGCCGCGTCGCCGGGGCAGGCGCGGCCGACGTAGACGGCCTGGCCGGTGATGGACTGCCCGGTCGTGATCTGCGGCGTGTCACTGCCCTGGCTGATGAAGTACGAGGCGCCGTCGTCCGTCGAGCCCGTGCTGCCGTTGGGCGAGAAGTCCTCGTCCGCGGCGATGACGTACTTGTTGTCGGCAGTGAACTCCGCCTGGTGGGCGTTGCCCTCCGGCTTCTCCACCAGACCGGTCTGCTGCTTGAGCTCCGGGTCGGGGTTGGTGAAGTCGCTGTCGCCGAGGTACCTGATCGCCTTGGGGTCGGTGACGTCGAAGGAGACGTACCCGCCGTCCCAGTACGACGCCAGCATCACCTGCCGACCGCCGATGGACTTCACCACCATGTCGTGCAGGAACACCTCGGTGAGGTTGTCCGGCGCCGACTGCAGGATCTGCGGGAACGTCTGGCCGAGGTCGTACTCCGCGATCAGCGCGGGCTGCTTCGGGTTGGTGATGTCCAGGATGTCGACGTCCGTGGCCTCCTCGTTGTCGACCGCCACGGCGTACGCCTTGTCGCCCGCGTCCCACACGAAAGCGCTGTGGGTCTGGTTGGCGTGCCGGCGCTGGATGCCCTTCTTCGTGTAGTCACCGGCACCCTCGAACAGGCCGAGCGGCTTGCGCGGGTCGGTGACGTCGTAGAGGTTGATGCCGCCGTAGCCGGTGTGCGGGTCGCAGGTCTCGTTGTTGGTCACGAGGATGTCGCCGGTGAAGGCCGGGGTGCTGATCGGCACGACCTGCACGCCTTCACCCGGGTAGCTGCCGACCTTGGAGCGGATGAAGCCGGTCTCCACAGGTGCCGCCGGGTTGGAGATGTCGACCACGTGCACGCCGTTGTTGTCGCACGTCACGACACCCCAGGCCCCGACGTAGGCGAAGCCCTTGTGCACGCCGACGTCGGCGATCTTCTCGGGGACCACGTTCTTGAGCTTGAGCTTGCTGATCACCTCGACGTTGCTCCGAGTGGCCGCGAGGTGCCCGGCGTTCTCGCCGTGCTGCTTGGCGCTGCGGGCACCGTCCTCAGCGGTGAAGCCGCCGTCGTGTTCGGGGTGGGCCCCCGCCGGAGTGGCGATGGCCAGGCCGGCGACAGCGACCAGTCCGGCTGTCAGTAGCGCATTGAGGCGTCGGGACATGCTCGCTCCAGGTTTGGAGGGTGAGACGACCGGGTAAGTGCGCGCGTCGGCGATCGTAGACCGCGGACTGTGCCGGCGGAAGACCCCAGTCACCGACCCCGGCGGCGGGCGGCGCGAGTGGCGCAGCCTCGACAGCCGCAGACAGCGGCGCTCGCAGCGGTCGTCCCTGCTCAGGCGCGCTCGACGCGGTCGGCCTGCGGGCCCCGGTCGCTCTGGCGCACCTTGTACCGGACGCGCTCGCCCTTCTGCAGCGGCTCTGCGCCGCCCAGGACCGACAGGTGCACGAACAGGTCAGCGCCCCCCGCGTCCGGGGTGATGAAGCCGAAGCCGCGCTCCGCGTCGTAGCGCGCGACCACGCCCTCGCCCGCGCGCGCAGCCACGTCGCCTGTCGTCCGGTGCGCCGATCGAGCGGGTGCCGAGGGCGTGGGCGCGTCCTGGTCTGCGGCGCTGACCACCAGATGCAGGTCCCGGGCCTGGGGGCCCTTGCCGCCGTGGACGACCTCGTACGACACACGGTCGCCCTCGGTCAGCCAGGTCAGCCCTTCCGCCAGCGCCCGGACGTGGACGAACACGTCCTCGCCGCCGGAGTCGGGCGTGACGAACCCGAAGCCCTTGCCCTCGTCGTACCAGGACACGGTGCCGTCGGCGCCGTCATCCGGACTGGCCTGGCCGGCAGAGGCGCCCAGCGGCAGCAGGTGCTCGGCCTGCAGGCCCCGCTCGCCCTCGGCGATCAGGAAGGCCACCCGCTGCCCCGCGGAGACCACGCCCCCGGCCACGATCGCGGAGCTGTGCACGAAGACCTCGGGGCCGCCGCCGTCGGGTGTGGCGAAGCCGTAGCCCTTGCCCGGCTCGTACCAGGCGATCGTGCCGAGGACGCCCACAGGGGTGTTGGGGGACAGGTCGCCGGTGACCCGCACCCGACGCGCCTGCGGCCCGCGCTCGCCCTCGCCGATCTCGAACTCGACCGGCTGGCCTTCGCGGAGCAGCCTCGGCCCACCGTCGCTGTCGATCTCGGAGGCATGCACGAACAGGTCCGCGCTGCCGTCCTCGGGAGCCAGGAAGCCGAAGCCCCGCTCGGCGTCGAACCAGCGGACAGTCCCCTGCGGCACAGACGGCTCCAGTCGAGGTGGCGGGTACTGCCTCCAGTCTCGCCCACGGGCCGGCGGCTGCGGCTCCAGGTGACCGTGTCCGCGCCGACGCCGGCGGCGAGGGCGGGGGCGCCTCGCCGACTCCTCGCACCTCCACGGTGACCCGGCGAGGTGGGCTTGCCGCAAGGCCTTCCTGGTGCCGCAGAATCGCCGGCTCGAGCGCAGAAGTCGGGGGGTCGGACGGTGATCGAGCACGTTGTCGTGATCGTCGGCGGAGGGCCGACGGGCTTGATGCTGGCCGGCGAGCTCGCGCTGGCGGGGGTTGACGTGGCCGTCGTCGAGCGGCGCGCCAACCAGGACCTGCCCGGCTCACGC
>CADCUE010000096.1 GCA_902805805.1 uncultured Frankineae bacterium | reverse complement strand
TGGCGGAGTACTTCCGCGACGTGCAGAAGCAGGACGTGCTGCTGTTCATCGACAACATCTTCCGCTTCACGCAGGCCGGTTCCGAGGTCTCCACGCTGCTCGGCCGCATGCCCAGCGCCGTCGGCTACCAGCCGACGCTGGCCGACGAGATGGGCGTGCTGCAGGAGCGCATCACCTCGACCCGCGGCCACTCGATCACCTCGCTGCAGGCGATCTACGTGCCGGCCGACGACATCACCGACCCGGCGCCGCACACGACGTTCACCCACCTGGACGCCACGACGGTGCTCTCGCGCGCCATCTCCGAGCTCGGCATCTACCCGGCGGTCGACCCGCTCGACTCGACCAGCCGCATCCTCGACCCGCGGTTCGTCGGTGACGAGCACTACGCCGTCGCCCGCGAGGTGCAGCGCATCCTGCAGCGCTACAAGGACCTGCAGGACATCATCGCGATCCTCGGCATCGACGAGCTCGCCGAGGAGGACAAGGTCCTGGTCAACCGGGCCCGCCGCATCCAGCGCTTCCTGTCGCAGCCGTTCTTCGTCGCCGAGGCCTTCACCGGCCAGCCCGGCAAGTTCGTGCCGCTCGAGGAGACGATCGCGTCGTTCCGCAAGCTGACCGAGGGCGACTACGACCACATCCCCGAGCAGGCGTTCTTCCTGTGCGGTGGCATCGAGGACGTCGAGGAGAAGGCCCGCCAGCTCGGCGGCTAGCAGCCCGCTCCACCGACGACGGCCGGTCCCCGAGGGGGCCGGTCGTCGTCGTGCGGGGCGCCGGTAGGGTGACTCGCGGCGGGGGTCCCGCCGGACCCGTGAGGAGCTGAAGTGGCGGAGCTGCACGTCGAGCTGGTGGCGGTCGACCGCGAGGTCTGGAGCGGATCGGCGACGCAGGTGAGCGCGCGCACGACCGAGGGCGACATCGGCGTCCTGCCCGGTCACGCGCCGCTGCTCGGTCAGCTCGCCGAGGGGGGCACCGTCACCATCGCGCAGCCCGGTGGCAGCGACGTCGTCGTCGCGGTCCACGGCGGCTTCCTGTCCGTGACCGACGAGGGCGTGACCGTCCTGGCCGAGGTCGCGGAGCTGGCGCAGGACATCGACACCGCCCGCGCCAGGGCGGCGCTGGACCGGGCACGGGCCGACGACGACATCGCGGCTCAGCGGCGCGCGGAGAGCCGCCTGCGGGCCGCAGGACAGCCGGCCTAGTCCGGCACCGGCTCCACGCCCGTCCGACCCCGCCCCCGACCCGGCGTGCTGGTCCTGGAGATCGCCCTCGGCCTGCTGCTGCTGGCGCTCTCGCTGCTGGGCGCCGTCGCCGTGCGCCGCCGGGGGCTGCAGGCAGCGGGCGGGACGGTCGAGCTGTCCCTGCGGCTCAAGCGGCCCGGGCACGGCCGCGGCTGGGTCAACGGCGTGGGCCGGTTCGTCGACGACGAGCTGCGGTGGTACCGCGTGTTCAGCCTGTCCCCGCGCCCGCGCCGGGTGCTGTCCCGGCGCACGCTCGAGGTCGTACGGCGGCGCGCGCCGTCCGGCGCCGAGCACCTGGCGCTGCTCGACGGCGCCGTGGTCATGGAGTGCCGGGTGGGGGACCGCCCGGTCGAGCTGGCGATGCAGCCGTCGGCGGTGACCGGCTTCCTGGCCTGGCTCGAGTCGCGTCCGCCGGGGGCGACGCTGCCGGTGTGACGCCCTGCGGCCGGGGGACCGGCTAGCCGGTGGCCCGACGTGCGCCGCCCGGCGTCCACAGCACGTCGCCGCCCGGGTTCGCCACGCGCGACAGGATGAACAGCAGGTCCGACAGGCGATTCAGGTAGAGCGCGGGCTCGCGCGACGTGCGGTCCGGCTCGGCCTCGAGCAGCGCCCACGTGGAGCGTTCCGCGCGGCGCACCACGGTGCGGGAGACGTGCAGCAGCGCCGCGGCCGGGGTGCCCCCGGGCAGGATGAAGCTGGCCAGCTTCTCCAACCGGGCGTTGAACTCGTCGCACGCCTGCTCGAGCCGGGCCGTGTAGTCGGGGGTGACCCGCAGCGGCGGGTAGTCCGGGTCCGGCACCACGGGCGTGCACAGGTCTGCGCCGAGGTCGAACAGGTCGTTCTGCACGGCGAGCAGGACCTCGGCGACGTCGTCGGCCGGGTCGCCGAGCGCGAGAACGACCCCGAGAGAGCTGTTGGCCTCGTCCACGTCGGCGAACGCGCCGAGCCGCACCCCCGTCTTGGCGGTGCGGCTCAGATCGCCGAGGGCCGTGGTGCCGTCGTCGCCGGTCTTGGTGTAGATGCGGGTCAAGTGGACGGCCATGCGGGCAGCCTAGGCACTCAGCGCGTGGCCGCCACCGCGTCGTCGACGGTGCCGCGGAAGATCGGCGCCTCCGGGTCGCCGTCGCCGTCGAGGACCAGCAGCCGGTCGCCGCTCGCGCCGTCCGCCCGGTCGATCAGGACGGCCACCTCGGTGCCCTGGTCCGCGACCGGCTGCGGCTCGCTCGAGGCGTCGGGGGCGTACAGCACCTGCCCGGCGGCCGGCTCCGGCACGACCAGCAGCACGCCGTCCAGGACGGCCGTGAACAGCGCAGGACCGGGAGGCGTGAAGCCCTGCAGGAGGGCCTGCTCCTGGTCGCCTCGAGGGTCGTAGGACCAGGCGAAGGACCGCGCGTCGCCGCCGTACCAGCCCTGCAGCAGGACGTAGGTGCGGCCGTCGCGCTGACCGCCGAACAGCAGCCGCGTCCGGAGCTGCGACACGGGCACGCCGGCCGCCTGCGCGAAGGACGCCTCCGCCCGCTCCTGCAGGTCGTCCGAGACCGCGCCGCGGACCGGCCAGTCGACGACGTTGGTCGGCGTCGGGGGCTCGGACGCGGGGGGCGCCTCCGGCTCGCCGCCGGGTGCGGCGACGTCCGGAGCCGCATCCCGGTGGACCTCCTGTCCCTGCGCCCCGAGGACGCGCACCGCGTCGGTGGCCGGGTCACCGTCGAGCGGCGTCGTGGCGACCCCGTCGGCCAGGGCCGCCATCGGGCTCCACTCGCTGGCGTCGTCGTGGCCGTACGAGATCTCGCCGACCTCCGGCGAGGCGACGACCAGCAGGCGGGCGACCTCGTCCCCCGGCAGGGCCGCGACCAGCGCCGTGGTCCCCTCCGTGAGCGGCTCGTCGACGGCGAGCTCGGGCCCCGCCTCGCTGCTGCGGGCCACCCCCCAGGACGGCTCTCCGTCGACCTGGGCCACGTAGACGATCTCGACCTGCCCCGAGGGCTCGTAGAGCTGGCCGAACAGCGGGCTCAGGGCGACCGACGACGGCTCCACCCCCCGCCGGGTCGCCAGCTCCTCGCGGACCGTCTCCACGGTCCCGTCGCCGAGCTCGGCCGGCGGCGCACCGCGGTAGTCCCACGGCACCTCGGGGTCCAGCGCGTACGGCGACGGGCTGGGCTGGCGGGACGGCGACGGCGACGGGCTGGGCTCGCGGCTCGGGGGGGCGCTGGCCACGGGGGGCACGTCCGGGGCGGGAGCCGTCCCGCTCATCAGCGGGACGGCCGTGGCGACGGCGGCCACGGCGAGCACCGACCCGGCCACCGAGGCGGCGAGCCGGTTGCGCTGGATGCGGGTGGCCCGGCGCTCGATGCCGGACAGCGGGTCGGGGGACGGGGCGACTCCGGTCGCCCGACGGTGCAGGGCGTCCCTGAGCTCGTCGTCGATGGGGCTCATGCGGGGGCTCCGGTGGGAAGGCTGGTGCGCGGGTCGTCGGTCCGGCCGGTGAGCAGCGAGGTGTCCTCGCGCAGCTTGCTCAGGGCCCGGGAGGTGGTGGACTTGACGGTGCCGACCGACACGCCCATGACGGCGGCGGTCTCGGCCTCGGACAGGTCCTCGTAGTAGCGCAGCACGACCATCGCCCGCTGCCGCTTGGGCAGCGTGCCGAGCGCCGTCCAGAGGGCGTCGTGCAGGTCGAGGTCCGCGGTGCTGTCCCGGCCGCTGCCGCGCTCCGGCAGCTCGCCGGTCGGGTGCTCGTCGACCTTGCGCCTGCGCCACCACGACGTCTGCGTGTTGACCATGACGCGCCGGACGTAGCCGTCGACCGCTTCCCGGTCGCGGATGCGGTCCCAGGACAGGTAGGTCTTGGCCAGCGCGGTCTGCAGCAGGTCCTCCGCGTCCGCGCGACTGCCGGTCAGCAGGTACGCGGTCCGCAGCAGGGACGCCGACCGGCCGACGACGTAGGTGCGGAAGTCCTCCCGCGCCTGATCGTCCACGGCTGCTCCTTCGTCGTTGCGGTGCTGCAGGACAGGACGCAGGCCCGGGCGGCGAGGTTGCTCGCCGCCTGCAGGTCCTGGCCGTCCGCGCTTCCTAGACTGCCGCCATGGACCGCTTCCTCGTCTCCGGTGGTGCGCGGCTCGCGGGAGAGGTCTCGGTGAGCGGCGCGAAGAACAGCGTCCTGAAGCTCATGGCCGCCTCGCTGCTGGCCGAGGGCACCACCGTCCTGACCAACGTGCCGGACATCCTCGACGTGACGATCATGGGGGAGGTCCTGCGCCGGCTGGGGTGCGACGTCGTGCGCAGCGCGGCCCGCGTCGAGATCACCGTGCCGGAGATGCCCGGCCACGAGGCCGACTACGACCTGGTCCGCCGGATCCGCGCCTCGATCGCCGTCCTCGGGCCGCTCGTCGCGCGCTGCGGTGAGGCCAAGGTCGCCCTGCCGGGCGGTGACGCCATCGGCTCGCGCGGGCTCGACATGCACGTCGCCGGGCTGGTCAAGCTCGGCGCGACGGTCGTCAGCGAGCACGGCTACCTCATCGCCCGCGCGCCGCAGCTCAGCGGCGCCTCGGTGTGGCTGGACTTCCCGAGCGTCGGCGCCACGGAGAACCTGCTCATGGCCGCCGCGCTGGCCAAGGGCACGACGGTCATCGACAACGCGGCGCGCGAGCCCGAGATCGTCGACCTGTGCGCGATGCTCACGCAGATGGGCGCCCGCATCGGCGGTGTGGGCTCCAGCACCCTCGAGATCGAGGGGGTGGAGCGGCTGCACCCCGTGGAGCACGCGACGGTGACCGACCGGATCGTCGCGGGCACCTGGGCGGTGGCCGCGGTCATGACCCGGGGGGACGTGACGGTCCTCGGGGGGCGCACCGAGCACCTGGAGATGCCGCTCGACAAGCTGGTCCAGGCCGGCGCGGAGGTCTCCCAGGTCGCGGGCGGCTTCCGCGTCGTCATGGACCGCCGGCCGCGCGCCGTCGACGTCGTCACGCTGCCCTATCCCGGGTTCGCCACCGACTTCCAGCCGCTGTTCCTGGGGCTCAACACCGTGGCCGAGGGAACGGCCATGATCACCGAGAACGTCTTCGAGTCCCGCTGGATGTTCGTCAACGAGCTGGTCCGGCTGGGCGCCGAGGTGCGCACGGACGGCCACCACGCGGTCGTGCGCGGTCGCGAGCAGCTCTCGGGCGCTCCCGTGACCGCGCACGACATCCGCGCCGGAGCGGGTCTGGTGCTCGCCGGGCTGGTCGCGGACGGCGTCACCGAGGTCAGCGAGGTGCACCACGTCGACCGCGGCTACGAGGGCTTCGTCGACAAGCTGGTCGCGCTCGGCGCCGACGTCCGGCGCGAGGCCGCTCCCGACGAGCCCTGGCTGCGGGTGCAGCGCTGGACCGGCGGCGGTCCTAGCTGCTGACGAGGTCGCGGGCGCGAAGGGCGTCCGCCCGGAAGACCAGGACGTCGGTCCCCTCGTCGGCCTCCGCGATCGTGCAGCGGATGCCGGCCTCGCGCAGCACCGAGCGCAGCATGCGGGCGTCGTCGACGGTGCGCGCACGGGTGATCGGGACCAGCAGGCCGTAGTCGCCGCGCGAGCGGGCCTTCTCCAGCCGGCGAGCGGTGCGGTCGTCGCGGTGGGACGTCGAGAACACCCAGCGGCAGATGAGCATGAGAACGCCCAGCGCCGCGGCGGCCACCAGCGGACCCGCGAGGTAGTGGTAGCTCGAGACGATCACGCGGCGACTCCTGGCGGGGCGGGTCCGGAGCTCCAGTGTGCCGGAGCGCACGCGGGCGCGCCTCTCGGCCCTCGGGCCGGTCCCGACCGGCGGACCTAGGATCCGGTCATGACGGAGCAGGTGCACTCGATCGGGTCCGAGGTCGTCGTCTCCCCGGACACCCGGCCCGCGTCCGATCCGCGTACGCCGGAGGCGCGTCGGGTCCGCGACCGCCCCTGGGTGATGCGCACCTACGCCGGCCACTCCACGCCCCGCGACAGCAACGCGCTCTACCGGCGCAACCTGGAGAAGGGGCAGACGGGTCTGTCGGTGGCCTTCGACCTGCCCACGCAGACCGGCTACGACCCCGACCACGAGCTGGCGCGCGGCGAGGTCGGCAAGGTCGGGGTGCCGGTCACGCACCTCGGCGACATGCGGGCGCTGTTCGACGGCATCCCGCTCGCCTCGATGAACACCTCGATGACGATCAACGCGCCGGCGATGTGGCTGCTCGCGCTCTACGTCGCGGTCGCCGAGGAGCAGGCGCAGGCGCGGGGGGAGGACGCCGGCGAGGCCGTCCGGCAGCTCGCCGGCACGACGCAGAACGACATCATCAAGGAGTACCTCTCGCGCGGGACCTACGTCTTCCCGCCCGGCCCGTCGCTGCGGCTCATCACCGACATGGTGGCCTACACGGTCACCGAGATCCCCCGGTGGAACCCGATCAACATCTGCAGCTACCACCTGCAGGAGGCCGGTGCCACGCCGGTGCAGGAGATCTCGTACGCCCTGTGCACGGCGATCGCCGTGCTGGACGCGGTGCAGGCGTCCGGGCAGGTGCCGGCCGACCGCTTCGGCGAGGTGTGCGCCCGCATCTCGTTCTTCGTCAACGCCGGGGTCCGCTTCGTCGAGGAGATGTGCAAGATGCGCGCCTTCACGACGCTGTGGGACGAGCTGCTGCTCGAGCGGTACGGCGTCGCGGACCCGCGGCACCGGCGCTTCCGCTACGGCGTCCAGGTCAACTCGCTCGGTCTCACCGAGGCCCAGCCCGAGAACAACGTGCAGCGCATCGTGCTCGAGATGCTCGGCGTGACGCTGTCCAAGGACGCCCGCGCGCGCGCCGTGCAGCTGCCGGCCTGGAACGAGGCGCTCGGCCTGCCCCGCCCGTGGGACCAGCAGTGGTCGCTGCGGCTGCAGCAGGTGCTCGCCTTCGAGACCGACCTGCTCGAGCACGACGACCTGTTCGAGGGGTCGGTCGTGGTGGCGCGCAAGGTCGGCGAGCTGGTCGAGCAGGTCCGCGCCGAGGTCGACCGGGTGCAGGCGATGGGGGGCGCCGTGGCGGCGGTCGAGACCGGCTACATGAAGAGCGCCCTGGTGGCCTCCCACGCCGACCGTCGCCGCCGCATCGAGGCGGGCGACGACGTGGTGGTCGGGGTCAACCGCTTCACCACCACCGAGCCGAACCCGCTCACCGCCGACCTCGCCGGAGCGGTCCTGACCGTCGACCCGGAGGTCGAGCAGCAGGCGGTCGAGGCGGTGCGCGCCTGGCGGGCGGACCGGGACGCCGACGCCGTCGACGAGGCGCTGCGCGGCTTGCGCGACGCGGCGAAGACCGAGCGCAACCTCATGCCGGCGACCGTGGCGTGCGCGCGGGTCGGGGTGACGACCGGCGAGTGGGCCGGCGCCCTGCGGGAGGTCTTCGGGGAGTACCGCGCCCCGACCGGGGTGTCCGGCGCGGTCGGGTCAGGGGCGGGCGCCGGTGCGGCCGTCGGGCAGGTGCGGGAGGCCGTGCGCCGCACCGGACAGGAGCTCGGCGTCCGGCTGCGACTGCTGGTCGGCAAGCCCGGTCTGGACGGCCACTCCAACGGCGCGGAGCAGATCGCCGTGCGGGCACGCGACTGCGGCTTCGAGGTCGTCTACCAGGGGATCCGCCTGACGGCCGCGCAGATCGTCGCTGCGGCCGTCGAGGAGGACGTCCACGTCGTGGGCCTGTCCATCCTGTCCGGCTCCCACATGGAGGCCGTGCCCGCGGTCCTGCGCGGGCTGCGCGAGGCGGGGATGGCCGAGGTCCCCGTGGTCGTCGGCGGCATCATCCCCGACGCCGACGCGGCGGCGCTCCGCGAGCAGGGCGTCGCCGCGGTCTTCACGCCCAAGGACTTCGAGCTGACCGACATCGTCCGGGAGATCGTCCAGGTCGTGCGCGCGGCGAACGGCCTGGACCCGCTGCAGGGCTGACCGGCTCAGAAGCGCCGGCGACGACCTCGTCCGGTCGTCGGCCGGCGCGCGTAGCCACCGGCCTTGGTCAGCGCTCCGCCCACCTGCGGGTTGCGGGGCGTCACCCGCCGTCCGAGCAGCTCGAGGATGCGCCCGACGAGCGGCAGCAGGACGGCGAACAGCGCCCACGTGCGCAGGCGGCGGGAGAAGAAGGCCCAGATCACGGCGAGCCTCCTGCCCCGTGCGCGTGCTCTCAAGCGGCGTGCTCGAGAGCCACGTGCACAGGTGTCAGGCTCCCAGGGCTCGCGGTCGGCCGATGCGCACCCGGACGCCGGACGACCACAGCACGTGCGGGGCCCCCTGCGGCTGGGGCAGACCGGCGGCGGCGACCAGGTCGTCGGACAGGTCCAGCAGCTCGGCCGTGTGCAGCGGCCAGGCCGGGTGATCGACCGGCGCGAAGGCGGTGCGGCCGCCGTACCACGTGGAGAACAGCCCCCAGCGGGCGGTGAGGAACAGGGCCAGCTCGTCGGCCGGGACCGGGTCGCCGATGCGCACCCGCACCCGGCTGCTGGCGCCGCGCGGGCCCGGCCACCGGCGCGAGGTCTCGTACGCGACCGTGGGCCGTCCCGCGGACAGGCCGTGCCGCACGGACATGCGCGCCCACAGGTAGGGCAGGCGGTACGACGCCCGCGCGGCCAGGACGGGGAGCAGCCGGGCGGCCTCGAGCGAGCAGAAGACCACGCCGCGCCGCCCGCTCGCCGGGTCGACGGCGTACAGCCGGACGTTGGTCTCCGCGAACCCCGACAGGTGCGGCAGGGGCGGGGTGCCCAGGATGCGCACCCCCGCCATGACGAACGGCACGAGACCGACGTACGTGACGCCGCCCAGCAGGTCGGGCACCGTGCCGGCGGGCAGCAGGGGAGCGACGAGGTCGGGGTCGACCGGCCAGTGCAGCATCGTCAGGTCGCGCCAGTGCTGCGTGAACACCGGCCGGCGGACGGGGTGCGGTGCGGTCTCGGACAGCGGTTCGGGGGCCGTTCCGGGCGACAGGGGAGGGCTCACCGTCCCAGCCTGGACCCTCGGGCGTCACTAGGCTGCTCGACCATGCGCCTGGTCATCGCGACGTGCTCGGTCGACTACGTCGGGCGGCTGACCGCTCACCTGCCCAGCGCGACCCGCCTGCTGCTGGTCAAGGCCGACGGCTCGGTGTCCATCCACGCCGACGACCGCGCCTACAAGCCGCTGATGTGGATGAGCCCGCCGTGCACCACGGTCGAGCAGGACGGCGTCTGGACGGTGACCAACAAGGGGGGCGAGCAGCTCGTCATCTCCGTCCAGGAGGTGCTCTCCGACGTCTCGCACGCCCTGGGCAGCGACCCCGGGCTGGTCAAGGACGGTGTGGAGAAGCACCTGCAGGAGCTGCTGGCCGACCGCTGCGAGGTGCTGGGCGAGGGCTGGACGCTCGTGCAGCGGGAGTACTTCACCGACATCGGCCCGGTCGACCTGCTGTGCCGCGACGCCGCCGGCGCGCACGTGCTCGTGGAGGTCAAGCGGCACGCCGAGATCGACGGGGTCGAGCAGCTCACCCGCTACCTGCAGCGGGTGTCCACGGTGCTCGGCGACGTCAAGGGCGTGCTGGCCGCGCAGAGCTTCAAGCCGCAGGCCAAGGTGCTCGCCGCCGACCGCGGCATCACCTGCCTGCAGCTCGACTACGACCACCTGCGGGGCCTCGAGTCCGGCACGCCGACCCTGTTCTGAGGAGGAGCTCGTGGCACGGTCGTTCGACACGGTGGGCGTGGTCGGTCTCGGGACGATGGGCGCCGGGATCGCCGAGGTGCTGGCGCGCTCCGGGCTGCAGGTCGTCGGCGTCGAGGCCGACCCGGCCGGCGTGCAGCGCGCGCAGGAGCACCTGGCCGCCTCCACCGGCCGCGCCGTCGCCAAGGGCAAGCTCACCGCCCGGGAGGCCGACGAGGTCCTCGGCCGCATCACGACCGGCACCGAGCTGTCGGCGCTGCGGGACTGCGACCTCGTCCTGGAGGCCGTCCCCGAGCGCATGGAGCACAAGGCTGCGCTGTTCGCCGAGCTCGACGCGCTGCTGCCGCCGTCCGCCGTCCTGGCGACCAACACCTCGGCGCTGTCGGTCACCGAGCTGGCCACCGGCACGTCCCGCCCCAGCCAGGTCGTCGGTCTGCACTGGTTCAACCCGGCGCCCGTCATGGAGCTGGTGGAGGTCGTCCGCACCGTCGTCACCGACCCGTCGGTGCTGGAGGACGTCCAGGCGCTGGTCTCCCGCGTCGGCAAGACGAGCGCCACGGCCGGCGACCGCGCCGGCTTCATCGCCAACGCCCTGCTGTTCGGCTACCTCAACAACGCCCTGCGCATGTACGAGAACCGGTACGCCTCGCGCGAGGACATCGACGCGGCCATGCGCCTGGGCACCGGGCATCCCATGGGGCCGCTGGCCCTGCTCGACCTCATCGGACTGGACTCCGCCTACGAGATCCTGGAGACGATGTACGGGCAGTCCCGCGACCACCGCCACGCTCCGGCGCCGCTGCTCAAGCAGTACGTCACGGCGGGCCTGCTCGGCCGCAAGACCGGGCGCGGCATCTACACCTACGCCGCCCCCGACTCGCCCGAGGTCGTCGCGGACGACACCCCGCCGGCGACCTCCGCAGCGCCCGCGCGCACCGTGCGGCGGATCGGCGTCGTCGGCACGGGGACGATGGCCAGCGGCATCGTCGAGGTGTGCGCCCGGGCCGGCTACGACGTCGTCTTCCGGGCGCGCGGCGAGGACCGGCTCGCGCAGGTGCAGGCGCGGATCGAGGGCTCGCTCGACAAGGCCCTGCAGCGGGGCCGGCTGACCGAGCAGGACCGGGCCGCGACGCTGGCCCGGCTGCGCGGCACGACGGAGCTGGACGACCTGGCCGACTGCGATCTCGTCGTCGAGGCCGTGGTGGAGGACCTGGCGGTCAAGAAGGCGCTGTTCGCGGCGCTCGACGAGGTCGTGCGGCCGGGCGCGGTGCTGGCCACCACCACCTCCAGCCTGCCGGTCATCGAGTGCGCGCAGGCCACCTCCCGGCCGCAGGACGTCGTGGGGATGCACTGGTTCAACCCCGCGACCGTCATGCGGCTGGTGGAGGTGGTGCCGACGGTGACCACGGCCGACGACGTGGTCGCCACCGTCCTGGAGGTGTGCCGCACGACGGGCAAGCACCCGGTGCTCTGCGGCGACCGCGCCGGCTTCATCGTCAACGCGCTGCTGTTCCCCTACCTCAACGACGCGGTCAAGATGCTCGAGGCGCACTACGCGACCATCGACGACATCGACTTCGCCATGACCAAGGGCTGCGGCCACCCGATGGGCCCGTTCGCCCTGATGGACGTCGTCGGGCTCGACGTCACGCTGGCGATCCAGCGCACGCTGTTCGACGAGTTCCGCGAGCCGGGCGACGCTCCCGCGCCGATGCTCGAGCACCTGGTGAAGGCCGGCTACCTCGGTCGCAAGACCGGCCGCGGCTTCCGCGACTACAGCAAGCGGTAGCGGTGCCGAGCGGGTCGCGACGCGCGGCTCAGCGCGCCGCGGCCCTCGACGCCCTCAAGCGCTCGGACGAGGAGGGCCCGCGCTCGCCTGCGGGCGAGCGCGTCGAGGACGGCTGGGTCGTGCGCCAGGTGGCCGGCACCGCGAGCGCCCGGTCGTACCGGTGTCCCGGCTGCGACCAGGAGCTGCGCCCCGGCAGCCCGCACGTCGTGGCCTGGCCCGACGGGCAGCCCGACGACCGCCGGCACTGGCACACCGCCTGCTGGGCGGCCCGCGGCCGGCGCGGCGTCAAGGTGCACCGCTCCAAGAACGCCCCGCGCTACGGCTGAGCGCTGTGGCCGCGGCTCCCGACTAGCCTCGCTGCCGTGATCGACATCCGCGCCAACACGGTGCTTCCCGCCGAGCGGCGCGACGTGGTGCTGCACACCGCCGACGGCCTCGAGCTCGTCGGCGAGCTGGCCCTGCCGCTCGGCCGCCCGCCGGTCGCGACCCTCGTCTGCCTGCACCCGCTGCCGACGCAGGGCGGCTTCATGGACAGCCACCTGCTGAAGAAGGCGAGCTACCGGCTGCCCGCGCTCGCCGACGTCGCGGTGCTGCGCTTCAACACCCGCGGCACGTCGAGCCCGCGCGGCACCAGCCAGGGGACCTTCGACAACGCCGTGGGCGAGAAGTACGACGTGGCAGCCGCTCTGGACCTCTGCGAGGCGGAGGACCTGCCGAGCATCTGGCTGGTCGGCTGGTCCTTCGGCACCGACCTGGCGCTGAAGTACGGGTGCGACCCCTCGGTCGTCGGCGCCTTCCTCATCAGCCCGCCGCTGCGCTTCTCCGAGCCGTCGGACCTCGCCGCCTGGGCGGAGTCCGGCAAGCCGCTGACCGCGCTGGTGCCCGAGCTCGACGACTTCCTGCGCCCCGACGAGGCCCGCGCGCGCTTCGCCGTCGTGCCGCAGTGCCAGGTGGTCGCGGTGGACGGC
>CADCUE010000095.1 GCA_902805805.1 uncultured Frankineae bacterium | reverse complement strand
GTGGTCGTACTTGACGCTCAGGGCGTTGAACGCGGCCGCGGCGTCGGCGCGCAGCATCTGACCGCTGGTGCCCCACAGCGGGCACAGGACGTCGGCGGGGATCTGCCCGTTGGCGAAGCCGGCGGTCGACCCGACGCAGGCCGCCTCGGGTCGGGCCATGGCGGCCCCCAGCAGCGCGTCGAGGGGCGGCGCCGACGAGCGCGTCCGGGCGATCTGCTCCGCCCGGGCCAGGGCGTTCGCCCGGGCGACGGCGTCCTGCGCCTCGCGCTCGGCGCTCGCCAGGGCCGTCACCGCCGCGGCGACGCGGGCCTTCTGGTCGGCGACGGCCAGGTCCGCGCGCTGCTTCGCCGTGGCCGCACCGGCCGCTGCGGCGCGGGAGGCCTGCTCGGCCTCGCGCGCCCGACGGGCCGCCGCGGCCTGGGCGGTCTCGGCGCTGCGGAGGGCGTCGAGCTGGTCGTTGCGGTTGCCGCCGACGCGCGAGGCCATCGACAGACCGGTGAACAGGGCCTGCGGGTCGTCGGCGTCCATCAGGTCGTTGAGGACGGACAGGCGGCGGTTGCCCACGCCGGTCCGGTAGACCGACCCGAGGTAGCGCGACAGCGCCGCTCGCGAGGCGCCGGTGCGCTGCTCGGCCACGCGCAGGGCGGCGGACTCCGCCGCGAACGCCCTCGCCGCCTCGTCGGCGCGGCGCTGGGCCGCCTGGTAGGCCTCCAGGGCCTCGGCCGCCTCGACGTCGGCGAGCTCCTGGGCGCGCTGCTCGGCGGCGAGCACCTGCGCCTGGCGCTGGGCCTTGGACTGCAGCTGGGCAGCCGTGGCGGGAGCGGAGGTGGGCACGGCGGTGGGCAGCGGGGCAGCGGCGTGAGCCGTCCCGGTCGCCGCCACGACGACGGCCAGGGCCGCCCCCACCAGTGGCGTCCGCCACGCCCTGCCCACAGCCAAGTCCTCCGTCGACGTCCTCGCGCGCTCGTCCGGGAGGACGGCACGGCCCAGTACAAGGGCATCCGGTCCGGGATCATGCCCGTTGCCCGGCATGCGGTCCGAAGATGGTCCTTTCTGCCCAGCCTATTCGGCAGGACGTCCGGGCCGGTTCAGCCGAACGTCACCGTGTGGACGACGAACGCCCGCTGCCTCGGGTCGCCCCATCGGCGCACGGTCCGGGCGACCGACAGGGCGCACAGCGCGAGCAGGGGCACCGCGAGCGCCGGTGGCAGCCACCAGACCCCGGTGCCGCCGGCCGTGCCGAGCAGGACGCTGACCAGCGCCGTGGGAGTGGCCAGCCGGACGCTGGCCAGAGCGAGGGCACCCGGCGGCGCCACCGCGTCGCGCCGCCCGCGCAGCTCCGCGCGGTGCGGCCGACGGACGGAGGCGTGCAGCGCCAGGGCGACCACCACGGCCGTGCACAGCACCGCGGAGGACACCAGGGCCGTGAGCTCCGCGGCCGTCGGGGCACCGGGGCTGCGCAGCGAGCCGGCGAGCACGGCGACGACCACCGCGGACAGGACGGTCTCGGTCAGGACGAGAGCCTTGGCGCGCAGCGCGAGACCGGGGTCGTGCGGCAGGGAGGACAGCCAGAGCGAGCCCGAGGCGTCGAGGCTGAAGGCGTTCACGCCGAACAGCAGGGCCGCGCCGGCCGCGACCACACCGGGCAGCACCACCAGCGACGCCCAGGGCAGGGCGGCGCCCGCGGCCAGCAGACCCGGCAGCACCGCGAGGACCAGACCGCCGCGGCGCAGCGCCGGCGCCCGCCAGACGGAGGCGCGGTCGACGGCCAGGAGCTCGCGCAGCGGCCCGGACCGGACCGCCCGGCGGCGCACCGAGCCCGTCGTGCGGTGGTCGAGCAGGTCTCCCGGCCGCACCAGGGCCCACCGGCAGGTCCAGGCGCCGAGGACCAGGCCGAGCAGGGCGGCCGCCAGCAGCGCCCCCGTGATCACCGACCACTGCTGCCGGTGACCGTCGCCGCCGGCGATGACCCCGGCGACGACGGTGCGGGTGGGACCGGCACCGAGCAGGTCGTCCAGGGAGCCGGTGCGGACCAGGACGACGAAGGCCGCGAGGACGGCAGCGCCGGCCGCGAGGACGACCCGACGTCCCGCGCCGGTGCGGCGCAGGCCGGCGACGCCCCACGCGAGCGCCTGCCCCAGCACGGTGACGGCGAGGACGTACGCCGTGGTCGTCGCCGCGCCGCGCAGCAGGTCGCCGTCGCGCGTGAGGCAGGACGTCAGCGCCGCCAGGGCGAGCAGCTGGGCGATCCAGACGAGGTTGAACGGCGCGAGCAGCAGGCCACCGGCGAAGTGCGTGAGCGGGCGCACGGGGAAGGCCACCAGCTCGTCGGGCGGGACGAGCTCGGAGCTGCCGCCTGCGGCGAGGGGCGCGAGCACGGCCAGGACGCCGAAGCCGAGGTACGTGGCCGGCGCGAGCTGCACCGCGGTGCCCAGCGCCGCGGCGTCGATCCGCTCGCCGACCTGAGCCGCCTGCACGAGCAGCCATGCCACGAAGGCGCATCCGAGCACGACGGTGAGCCGCACCCCGGCTGACCGCGCCATCTGCCAGCGCAGGGCGAGCAGCGCTCCCAGCTGCACCAGCGACCGGCTCACGCGATCAGCGCCCGGTAGCGGGCGGCGCCGTCCCGGCCGGCGAGCTCGACGGCCGGCGCGGCACCGACGACCCGGCCGCCCTTGAGCACGACCGCCTCGTCACACGCCCGCACGGCCAGCTCCAGCAGGTGGGTGCTGACCAGCACGGCGGCACCCGTGGCCTGCGCCTGCGCGACGGCCTCCAGCGTGGCGTCGACGCCGAGAGGATCGACCCCGTCGAACGGCTCGTCGAGCAGCAGCAGCCGCGGGTCGTGGAACACGGCCAGGACGACCGACAGCCGCCGGCTCATGCCGTGCGAGAAGCCTGCCGTCACCCGGTCGGCGGCGCCGGTCAGGTCGAAGCGGTCCAGCAGATCCTGCGCCCGCGGCTCCCACCGCCGCATGCCGCGCAGGCGCGCCGCCAGCTGCAGGTGCTCCCAGGCCGTGGCCCGGGGGATCAGCCCTCCGACGTCGGGGCAGTAGCCGACCGCGGCACGTACGCCGGCGGCGTCCTGCGCCGGGTCGAGTCCGGCGATGCGCACCGTGCCGGCGCTCGGCGGCAGGACCCCGGCCAGCACCTGCATGGTGGTCGACTTGCCGGCGCCGTTGCGGCCGACCAGGGCGACGCAGTGACCGGCTCCGACGGACAGGTCGAAGCCGCCGACGGCCCGGACCGCGCCGAAGTCGACGACCAGTCCTTGCGCGACGAGGACGGGCCGCCCCGGCGGGTCTGTGCGCATCGCCGTCCCCGGACCTCACCCTCTGCGGACGCGTGGTGTCCCGAGCGTCCCCCGGCGCGCCCGCTCGCGCACGCCGTGCCGGTCACCGGGCGCTCAGCCGGCGTAGAGCCGCTCGACCTCGTCGGCGTACTGCGTCATGACGATCGACCGCTTGAGCTTCAGCGACGGCGTGATCTGCCCGCCCTGCTCGGTCCAGTCCTCCGGCAGCACGGCGAACTTGCGGATGGCCTCTGCCTTGGACACGGCGAGGTTCGCCTCGTCGACCGCGGACTGCAGGTCGGCGAGCAGCTCGGGGTCGGCGACCAGGTCGGCCGCTGTGCTCCCCGGCTTGCCGTGGCGAGCGGCCCAGGCAGGCACCGCCTCGGGGTCCAGCGTGATGAGGCAGGCGATGAAGGGCTTCGCGTCGCCGACGACCATGCACTGGCTGATCAGCGGGTGGGCCCGCAGCCGGTCCTCGAGGACGGCCGGTGCGACGTTCTTGCCGCCGGCCGTCACGAGGATCTCCTTCTTGCGCCCGGTGATGCTCAGGAAGCCGCCGTCGTCGAGCGCGCCGAGGTCGCCGGTCGCGAACCAGCCGTCGCGCAGGACCTCGGCGGTGGCCGTCTCGTTGTGCCAGTAGCCGCGGAACACCTGGTCACCGCGGACGAGGATCTCGCCGTCCTCCGCGATGCGGACCGTGGTGCCGGGCAGCGGCCGGCCGACCGAGCCGATCCTGATCGCGGTCGGCAGGTTGACGGTGCTCGGCGCGCTCGTCTCGGTCAGGCCGTAGCCCTCGAGGATCGTGATGCCGATGCCCCGGAAGAAGTGGCCGAGCCGGGCGCCGAGGGGAGCTCCGCCGGACACGGCGTACGAGATCTTCCCGCCCATCGCGGCCCGCAGCCGGGCGTAGACCAGCCGGTCGAAGACCGCGTGCTGCAGCCGCAGCGCCAAGCCGGGACCTCCGCGGTCGAGCGCCTCGGACCAGGCGATGGCGGTGCGCTCGGCCCGGTCGAAGATCGCCCCCTTGCCGTCGCCGTGGGCCTTGGACTTCGCGCTGTTGTAGACCTTCTCGAAGACCCGGGGGACCGACAGCAGGAACGTGGGGGAGAAGCTGCCGAGGTCCGGCAGCAGGGTCTTGATGTCGGCCGTGTGCCCCATCTTGGAGCCGCTCTCCACGCAGGCCACCTGCACGAAGCGGGCGAAGACGTGGGCGAGCGGCAGGAACAGCAGCGTGCTGCCGGTGCCGTCGAACAGCTCCGGCAGCATCGCGCGCGGCGCCCGGCAGACCGTGAGCAGGTTGCGGTGGGTCAGCTCGCAGCCCTTGGGACGTCCCGTCGTGCCCGAGGTGTAGATGATCGTCGCGAGGCTCTCGGGGGTGAGCGACGCCCGGCGCGCCGCCAGCTCCTGCTCGGGCACCTCACGACCGGCGGCCACCAGCTGGTCGACGCCGCCCGCGTCGAGCTGCCACACGGACGCCAGGTCGGGGAGCGCGTCGCGCACCCCGGCCAGCTGCGCCGCGTGCTCCGCGGTCTCCACGACGACCGCCACGGCGCCCGAGTCGCCGAGGTTCCACTGCAGCTGCTCGGCGGACGACGTCTCGTAGATCGGGACGGTCACCGCCCCGGCGGTCCAGATGGCGTAGTCGCACAGGGTCCACTCGTAGCGGGTCCGGCTCATCAGCCCGACCCGGTCACCGGCCTGGACACCGCTCGCGACGAGGCCGGCGGCGACGGCGCTCACCTCGGCGGCGAACTCCTTGGCCGTCACCGACGACCACTGGCCGTCGCTCTGACGGGCGAACAGCACCGAGTCCGGCGACGTCGCCGCGTGCTCGCGCACCGCGTCGGTCAGCGCGGCGGTCGGGCTGATCGTGACGGCCTCAGGGGTGGCGGACTCCTGCACGTGGGCTCCTCGACGCGGCGGGCGGGGCAGGCGGGCGCCCGAGCCTACTCGGAGACGTGCAGGCCAGGAGGGTCAAGCCCGTGCCGTGCGCTGCCGAGGACCCGAGCGTGGGAGGACCGGTCGTCTCGGGGACGCGCTGCGCGCACTGCTCGGCGGCGCTGCGCTCCGGCGCTCCCTGGTGCACGCAGTGCTACGCGCCGGTCGGGGCAGCCGAACCCGCTCCGGTCGGTCCGGCGACCGGTGCCGCCGCCCCTCGCCGCACCGCCGAGCCCCGCCCGCCGTCGACCGTGCCGGCCGGGCCGGCCGGGCCGGCCGGGCCGGCCGGGCCGTCGTGGCCGTGCGACGTCTGCGGGCACGACAACGGGCTCGCCGACGACCGGTGCGCCACCTGCGGCACGGCGTTCCTGGCGGCGGTCCGCTCGGCCGCGCCGGCGCTCGTGCTGCCGCTCGTCGGAGACGTGGCGTCGATGTCGGTCGCCGGCCGCGCCGGTGCCGCCGTCGCGCTGGCTGTCGCGCTGCTCGTCGTGACCGCTGCACTGGGCCTGCTGCTGGCCTGACGTCGCCGCCGGAGTACTAGCCTGCCGGGCCATGGCCGACCTCGCGAGCAGCACCATCACCATCTCGGCCTCGCCCGACGCGGTGATGGCGGTGATCGCCGACATCGACCGGTATCCCGAGTGGACCGGGCAGATCAAGAGCGCCGAGGTGCTCGACCGCGACGGGCAGGGGCGGCCGCGATCGGCGCGGTTCGTCATGGACGCCGGCGTGCTCAAGGACGAGTACGTCCTGCAGTACGACTGGAACGACGACGGCGTGGCCTGGCAGCTGGTCGGCTCCTCGACCGTGCAGAAGTCGCAGGTCGGGTCGTACGCCCTCGCGACCCGCGGCGCGGGCACCGAGGTGACGTACGCGCTGGCGGTGGACATCGCGATGCCGATGCTCGGCATGTTCAAGCGCAAGGCCGAGAAGATGATCATGGACTCGGCGCTGAAGGAGCTCAAGAAGCGCGTCGAGCAGCTCGGTCGCTAGCGGCATGCGCTCCGCACCCCTGTCGGCAGGGACTCCGCGCGTCCTGCTGTTCACCGGCAAGGGCGGGGTCGGCAAGACGACGGCCTCGGCGGCCACCGCCGCGGCGGCCGCCGCGCGGGGCAGCAAGACGCTCGTCCTGTCGACCGACGCGGCCCACTCCCTGGCCGACGCGCTGGCCACGCCGCTGCACGCCGAGCCGACCGAGGTCGACACCGGGCTGTACGCCATGCAGGTGGACACCCAGGCCGCCTTCGAGCGCACCTGGCGCGACGTCCAGGGCTACCTGCTCGGGCTGCTGGAGCGGGCCGGTGTCGACGCGCTGCAGGCCGAGGAGCTCACCGTCCTGCCGGGCGCCGAGGAGGTCCTCGCCCTGCTCGAGCTCACCCGCCAGGTGACCACCGGACCGTGGGACCTGGTCGTCGTCGACTGCGCCCCCACGGGGGAGACCCTGCGGCTGCTGGCCCTGCCGGAGGCGCTGTCGTGGTACGTCGACAAGGTCTTCCCGGCGCAGCGCCGGGCGCTGCGCGCGGTCCGGCCGCTGCTGTCGCGGGTGTCGGGTCCCGCGGTGCCGCGGGACGACCTGTTCGACGCCGTGGAGCGCCTGCACCGCGAGCTGCTGCAGGTGCGGGCGGTCCTCACCGCGCCGTCGACGTCGGTGCGCGTCGTCCTCACCCCCGAGGCCGTCGTCGTCGCCGAGGCGCGCCGCACGCTGACCTCGCTGGCGCTGTACGGCTACCGGGTCGACGCCCTGATCGCCAACCGGGTGTTCCCCACGACGTCGAGCGAGCCGTTCCTCGCCGGGTGGGCGGCAGCCCAGGCCTCGCAGCTGGCCGTCGTGCGCGCCGACGCCGGACCGCTGCCGGTGCTCGAGTCGCCCTACCGCCCGGCCGAGCCGGTCGGCCTGGCTGCGCTCGTCGAGGTGGGCGAGGCCCTCTACGGCGGGAGCGACCCGGGCGCGCCGTCGGCTCAGGACGCCGGCGAGGACCTCGTGGCCGTCGCCCGGACGGCCGACGGGTTCGAGCTGTCGCTGGCCCTGCCGCTGGCGCGGCGCGACGACCTGCAGCTCAGCCGGTCCGGCGACGAGCTCGTCCTCACCGTGGCCGGCCACCGGCGTGTCCTCGGCCTGCCCAGCGCGCTGCGCCGGTGCCTCGTCGCCGGCGCGGTCCTCGCGGACGGCCGGCTGCTCGTGCGCTTCGAGCCCGACCCGGCGCTCTGGCGGCAGTCGTGAGCGACTCCTCCTCCGGTCAGGGCGTCGGCTCGGCGGCCGACGAGGCCGCCCGGCTGTTCGCCGCCGTCGAGGACTGGGCGCGGTCGCGACGCGCGCCGCACGAGGCGGACCACGTCACGGAGGGCTCGACCTGCGCGGTGTGCCCCGTCTGCTCCGGGATCGCGCTGCTGCGCGAGGTCAAGCCCGAGACCGTCGAGCACCTGCTCGACGCCGCCGCGTCGGTCGTGGCGGCCCTGCGCAGCGCGGTCGTGCCGCCGCCCGGACCCGGCGCCGGCCGGCCGGCCGGTGTGGAGCGCATCGACGTGCGGGACGCCTGACGTGCTGACCATCGGGGTGGACGTCGGCGGCACCAAGGTCGCCGCCGGGCTGGTCGACGAGGCCGGCACGCTGCTGCGGCGCACCCGGCGGCCGACGCCGTCCGCGTCGCCCGACGACGTCGAGGACGTCATCGCCGCGTGCGTCACCGAGCTGTGCGCCGGCGTGGAGGTCGAGGCCGTCGGCATCGGCGCCGCCGGTTTCGTCACGGCCGACCGGTCCACGGTGCTGCTGTCGCCCAACCTGTCCTGGCGTGACGAGCCGCTGCGCGACGGCGTCGCCGAGCGGGTGGGCCTGCCGGTCGTCGTGGAGAACGACGCCAACGCCGCGGCCTGGGGGGAGTACCGCTTCGGTGCCGGGCGGGGCGAGCAGTTCCTCGTCGTCGTCACGGTCGGCACGGGCATCGGCGGGGGCGTGGTGATCGACGGCGCGCTGCACCGCGGTCGGCACGGACTCGGGGCGGAGTTCGGCCACATGCAGGTCGTGCGCGGCGGTCGTCGCTGCGGCTGCGGCCAGGACGGCTGCTGGGAGCAGTACTGCTCCGGCCGGGCGCTGCTGCACGAGGCCCGCGAGATCGCCGGGGTGCAGCGCGAGTACGGCCGCCGGCTGCTCGAGCTGGGCGGGGGCCGGCCCGAGGGCATCGAGGCGATCGAGGTCACCCAGGCGGCCCGCGAGGGCGATCCGGCGGCGCTGGCCTGCTTCGCCGAGGTCGGCGGCTGGCTCGGTCAGGGGCTGGCCGACCTGGCGGCCGTGCTCGACCCCGGCGCGTTCGTCATCGGCGGCGGCGTCTCGGACGCCGGCGACCTGCTGCTGGAGCCGACGCGGCGGGCGTTCGTCGAGCGGCTGACCGGCACCGGCGAGCGGCCGGTGGCCGACGTGCGGCGCGCCGAGCTCGGCAACGACGCCGGTCTCGTCGGCGCCGCCGACCTCGCCCGTGATCGCCCGACCGGGTGACCGAACCGCGTATGGTCACCCTGGGCTATGGCAGACCTACCCAGCGTGAGACATCATGGACGCATGACGACGACGACCCCCGCCACGTCCGCGACTCCTGACGCCGTCCCCGCCCGCAGCGCCACCTGCTGCCGACGCCCGATGTCGAGCATCGAGGTGACCACGCGCGGCACCACGCTGGTCCTGCACACCTGCTCCGCCTGCGGCCACCACGTGTGGCAGCGCGACGGGCAGGTGGCCGACCGCGCCGAGCTGCTCGCCGGCGTGCAGGCCTTCCTCGAGCAGCCCCGGGTGTCGACCCGCCGTCGTCGCCGCACCTGAGCGCAGTCCCGGCCCTGCGCCGAGGCGCCGGCCGGCCGTGGCGCGGACCGGCCGGGTCCGCCCGTCAGGCGGGCCGGAAGCCGGGCACCAGCTCGCGGGCCAGGCCCTCGAGGAACAGCCCGATGTCGGTGACGATCCCGACCGCCTGGGCCGAGCCCCGGTCGGCGAGCTTGGTGACCGTCGCGGGGTTGATGTCGACGCACACGAGCGGTACCGAGGCGGGCAGCAGGTTGCCGGTCGCGATGGAGTGCAGCATCGTCGCCACCATGATCGCGAAGCCGACGCCGGGCAGCTCGGCCCGCATCGCCCGCTGACCCACCACCACGTCGGTGTGGACGTCCGGCAGGGGTCCGTCGTCGCGGACGGAGCCGACGAGGACGAAGGACTTGCCGTGCGTCACCAGCGCGTGCATGACCCCGCCGGTCAGGACGCCCTGCTCGACGGCGGCGGCGATCGACCCTGCCTTGCGGATCTGGTTGATCGCCCGGATGTGGTGCTCGTGCCCGTGCTCGACGCCCTTGCCGGCGGCGAGGTCCACCCCGAGCGACGTGCCGTACAGCGCGGCCTCGATGTCGTGGGTGGCCAGGGCGTTGCCGGCGAACAGCACGTCGACGTAGCCGGCCTCGACGAGCGCGACCATCGCCGGTGCGGCACCCGTGTGGACCACGGCCGGTCCGCCGACCCACAGCACCTTGCCGCCGTCGTCCTTGACCTCGCGCATCTGCTGGGCGATCTGCCGCAGCAGCAGCGACTGCGGCTTCTCGCTCGACACCGACGAGCTCATGAACTCGAAGCGGTCGCCCTCGGTGCTGTGCTCGCGCAGCGGCAGGACCACCTTGACGCCCTTGGCGCCGCACACGACCGACTGCCCGGCGCGCACGTCGCTGACCGGGACGGTGCGGACGCGACCGCCCTCGACCACCAGACCGCAGTCCATCTCCGGCTGCTCGACCGGCACCCAGACCGAGCCGAGGCGCACGACGGTCTCGAGGTTGGTGGTGGAGTAGAAGTCGTCCGGGAACACGCCGTCGCGCTCGACCTCCCGCAGCAGCGCCTCGCCCGGGTCGACCTGGTTGATCCCGTGCGCCTGCAGGCGCATGAGCAGCCGCGCGAGCGCCTCGTCGTCGGCGGCGGACACCTCGATCCGGGCGTACGACTCGTCGTCGTGCGCCCGGCCGACGTCGAGCCGGTCGATGCGGTAGTCGCCGCCGTAGGCCAGGACGTCGTCCAGCACCCGCGCGAGCACGCCGCTGTCCATCAGGTGTCCGCGTGTCTCGAGGACCTCGCTCGCGCTCACGGTGCTCCCGTCGTCCCTGGCCCCGCCGCGCGGGACCGCAGGTCGCGTGTCTACACGACCGCGCCGTCGTCCGGCCCGCGGTCGCTCGGCGGAGCGTCGCGCATGAGCCACACCAGCGCCGCCGCACCGCACACCGTGACGAGCACCCCGAACATGCCGACCCCGGCCGTGCGCGGCTGCAGCAGCAGTCCGGGAGCGAACATCAGCAGCAGGCCGGTGAGCACGACCAGCGCGGCGCCCAGCTTCTTCGGCGCCAGCCGGGGGACCGGCGGCGGTGGGGGCGGCACGTAGTGGCCGTCGTCCTCCACCGCCTCGGGCTCCACCCAGCCCGGCAGGCCCTCGCCCGGCTGCGGCGGGTCGGTGCGCCGGCGCCTCGGCGGCTCGTCCCCCGCCCGCTCGGGACGGGACGGGCGCAGCCGGCTGCGCCGCGGCTCGACGTCCTCGACGACCGGCCACGGGGGCACCGGGCCCTGGGCGTCCTTGCCGAAGTCGGCGATGATCTGCCGCCACACGGCGTCGTCGTCCTGTGCCGCGGCCGCCTCCGGCGCAGCGGCGGGCGGCGACGCGTCCGGGGGTGCGCCTGGTCCGGCGACGTCCGGGGCGCCCGGACCCGCGTCGCTGCTCGGGTCGCTGCTCGGACCGGCCGGGGGACCGGCCGGACCCGCGTCGGGCGCTGTCGGGCCGCGGCGCGTCGGAGGGTCGGGCAGCGCCGGCGGCCGCAGGACCCGGGCTGCCGCCGACCTGGGGACGGCCTGCACGAAGCCGTGCGCGTTCGCCCCGGGGTCGTGCTCGGCCAGCAGTGCCGACAGGTCGGCGACCTCGGCGGCGACGACCGAGCGGGCGGTGTCGGCCTTGCCCGGGTCGACCCACAGCCGGTGCAGCGGCCGGTCGGGCAGCTGCGCCGCGCGCGTCCAGGCGTCGGCTCCGCCGGCGGGCTCGACGAAGGCGGGCACGTCGGCGCTGGCCAGGCTGGTCAGCAGCGCGTCGGACAGCCGCGGGTCGAGGTCGACGAGCGCGCCCCAGTCGGCGGACTGCAGTCCGTTGTCGCGTCGACCGGACGGGCTGGGCGTGTCCATGGTGCTCACGGCGTGGCGGCGGGGGCGTGCGCCTCGACGAAGGCCAGGCTCGCCTCGAAGATCGTCGGGGCGTCGTTGTCCAGCGTGGCCACGTGGTAGCTGTCCTCGAGGACCCGCTCCTCGACCGTGCCGCCGGCCAGGCCGCGCAGCAGCGTGCGGCCGCTGACGGGCGGCACGACGTGGTCCACCCGGCTGCGGAACACCAGCACCGGGCAGGTGATCCGCGACAGGTCGCGCGCGACCACCGGCCAGGCGGCGTACAGGGACGCGAAGGCCTTGAGCGGCACGCGGTCGTACGCGAGCTCGGTGGCACCCGGCTTCTTGATGTCGCTCGCGATCCCGGGGAACGACGGCACGACCCGGCTCAGCAGCGGCGCCAGCCGCGCGTCCTTGCGGTCGGTCCCGAGGGAGGCGTTGACGACGACCAGGCCGGCGACCTGCGCACCGCGCAGCTCGGCGAGCCGCAGCGCGAGCGTCCCGCCCATGGACAGGCCCATGACGAAGACGGTCCCGCAGCGGCTGCGCAGCTCGTCGAACGCCCGCTCGACCTCGGCGTACCAGTCGGCGAAGCCGGTGGCGTTCATGTCCTGCCAGCGGGTGCCGTGGCCGGGCAGGCGGGGAGCCCGCACGCTCAGGCCGGCGCCGGCGAGGTGCTCGGCCCAGGGGCGCACGCTCTGCGGCGTGCCGGTGAAGCCGTGGCTCAGCAGCACGCCCACCGGTCCTGCGGGCAGGTCGACCGGCTCCGCCCCGGGCAGGACGGGGGTGGGCGGGACGGACGCGGGCACGACGGTCTCCAAGCGAGGACGGAGGCGGACGGCGGGACGAGCAGGGTCGCGGGGGTGCCGCGCTGCGAACAGGGGCAGGGCGAGCGCTCTGCATGGTCGCACGCAGCCGGGCTCCGCGTCCCGGGCCGCGGGTCGTTGCTCCGGGACGGCGCACCCAACTAGGGTCGGGGTCTGCGGACGGAGGAGGGGACGATGGGCTACTGGCTGGTCAAGCTCTTCGCCGCGCCGATCCTGAGGCTGCTGTTCCGGCCCTACGTGACGGGCGCCGAGAACCTTCCCACCTCGGGCGGGGCGATCCTCGCCGGCAACCACACGACGTTCCTCGACAACCTGATCATCCCGCTGGTCGTGCCGCGCAAGGTCACCTTCCTGGCCAAGAGCGACTACTTCACCGGCGGCGGGCTCAAGGGCCTGCTGCAGAAGCACTTCTTCTCCGGCGTCGGCATGATCCCGCTCGAC
>CADCUE010000094.1 GCA_902805805.1 uncultured Frankineae bacterium | reverse complement strand
CCGCCGGGTCAGGCCGGCGCGCCGACGACCTCGCGTGCGTGCTCGCCCACCTCGCGGTCCTCGCCCAGGTCGAGCCGGCGCACGGCGCCAGCACCCGGGCCCTGGCCGACCGGTGGCTCGCCGACTTCGACCGGGTGGTCGACCCGGCCGACCTGCGGGCCCGCGTGGCCGGCGTGCTGGTCTCGCTCGCTCCCGGGCCGCACCGGGTGGGGGCGGACGGGTGGCAGGAGATGACCCGGAGCCGCGTCGACCTGGCCGAACGGTGGCTCGAGCGACCCTGAGCCGGCTCGGGGCGGCTCCCGCCGAGCGGTGGGAGGGCGGGCCGACGGTAGCGTGGAGGAGGTGATCGACCGGTGATCGACCTCCGCCTGCTGCGCTCGGACCCGGACCGCGTGCGCGCCTCGCAGCGCGCTCGGGGTGACGACCCGGGTCTGGTCGACGGGCTGCTCGCCGCGGACGAGGCCCGCCGCGCCGCCGTGACCCGCGCGGACGGCCTGCGCGCCGAGCAGAAGTCGGTCTCGCAGTCGGTGAAGAAGGCCTCGCCGGACGAGCGCCCTGCGGTGCTCGAGCGGGCTCAGGCCCTGTCGGCCGAGGTCAAGCAGGCCGAGGCGGCCCAGAGCGAGGCCGATGCCGCCCTGCGCGCGGCCCACCTCGCGGTGCCCAACGTGGTGCTCGACGGCGTTCCCCCGGGCGGGGAGCAGGACTTCGTCGTCGTGGAGCAGGTCGGCGACGTGCCGACGTACGACTTCCCGGTCAAGGACCACCTCGACCTCGGCACGGCGCTCGGGGCCATCGACACCGAGCGCGGCGCCAAGGTGAGCGGCAGCCGCTTCGCCTTCCTCACCGGCTGGGGCGCGCTGCTGGAGCTGGCGCTGGTCAACCTCTCGGTCGGCGCGGCCGTCGAGGCGGGCTTCACGCCCGTGATCGCGCCCGCCCTCGTGCGTCCCGAGGCGATGGAGGGCACCGGCTTCCTCGGCGCGCACGCCGACGAGGTCTACCGCCTCGCCTCCGACGACCTCTACCTCGTCGGCACCTCGGAGGTCCCGCTCGCGGCGTACCACTCCGGCGAGGTGCTCGAGGACCTGCCGCTGCGCTACGCCGGCTTCTCGTCCTGCTTCCGCCGGGAGGCCGGCAGCCACGGCAAGGACACCCGAGGCATCATCCGCGTGCACCAGTTCGACAAGGTCGAGATGTTCTCCTACGTCGACCCCGCCGAGGCCGAGCGGGAGCACGCGCGGCTGCTGGCGCACGAGAAGGCGTTCCTGTCGCTGCTGGAGCTGCCGTTCCGCGTGATCGACGTGGCCGCTGGTGATCTCGGCTCGTCAGCGGCGCGCAAGTACGACTGCGAGGCGTGGCTGCCCTCGCAGGAGCGCTGGCTCGAGCTGACCTCCACCAGCAACTGCACCGACTTCCAGGCCCGGCGCCTCGGCATCCGCTCGCGCGGCGCCGACGGTCTCTCTCCGGTGGCCACCCTCAACGGGACGCTGTGCGCCGTGGGGCGGACCATCGCGGTGCTGCTCGAGGTCCACCAGCGGGCCGACGGGTCGGTGCACGTGCCCGAGGCGCTGCGGCCCTACCTCGCCGGCCGCGAGGAGCTGCTGCCGCGATGACTGCGTCCGCCCCTGGCCCCGCTCCCCGCCTGGTCGCCAGCGACCTCGACGGCACCCTGCTGCGCAGCGACCTGTCGGTCGCTCCGCGCACCCGCGAGGTCCTGGCGCGCGTCGAGGACGCCGGTGCGCTGTTCGTCATGGTGACCGGGCGGCCACCGCGGTGGATGGCGCCGGTCGCCGACCAGACCGACCACCGGGGGCTGGCCGTCTGCGCCAACGGCGCCATCGTCTACGACCTGCACACCGAGCGCGTCGTCCGGGACTTCCGCATCGACGTCGGAGCCGCCCTGGAGGTGGTCCGGGCGCTGCGCGCCGAGCTCCCCGAGGTCGCCTTCGCGGTGGAGAAGGGGCTCGGCGGCTTCGGGCGCGAGGCGTCGTACGTCACGCGCTTCGACAACCCCGAGCTGGTCGTGGCCCCCGTGGAGGAGCTGGTCCGCGACGGCGGGGCGGTCAAGCTGCTGGCCCGGGTCGAGGGCGTCGGGTCGGACGAGCTCCTCACGAGCGCACGGTCAGTGCTGGGCGGCCTGTGCGAGTGCACGCACTCGTCCGGCGACGGGCTGCTCGAGATCAGCGCCGCAGGCGTGTCCAAGGCCTCCGGGCTGGCCGCGCTGGCCGAGGAGTGGGGCATCACGGCGGACGACGTGATCGCCTTCGGCGACATGCCCAACGACCTGCCGATGCTGGCCTGGGCCGGTCGCTCGGTGGGCATGGGCAACGCCCACCCGGACGTGCTCGCCGCCGCCGACGAGGTCACCGCCACCTCCGACGACGACGGTGTCGCGAAGGTGCTCGAGCGCTGGTTCTGATGTGGACCGTGACCCGGCGGTCGGCCGGGCCGCGCCCGGCTACAGGTACTGGCCGGTGCCGCCGGACCGCTCCGGCAGACCGGGCGGCGGCGTGCTGCCGGGCGGCAGCGCCACGCGCCCGCGCATCTGCTCCAGCTGCACCCGGGCCGCCATCTGCTGGGCGAACAACGCCGTCTGGATGCCGTGGAACAGCCCCTCGAGCCAGCCGACGAGCTGGGCCTGCGCGATCCGCAGCTCCGCGTCGGTGGGCACCTGCTCGTCGCTGAACGGCAGGGTGAGCCGCTCGAGCTCCTCACGCAGCTCGGGCGCCAGTCCGTCGCTGAGCTCGCTGACCGACTTCTGGTGCACCTCGCGCAGGCGCAGCCGCGAGGCCTCGTCGAGCGGGGCCGTGCGCACCTCCTCGAGCAGCTGCTTGACCATCGAGCCGATGCGCATGACCTTCGCGGGCTGCTCGATCAGGTCGGCGGGGCTCTGCTGCTTGGACGGCTCCACGGAGCCGTCCGACCCCATGGAGACCGTGCCGACGGGCTGGCCGTCCGCGCCGACGACCACGACCTGCTGCTGCTGCGGCTCGCTCATGACGGCGATCCTGCCCCTGCCTGACCGGTCCTGCACCCGCTCGGGCAGGCTGGGCCCATGACGCGCACCGCACCGCCCGCAGGTCCTGTCGTCCCGCTCGACGTCCGGGCCGTCCGTGCCGACTTCCCGGCGCTCGCGGAGGGGCTGGCCCACTTCGACGGGCCGGGCGGCACGCAGGTGCCCGCGGCGGTCAGCGACGCCGTGGCGGCCACGATGCGCTCGGCGGTCTCCAACCGGCACGGCCCCTTCCCGAGCAGCCGGCGGGCCGATGCGGTCGTCGACGCCGCGCGCGACGCGGTGGCCGACCTGGTCGGCGGCGACCCCGGCGGGGTGGTCCTCGGGCAGTCGATGACCGCCAACACCTACGTCATGGCGGGCGCCCTGTCGCGCACCTGGCGCACGGGTGACGAGATCGTCCTCAGCCGGCTGGACCACGACGCGGACGTCCGCCCGTGGGTGCAGGCCGCGGCCCGGGCCGGGGCGGTCGTGCGGTGGGCCGACGTCGATCTCGAGACCACCGAGCTGCCGGCCGGCCAGTACGACGAGCTGGTCACGGAGCGCACGCGGCTGGTGGCCCTCACCGCCGCCAGCAACGCCACCGGCACGCGGCCGGACGTGCGGGCGATCGCCGACCGGGCGCACGCCGTCGGAGCGGTCGTGCACGTCGACGGCGTGCACGCCACACCGCACCTCGCCACCGACGTGCGGGAGCTCGGCGCCGACCTCTACGCCACGTCCGCCTACAAGTGGTACGGACCGCACGTCGGCTGCACCGTGGGGGACCCGGCGCTGCTGGAGACGCTGCGACCGGACAAGCTGCTGCCGAGCAGCGACGCCGTCCCGGACCGCTTCGAGCACGGCACGCCGAGCTTCGCGGCGTACGCCGGTGTCGCCGCGGCCGTCGACTGGATCGCCTCCCACGGCTCGGGCGACACCCGTCGGGCGCGGGTCCTGTCGGCGATGGCGGCGATCCGCGCGCACGAGGAGCGGCTGTTCGCCCGGCTGCTCGAGGGGTTGACGGCGCGCGACGACGTGACCCTGGTCGGAGCACCCGCCCGGCGCACCCCGACGGTGGCGTTCACGGTCGCGGGCCGCACGCCGCAGCAGGTCAGCGCCGCGCTCGGTGAGCGGGGCGTGTGCGTCTGGGCCGGCAACTACTACGCCGTCGAGCTGATGACCGCCCTGGGTCTCGAGCAGGCCGGCGGTGCGGTCCGGGCCGGCGTGGTCTGCTACACCGACGACGAGGACGTCGACCGCCTGCTCGCCGGCCTGTAGGAGGACGCGTGGACCCCGTCGTCAGTCGCCAGTGCTGGCGGGCCACCGAGCCCGTGCACGCCCAGGTCTACTTCGCCCCGGAGCCGCAGGAGGAGTACGCCGCGCTGGGCCACGACCTCGAGGCCAACCCGCGCGCCGGCTACTTCGTCTCCCGCTCCGCGGCCATGGGGGCCGTGACGGCGCCCGTCGTCGTGGCGGCCTTCTACAGCTTCGCGCCGGCCACCGTCGAGCTCGCCATGGCGGGAGCCTGGGTGCCAGCGTCGCCCGAGCAGGTCGGAGCGGCCCGCCTGCGGGGCGCCGAGCGCTCCCTGCGCCGGCTGTGCGGCGCCCTGCTCGACGCACCGGAGCTGGCGGAGGCCGTCCAGCTGGCGCGCACCGCGACGCAGGCGTGCACCCCGGAC
>CADCUE010000093.1 GCA_902805805.1 uncultured Frankineae bacterium | reverse complement strand
CACCTGGTTCTTGCGGCTCTCACGCGCCTTCTGCGCCGTCTCGTACTTGAACTTCCCGTAGTCCATGAGCTTGCAGACCGGCGGGCGGGCCATCGGAGCGACCTCGACCAGGTCGAGGTCGGAGTCCTGAGCCAGCTTGATCGCCTCGCCGATGGCGACGATCCCGACCTGCTCGCCGTTGGGTCCGACCAGGCGCACCTCGGGCACGCGGATCCGGTCGTTGATGCGGGGTTCAGCGCTGATGTGGCCTCCAGGTGAGCGTTCATGACCGCGCCCCGGGGCTCACACGAAGGGCCCCGCGCTCAGCGCAGGGCCCACCAGACGTCCGCAGCACCCGCAGGAGGGCGGCGGACCACGACGGCGCACGTGCCACGGCTCCCGCCGCGGGTGGCGCCGACCGGACCCGGGCGCCTGTCGGCTCCTCGGGTGGGAGGTGGGGACCTCCGCTTGCACGACTCCCGGAGGCTCTGCACCTCTGCGCCCAGGTGGTGCCGGGGCGGAGCGGTGCCGGGCAGCCGGGAGCCGGGTCGCCCTGCAAGAGTAGCAGGGTGACCGCCTCCCCCGCGCCTGCCGATCCCGACCTGCCGACCGACGGACCTGCGCCCGGGGGAGCACCGTCGGCGTCGGAGGCCCGGGACATCGCCGAGGTGCCGGCGGCGGAGGTGATCGCCTCGGCCGCCGTGCACCTGATGTCCGCGGCGGCCGTCAAGTGCGGCCTGGCCGAGGAGGGGCGTGCGCTGCAGGACCTGGACGAGGCGCGCAAGCTCATCAGCGCGCTCGCCGGTCTGGTGACCGCGGCCCGGCCGGACCTCGGGGTGCACGCCGCGCCGCTGCGCGACGGGCTGCAGGCCCTGCAGAAGGCCTTCCGGGAGGCCTCGTCCGAGCCGGACGCTCCGGGGGACGGTCCTGGCGAGAAGCTCACCGGTCCCGTCTGAGGGCCCGCCAGCGCCGCGGTCGCCGGTGCTCCACCAGCGGCACGGGCAGACCAGGACCGTCCGGCGGCACGACCGCCACGGCGAGCTCGGGCCGGCCGACGCGGGGCAGCACGCGGGCGGCGAGGGCGGTGAGGGCGGCGGGGTCGAGCGCGCCGTCGGGCACCAGGCCGAGCACCGGGCCGTCGGGCCCCTCGAGCAGCCGGGCGGCGTGCACCGCCTCCGGACGCAGCGCCTCGGCGACCGCGCGCAGCAGGTCGGCGTCGGCGGCGGCCGCCCCGGTCAGCGGCGTCGTCGTGCGGGCCGCCGACAGGAGCGCGCCGGCCACGGGCACCCGACCGTGGGACAGCTCGCCCAGCTCGGGTCCGGACAGCGGCAGGGCAGCGCCCGGCGGGTCCAGCAGGACGGCCACCGCGCCGTCCTGCAGGGCGGCCGCGCAGGCCTGCGATCCAGGCAGCGGCACCGGCCGCGCGCCGGCCCGGAACGCGACCGCGCCGCCGGCGTCGAGGAACAGCGGCACGGCGCGGCTCCCGGCGCTGCCCACCAGGCTCAGCAGGACCATCTCGGCGCTCGACTCCGCGCGCAGGCCCGTGCCGGGCTCGACGTGCTCCGCCGTGCTCGTCGCGGTGACCGCTGCGAAGACCCGGGCCCCGACGAAGGCGGCCAGGACCTCGGCGCGGGCCGCACCCGTCGGCCGCTCGGCGAGCGCGGCGAGGGCCGCGGCCAGCCGGGGGTCGGCCGCGCCCGTGTCGCTCACGCCCGGGAACGCTAGCGAGGCGGTCGCCCGACCGCAGGTCAGCCGCGGCTGGCGGCGAGCAGCGCGCGCAGGCCGAGGACCGCGTCGACGGCGAGGTCGCCGTCGTGGGCCTGGACCGCGAGCAGCTGCACCGTCTCGTCGTCGTGCAGCTCGAGCACGGCCCACGGTGCGCCCTCGTCGAGGCGGATCGCGCGCACCACCTGCCAGGGCACGTCCTTGGTGCCGAGCGGGTTGCGCACCCGTACGCCCTCGGCGGTGCCCTCGACCCGGGACCGGGTGAACAGCAGCGCCGAAGCGGCCACCAGCACGCCCAGCAGGAAGAACGCGATCTGGTCCGCCAGCTGGAACTGCGCGTCTCCTTCCGGTCCCTGACCCAGCGCCACGGCGAGCGCGGCGAAGACGAGGACCACGAGGACGGCCACCGCCCAGCAGACCCGGATCAGCCGCCGCGGCCGCGCGCGGACCGGTGCGGCGTCCGCCGTCGTCACTCCACGATCTTGGAGATCGGCAGCTCGAGGATGTCGCGCGCCCCGGCCGCCTTGAGCGACGGGATGAGCGTGTTGACGCCCTTCTTCGGCACGACGGTCTCCAGCGCGCGCATGTCCCCGGCGGCCAGTGCCATCACCGTCGGCGAGGACATGGCCGGCAGGACGGCCAGCACCTCGTCGAGCTGCGCGGCCGGGACGTTGAGCTTGAGCAGGACGTGCCCGCGGGCCCGCAGGGCTCCCTGCAGCAGCACGACGAGGTCGTCCATCGCCGCGCGCTTGGCCGGGTCCTCGTACGCCTCGCGGTTGGCCAGCAGCTCGGTGCGGCTGGTCAGCAGCGTCGCGATGATCTTCAGACCGGCCTTGCGCAGCGACGAGCCGGTCTCGGTGAGGTCGACGATCGCGTCGACGATGTCGGGGATCTTGGCCTCGGTCGCGCCGTGGCTGGTGAAGACCTTCGCCTTGACCCCGTGCTCCTCCAGGAACCGCCGCGTGGTCTCGGGCATCTCGGTCGAGATGCGGACCCCGTCCGGCAGGTCCGCGACCGAGCTCCAGGGGGACTCCTTGGGGACGGCGAGCACGACGCTCACCACCGCCTCCCCCGCCCGGCCGCCGCCGATCTCGCCGAGGCTGACGACGTCCGCTGCGGTCTCGGTGATCCAGTCGCGCCCGCTGATGCCGAGGTCGAAGATCCCCTGCTCGACGTAGGTCGGGATCTCCTGCGGGCGCAGGAAGCGCACCCGGTCGATGCGCGGGTCGTCCACCCGGGCGTGGTAGTCGCGGTCACCTCCCCGCACGACGTGCAGGTCGGCGGCGGAGAACAGCTCGAGGACCTGCTTCTCCAGGCTGCCCTTCGGCAGGACGATCGCGAGCACAGCAGTGCCTCTCTGAGGGTGGATGGGTCAGGCGTCGGTGTAGGTGCCGGTGCGCAGCTTCTTGAGGGTGACGGCGGTGTCGAGCGCAGCCAGGACCGCCTCCTGGCCCTTGTCCTCGGACGCGCCCGGCAGCCCGGACCGGGCCTGCGCCTGCTCCTCGGTGTCGCAGGTGAGCACGCCGTTGCCCACCGGCGTCTTGGTGTCGAGCGAGACCCGCGTCAGGCCGTACGTCACCGCGTTGCAGACGTGCTCGAAGTGCGGGGTGCCGCCGCGCAGGACCAGGCCCAGGGCGACGACGGCGTCGTGGCCCGCGGCCAGCGCCTGGGCGACGACCGGCAGCTCGACGGCGCCGGACACGCGCACCACCGTGGGCTCGTCGACGCCGGCCTCGCGGGCCGTCCGCAGAGCCGAGGCGAGCAGCGCCTCCGTGACCTGGGCGTGCCAGCGCGTCGCGACGATGGCGAGGGACACCCCCCGGGCGTCGACCGTCCGTCCGGCCGGCCGGCCGGCGCCGCTCACGCGCCCTGCTCCCGTCCGCTGCCCTCCGCTGCGCTGCGGGTGTCCGCGCCGCCCACGGCCTCGGGGGTCAGCGCGTCGGCAACGGCCTCGGTGGCCTCGTCCTCGAAGGCGGCCAGACCCGGCAGGTCGTGGCCCATGCGGTCGCGCTTGGTCTTGAGGTAGCGCAGGTTCTCCGGGGTCGCGAGCGTCGGCAGGGCCTGTCGACCGACGATCTGCAGCCCGTAGCCCTCGAGTCCGGCGCGCTTGGCGGGGTTGTTGCTCAGCAGCGTCATGGTGCGCACACCCAGGTCGGCCAGGATCTGCGCGCCGGTGCCGTAGTCGCGGGCGTCCGCGGGCAGCCCGAGCTCGAGGTTGGCGTCGAGGGTGTCGCTGCCGGCGTCCTGGAGCTGGTAGGCCTGCAGCTTGTGCATGAGGCCGATCCCGCGGCCCTCGTGCCCGCGGATGTAGAGGACGACGCCGCGCCCCGCGGCCGCGACCGCCGCGAGAGCCGCGTCGAGCTGCGGTCCGCAGTCGCACCGACGGGAGCCGAACACGTCGCCGGTCAGGCACTCCGAGTGCACCCGCACGAGCACGTCCTGCCCGTCACCGATGTCGCCCCGCACCAGCGCGACGTGCTCGATGCCGTCGAGCAGCGAGTCGTAGCCGACCGCGCGGAACTCGCCGTGCGCCGTGGGGATGCGCGCCTCGGCGACCTGGCGGACCTGCCGCTCGTGCCGCCGGCGGTAGGCCACGAGGTCGGCGATCGAGATGAGCGCCAGGCCGTGCTCGTCGGCGAAGCCCCGCAGCTCCTCGAAGCGCGCCATGTCGCCCTCGTCCTTCTGCGACACCACCTCGCACAGCACGCCGGCCGGGCGCAGGCCCGCCATGCGGGCCAGGTCGACGGCGGCCTCGGTGTGCCCGGTGCGACGCAGGACGCCGCCCTCGCGCGCCCGCAGCGGCACCACATGGCCCGGGCGGGTGAAGTCGACCGGCGCCGAGTCGGCGGAGGCCAGCAGGCGGATCGTGCGGGCCCGGTCGCTCGCCGAGATGCCCGTGCTGACGCCCTCCCGGGCGTCGACGGTGACGGTGTAGGCCGTTCCGCGCTTGTCCTGGTTGGTGTGGAACATCGGCGGCAGGTCGAGCCGGTCGCAGTCGGCCTCCAGCAACGGCACGCAGACGTAGCCGGAGGTGTAGCGGACCATGAACGCGACGAGCTCGGGCGTGGCCAGCTCCGCCGCGAAGATGAGGTCGCCCTCGTTCTCGCGGTCCTCGTCGTCGACGACCACGACGGCCTTGCCGGCGGCGATGTCGGCGACCGCGCGCTCGACGCTGTCGAGCACGCCGCCCCCGGGGCGGGGAGCCGGCGCGTACGTCTCGGCGGTCATGACGTCCTCTCCGTCCGGCCGGGGGCGACCCCGGCCTGCAGCAGCTTCTCGACGTGCTTGGCGAGGATGTCGACCTCGAGGTTGACCGGGTCGCCCAGGCCCTTGCGGCCGAGGGTCGTCAGCCCCAGCGTGGTGGGGATCAGGCTCACCTCGAACCAGTCGTCGTCGAGCGCGCTGACGGTCAGCGAGATGCCGTCGACGGTGATCGACCCCTTCTCGACGACGTAGCGGCCCAGGCCGTCGGGCAGCGACACCCGCACGACCGTCCAGTGCTCGTCGGGGGTCACGGCGAGCAGCTCGCCCGTGCCGTCGACGTGGCCCTGCACCACATGACCGCCGAGGCGGTCGGAGACCCGGACGGCCCGCTCGAGGTTGACGGGGCTGCCGACGGCGAGGCTGCCCAGCGACGAGCGGCGCAGGGTCTCGGCCATGACGTCTGCGGTGAACGATCCCTCGACGGTGGCGACGACGGTGAGGCACACGCCGTTGACGGCGATCGAGTCGCCGTGCGCCGCGTCCGACGTGACGACGGCTCCGCGCACGGTCAGCCGCGACGCGTCCGGCAGCGGCTCGATGGCGAGGACCTCGCCGAGCTCCTCCACGATCCCGGTGAACACCTAGGCAACCCTCTCTTCCGGCCGGAGCGTGCGGCGCCTGAGCGTCAGGCGCACGTCCTCGCCGGTGCGGGTGACGTCGTCGACCTGCAACCGGTGCGCTCCGGAGATCGTTCCCACGCCGGCGGCCCCGAGGGCCGCCGGTCCGCTGCCGAGCAGGGCTGGTGCGACGTACGCCACGACGCGGTCCACCAGCCCGGCGGACAAAAAGGCGCCGGCCAGGGTGGGTCCGCCCTCCAGCAGCACGCTGACCACGTCGTGCTCGTCCTGCAGCGCGGCCAGCGCGGAGCGCAGGTCGACCCGCCCCCGGGCGTCGGTGGCGACCTCGCGCCGGCGCGGGTAGCCGGGGTCGTCCAGCAGCGGTCCGGTGACGACCAGCGCCGGGGCCGGGCCCTGCAGCGCGCGGGCGGTGAGCGGCGTGCGGCCGTGCGTGTCGAGGACCGCCCGCAGGGGCTGGCGCGGTGCCTCGACCCCGCGGGCGTCGAGCAGCGGGTCGTCGGCCAGCACGGTCCCGACCCCGGCCAGCACGGCGTCCGCCTGCGCCCGCAGCCGGTGGACGTCGGCGCGCGACACCTCGCCGGTGATCCACCGCGAGCTGCCGTCGGCGGCCGCGCTGCGCCCGTCGAGGGTGGCGGCGTACTTCCAGGTGACGAACGGCCGACCGGTGCGCCGGCTGGTGAGCCAGGCCTCGAGCGGCCCGAGAGCGACCTCGTCCGCGAGCACACCGGTCTCGACGTCCACGCCGGCACCGCGCAGGACCTCGGCCCCGCCGCCGGCCTGCGCCGTGGGGTCGGCGCAGGCGACGACGACCCGGGCCACGCCGGCGGCGAGCAGCGCCGAGGTGCAGGGACCCGTGCGCCCGGTGTGGCGGCAGGGCTCGAGCGTCACGACCGCCGTGCCGCCGCGGGCGCGGTCGCCCGCCGCGGCGAGGGCCACGACCTCGGCGTGCGCGCCACCCGGAGGCTGCGTCCAGCCCTCACCCACGGTCGTGCCGTCCGCGCTCAGCAGCACGGCGCCGACGGGCGGGTTGGGCGAGGTCGAGCCCAGGGCGCGCTGGGACAGCACGACGGCCCGACGCAGCGCGTCGAGCTCCACCTGGCCGGCCATCGGGTCCCCTCGGGCGTCGGGAGCGCTCCGGGGACGGACGGCACCGGCTGGCCCCGCGGCAGGGGTGAGCCCGGACCGCCCGTGCGCTGCCTGTCCTCCGGACTCTCACCGTCGGTCCCGGAATCGCACCGGGTCCACCGCTGGCTGGCTGCCAGCGGGTCGCGGACTGTCACCGCCGGTCAGCGCTCACCTCCCGCGGAACGAGAGGGCGCCTGCCCCGGAGCGCACTTGCTGTCGTCCCCAGTCTGCCACGCAGCGCCGCGACCGGCCGTGGCGCGCCGTCCTGCGCCTCAGCCGTCCCCGGCGCCGGCGCTGCCGCGCCGGTCCACGGCGACGGACGAGCCGGTCTGCGACTTGGCGTAGCGCTTCATCTCACCGGCCGCCGCGACGACAGCGCGGTGGTCGGAGTCGGCGGCCCCGCTCCAGGCCACGCCGATGCTCACCGAGACGATGGGGTGCTCGCGCAGCTCGCCGCGCCGGTCCGGCTGCACCAGGACGCCGCGCGCCAGGTCCTCGGGGTCGTAGTAGCGGCGCACGACCTCGTCGAACCGCTCCGCGACGCGGCGCGCGACCGGCTCGGCCTGCTCCGGCGTCGAGACGAGGACGAAGTCGTCGCCGCCCACGTGGCCGACGAAGACCGGCGGGTCCTGCCCGGCGGCCGCCGAGGTCAGGCAGCTGCTGAGCGCGAGCAGGAGGGCGTCGCCGCGCAGGAAGCCGTAGTGGTCGTTGTAGCTCTTGAACTCGTCGAGATCGACGTGACCGATGGCGTACGGCGTGCCGGCCCGGACCCGCGAGCGGATCTCCACCTCGATCCGCACGTTGCCCGGCAGGCCGGTCAGCGGCGACACCGCCCGCGCGTCGGCGGTGCGGCGCAGCGTGGTGCGGATGCGGGCGATGAGCTCCTCGGGGTCGAACGGCTTGACGATGTAGTCGTCGGCGCCCGCGGCCAGGCCGACGACCTTGTCGGCGGTCAGGCCCCGGGCGGTCACGAGCATGACCGGGAGCGCCGCGGTCGCGGCCTCGGCCCGCAGCCGCCGCACGACGTCGAGCCCCGACAGGCCCGGCATGGTGACGTCGAGCAGCACGAGGTCGGGCGGGTCGGCGCGGACGGCCTGCAGCGCCGCGGACCCGTCGGAGACCACGTCCACCGCGAAGCCCTCCAGCTCGAGGCACAGGCGCGCCACGCCGGCGATCGTCGCGTCGTCGTCGACCACCAGCACGCGCGGCACGTCGGGCGCCGGACCCGCTGCGTCGGCACGGACCGGTGCGGTCGTCACGGGCGCAGGACCCCGTCGGCCCGGGCCCGCAGCGCCTGCACCGCCGCGGCCGGGTCGTCGGCTCCGTAGACCGCGGAGCCCGCGACGAAGACGTCGGCCCCCGCCTCGGCGCACCGCTCGATGGTCTCGGCGCTGACCCCGCCGTCGACCTGCAGCCAGACGTCGAGCTCGCGCCCCCGGATGGCGGCGGCGCACCGGCGCAGCTTGGGCAGCACGACGTCGAGGAAGCCCTGCCCGCCGAAGCCCGGCTCGACGGTCATGACCAGCAGCATGTCCAGCTCGGGCAGCAGGTCGAGGTAGGGCTCGACCGGTGTGGCGGGCTTCAGCGCCAGACCGGCGCGGGCTCCGGCGGAGCGCAGGGAGCGCGCCAGCCGGACCGGAGCGGCGGCCGCCTCGGCGTGGAAGGTGACGCTCCCGGCGCCGGCCTCGGCGTAGGCCGGCGCCCAGCGGTCCGGGTCCTCGATCATCAGGTGGCAGTCGACGGGCAGGCTCGTGGCGGCGAGGACGGCCTGCACCACGGGCAGTCCGAGCGTCAGGTTGGGGACGAAGTGGTTGTCCATGACGTCGACGTGGGCCCAGTCGGCGGCGCCCTCGATGCGCGCCAGCTCGTCGGCGAGCCGGGCGAAGTCGGCCGACAGGACGGACGGCGAGATCTGCGGACGGGACGGCACGGGGACTCCTTCGTCAGGCAACGAGTCTAGGGCCGCCCCCGACAGGACGCCGTCGCTCGGCGCATCTCGGGCGGAGCACTGCGATGCGGAACCGTCGTCGCGCGACGATCCGGGTGGTGGTCCGCTCCTCCCCCTCGGACCGGCGCGCCTGCGACGCGGCAGTGAAGGGCCTGCGGTCCCAGCCGGCCCGACCGGGGCGTCCGACCGGTCGCGTCCTCGGGTGGCGGCCGTCAGGCGGTGCGGCGCAGCAGGCACAGGAACATCGCGTCCGTGCCGTGCAGGTGCGGCCACAGCTGCACCGTCGGACCGGCGCCGAGGTCCGGGACGCCGGGCAGCAGCGGCCGCGCGTCGAGCTGCTCGAGCTCGGGATGCCGGCGCAGCACGTCCCCGACGGGCACGACGGTCTCGGCCAGGTGCGGCGAGCAGGTGACGTACGCCAGGACGCCGCCCGGGCGGAGCAGGACCGCCGCGGCGTCGAGCAGCTGTCCCTGCAGCCTGGTCAGGCCCGGCAGGTCGGTGGGCTGCCGTCGCCACCGGGCCTCGGGCCGTCGGCGCAGCGCCCCCAGCCCGCTGCACGGGGCGTCGAGCAGCACCCGGTCGGCGCTGCCCGGTCGCAGCGGCGGGGTGCGCGAGTCGGTGGTGACGACGTGGCCGACGCCGCTGCGGCGCACGAGGCGGGCCCGGTGGTGCTGCGCCTCGAGCGCCAGCAGCGTGGCGCCGCGCGACTGCGCGAGCACGTCCAGCAGCGCCGCCTTGCCGCCCGGACCGGCGCACAGGTCGACCCAGACGCGGTCCGGCCCGTCGAGCGGGGCCGTGGCCAGCGCCACGGCCATGAGCTGGCTCCCCTCGTCCTGGACCCCGGCGGTGCCGTGCTGCACGGCCGCCAGCGCGCCGGGGTCGCCCTCGGCCAGCCGCACGGCGTACGGCGACCAGGGACCCGGCGTGCCACCGCTCGCGGCCACCAGCTGGTCACGCGGCAGCCGCCGGGCGACGAGGTGGACCTCGGGCCGGGCGTCGTCCGCGGCGAGCGCCGCGCCGGTCTGCCACAGGTCACCGCCGAGCGCGTCCCGGAACGCGCCGGCGATCCACCTCGGATGGCTGTGCTCGAGCGCCAGAGCTGCCAGGCGGTCGTCCGGCGGCGCGAGCTGCGCCACCCACGCCGCCAGGTCGCGGGCCGCCACCTTGCGCAGGACGGCGTTGACGAAGGCGACGGGCCCGGCGCTGACGACCCGGCGGGCGAGGTCGACGGTGGCCGAGACGGCGGCGTGCGGGGGGATGCGGGTGCGCAGCAGCTGGTGGGCACCGAGCCGCAGCACGTCCAGCACCGGCGGGTCGACGCGGGCGAGCGGCCGGTCGACGCACGCCGCGACCACGGCGTCGTACAGCCCCTGCCCGCGCAGCGCGCCGTAGGCCAGCTCCGTGGCCAGCGCCGCGTCGCGGCCGGTCAGCCCGCGCTCGCGCAGCAGGCCGGGGAGCACGAGGTTGGCGTACGCGTCCTTCTCGCGGACGGCGACCAGCACGTCGTAGGCCGCGCGGCGCGGCTTGTCGTCCGCCGGCGGGCGGTACGGCCGGGCCGCGCGCCGGTCCGGCTTGCCAGCCCTCGGAGCGCTGGGCGTCCCGCTGCCGGCCCCGGTCGGCCGGTCCCCGGCCGGGGGGGTCACGAGAACCGCTCCCCCGGCGCCGGACGCAGCCCGCGCAGCCAGTCGGCGGCCGGCATGGCACCGCGACCCTCCGGTCGCACGCTGCCGAGCCGCACCGCGGTCGTGGCGGTGCCGACGAGGTCGCCCGTCACCTGCCCCGGCGGCAGCACCTCCTCGGTGGCGGCGACCGGGCCGAGCTTGACCCGCTTGCCGCGCAGCGTCGTCCACGCGCCCGGCGCGGGGGTGCACGCCCGGACGAGCCGGTCCACGCGCACCGCCGGTGCGGTCCAGTCGATCCGGGCGTCCGCAACGGTGATCTTCGGCGCGAGGCTGACGCCGTGGTCGGGCTGCGGGACCGGGAGCACCGTGCCGTCCTCGACGCCGTCCAGCGTCGCGACGAGCAGACCGGCCCCGGCGCGGGCGAGCCGGGCGAGCAGGTCGCCGCTGGTGTCGGTGGGGCGCACCGCCTCGGTCGTGACGCCGAAGACCGGACCGGTGTCCAGGCCCGCCTCGAGGCGGAAGGTCGTGGCGCCGGTGACCTCGTCCCCGTGCAGGACGGCGTGCTGCACGGGCGCGGCGCCGCGCCAGGCCGGCAGGAGCGAGAAGTGGAGGTTGATCCAGCCGTGCACCGGGATGTCGAGCACCGGCTGCGGCACGAGCGCGCCGTACGCCACGACGGGGCAGCAGTCGGGGGCGAGCTGGCGCAGGCGGGTCGAGAACGCCGCGTCGTGGGGGTGCTCGGGGGTCAGGACCTCCACGCCGGCCGCCTCGGCGCGCTCGCGGACCGGGCTCGGACGCAGGGTGCGGCCGCGGCCGGCCGGGGCGTCCGGGCGCGTCACGACCGCCACGACGTCGTGGCGGCTGTCGAGCAGGGCCTCGAGCGCCGGGACCGCCGGCTCGGGGGTGCCGGCGAAGACCAGCCTCATGCCGCGCGGCGCGTCAGCGCGCGCGTCCGAACAGCGGGTGCGGGCTGGTCTTGACGACCGGCGGCGGCGAGTTGGCCCACTCGGCCTGCCGGACCGCCTCGAGCGCCGCCTTCTTGGTCTCGGCGTCGAGCCGGTCGATGAACAGCACACCGTCGAGGTGGTCGGTCTCGTGCTGGACGCAGCGCGCCAGCAGGTCGCTGCCGTCGATCGTGACGGGGTCGCCGTAGACGTTCTGCCCGTGGGCGACCACGTGCTGCTTGCGGACGCAGTCGAAGGTCAGGTCGGGCAGCGACAGGCAGCCCTCGGGCCCGTCCTGCTCCTCGTCGCTCGGGAAGTGCAGCACCGGGTTGACCAGGTGCCCGAGCACGTCGTCGACGTCGTAGACGAACACCCGCAGTCCGACCCCGATCTGGGGCGCCGCGAGCCCCACTCCGGGGGCCTCCAGCATCGTGTCGGTCAGGTCCTTGACGAGCGTGCGCAGCTCCTTGTCGAAGGTCGTGACCGGGCTCGCGGGCGTGCGCAGCACGGGGTCGCCGAGCAGGCGGATGGGGCGCAGGGACACGCTCCCAGGGTAGGTGACCGCGGCTGCCGGGCCGGGACCCGTCAGCCGAGCTCGCGCGGGTCGAGCTCCACGCGGACCGGCGAGCCCTTGCGGGCGCTGCGCACTCCCTGCGCCGCCTTGAGCGCGGCGGCGAGCTGCCCGCCGGACGCCCGCGGCGCCCGCAGGAGCAGTCGCTCCTCGCCGTCCGCGGCCGGGACGGGTCCGAGGACGTCGCGCCGGACGTGGTCGGGCAGCGCGGTCACGAACTCGGCCACGGCCGCCGGGGGGCCCGAGACCGACGCCATCCGCACGACGGGCGGGAAGCCGAGCTCCGCGCGCTCGGCGAGCTCGCGCGCTGCCGCCCCGGCGGGGTCCCAGCGCACGAGCGCCTGCACCGGGGGCAGGGCGCGGTCGGCCACGCAGACGACCCGCGCTCCTCGCCGGGCCAGCGCTGCGGCGGCGAACCACCGGCGCAGGGCCTCCTCCCCCGTCCGAAGGTCGGCCCGGCCGAGCGCCGCCCAGCCGTCGAGCAGCAGGACGGCGCCGTACCCGCCGTCGGCGACCGGCTCGGCCCCCGGGGTGCTGATGACCAGAGCGGGTGCGTCGGGGACCTGCGCCAGGACCCCGTCGCGGCCCGAGGTCCGGACGGCCGTGCCCGGGAACGCCCGACCGAGCTCCTCGGCCGTGCGCCCGGCACCGACCACCGACGAGCGCAGGCGCGAGCCGTCGCAGGTCGGGCAGCGCCAGTCCACCGCCGGCCGGCCGCACCAGCGGCAGGCCAGGACGGCGTCGGCGGACGACGACGACAGCGGCCCGGCGCAGTGCGCGCACCGGGCCGGCGTGCGGTCGCGGACACAGGCCAGGCTGGGGACGTAGCCGCGGCGGGGCACCTGCACGAGCACCGGTGCGCCGTCGGCGAGCGCCCGACGGGCGGCGTCGAAGGCGGCGGCGGGCAGTCGGGCGGCCTGGGCCTGCGGGTCGCGGGCGAGCTGGTCGTCGCTGGTGCCGTCGACGTGCGGGGCGTGCGCGC
>CADCUE010000092.1 GCA_902805805.1 uncultured Frankineae bacterium | reverse complement strand
GCGAAGGCCTTCACGCTCGGCACCCCCGCCGACCTCGAGACGTGGGTCGACGGCGCACCCGTGCCGGTGCCGGCCGCGCGCGCTGCAGTGCCGGGGGGCGGGTGGTGACCGCGATCACGCCGGGGGCTACGGTCCGACGGTGACCCCCACCGTGCTCGGGATCGTCCTCGCCGGCGGCGAGGGCAAGCGCCTCATGCCCCTGACGGCGGACCGCGCCAAGCCGGCGGTCCCCTTCGGGGGGATGTACCGGATGGTCGACTTCGTGCTCTCGAACCTCGTCAACGGCGGCTACCGCAAGCTCGTCGTGCTGACGCAGTACAAGAGCCACTCGCTCGACCGCCACATCACGAAGACCTGGCGCCTGTCGACGCTGCTCGACAACTACGTCACGCCGGTGCCCGCCCAGCAGCGCCTCGGCCCGCGGTGGTTCGCCGGGTCGGCGGACGCGATCCACCAGAGCCGCAACCTCATCGACGACGAGCGTCCCAGCCACGTCGTCGTCTTCGGGGCCGACCACATCTACCGGATGGACCCGTCCCAGATGGTGGCCGAGCACGTCGCCTCCGGCGCCTCCGTCACCGTGGCCGGCATCCGCCAGCCGCTGGCCATGGCCGACCAGTTCGGCGTCATCGAGGTCGGACCGGACGGGCGGCGCATCTCGGCGTTCCGCGAGAAGCCGGCCGACGCGCAGGGCCTGCCCGACGCGCCGGACGAGATCTACGCCTCCATGGGCAACTACGTCTTCACGACCGAGGCGCTGGTCGAGGCCGTGGCCCGGGACGCCGAGGACCCCGACAGCCGGCACGACATGGGCGGCAACATCATCCCGATGCTCGTGGAGCGCGGCGAGGCGAACGTCTACGACTTCCGCGACAACGACGTGCCGGGCACGCCCGAGGCGGCGCGCGGCTACTGGCGCGACGTGGGGACGCTCGACAGCTACTACGACGCCCACATGGACCTGCTGTCGGTCGACCCCGCCTTCGACCTCGCGAACCCGCTGTGGCCGGTCTACACCGGCGGCGACCCGCTGCCGCCCGCCCGCACGGTGCACGGCTCGGCCGGTCGGGCCGGCATCGCGATGGAGTGCCTGCTGTCGCCGGGGTCGGTGGTGTCCGGCTCCTCGGTGAGCCGGTCGATCCTGTCGCCGGGGGCGCACGTGCACTCCTGGGCGCAGGTCGACGCGTCGGTGCTCATGCAGGGCGTGCAGGTCGGCCGGCACGCGGTCGTGCGCAACGCCATCCTCGACAAGAACGTCGTCGTGCCCGAGCGGGCGACGATCGGCGTCGACCTCGACCGCGACCGCGAGCTCTACACGGTCTCCGACAACGGGGTCGTCGTCATCGGCAAGGGGCAGACCGTCCGGGTCTGAGGCCCGGACGAGGACGGCGAGGGACAGGAGCCCGGCATGGCACAGCACGAGCGCGCCGGCACGACGGCGCAGCCGCAGGACCTCGTCGACGTGGCGCGGCTGGTGACGGCCTACTACACCGAGCACCCCGACCCCGAGGACCCGGGTCAGCAGGTGTCGTTCGGCACGAGCGGGCACCGCGGGTCGTCGCTGCACAGCGCCTTCAACGACGACCACATCGCCGCGACGAGCCAGGCCATCGTCGAGCACCGCCGCGCGGCGGGCGTCGACGGCCCGCTGTTCCTCGCCAAGGACACCCACGCGCTGTCGGAGCCGGCCTGGGCGACGGCGCTCGAGGTCTTCGCCGCGAACGACGTCACCGTGCTCGTCGACGACCGCGACCGCTACACCCCGACGCCCGCGCTCTCGCACGCCGTCCTGACCTACAACCGCGGGCGCACCAGCGGGTTGGCCGACGGCGTCGTCGTGACCCCGTCCCACAACCCGCCTGCGGACGGCGGCTTCAAGTACAACCCGCCGGACGGCGGTCCGGCGGGCAGCGACATCACCGGCGCCGTCCAGGACGCGGCCAACGCACTGCTGCGCGAGGGGATGAGGGGCGTCCGGCGGGTCCCGCTGTCGCGCGCACGTGCCGCGGACACGACCTCGACCTACGACTTCCTGGGCTCGTACGTCGACGACCTGCCGTCGGTGCTCGACCTCGACGCCGTGCGCGAGGCCGGTGTGCGCATCGGCGCCGATCCGCTCGGCGGTGCGAGCGTCGACTACTGGGGCGAGATCGCCGAGCGCCACCGCCTCGACCTCACGGTCGTCAACCCCCTCGTGGACCCGACCTGGCGCTTCATGACGCTGGACTGGGACGGCAAGATCCGCATGGACTGCTCGTCGCCGTCCGCGATGGCCTCGCTCATCGCCAACAAGGACCAGTACGCCATCGCCACCGGCAACGACGCCGACGCCGACCGCCACGGCGTCGTGACGCCCGACGCCGGCCTGCTGGCGCCGAACGCCTACCTGGCGGTGGCGATCGAGCACCTGCTGGCGACCCGCTCGTCGTGGCCGACCGGCGCGGCGATCGGCAAGACGCTCGTGAGCTCGTCGCTCATCGACCGGGTGGTCGCGGGCCTCGGCCGCCGGCTGCTCGAGGTGCCGGTCGGCTTCAAGTGGTTCGTCCCCGGCCTGCTCGACGGCTCCGTCGTCTTCGGCGGGGAGGAGTCGGCGGGCGCCTCGTTCCTGCGCAAGGACGGCACGGTGTGGACGACCGACAAGGACGGCATCCTGCTGTGCCTGCTCGCGTCCGAGGTCCTGGCCGTCACGGGCAGCACCCCGAGCGAGCGCTACGCGCGCCTGACCGAGACCTACGGCACGCCGTCGTACGCCCGCGTCGACGCCCCCGCGACCCGCGAGCAGAAGGCGGTGCTCGCGAAGCTGTCACCCGCGCAGGTGACGGCGACGGAGCTCGCCGGCGACCCCATCACGGCCACGCTGACGGAGGCACCCGGCAACGGCGCTGCCCTCGGCGGTCTGAAGGTGACCACCGAGCACGGCTGGTTCGCCGCCCGGCCGTCCGGCACCGAGGACGTCTACAAGATCTACGCCGAGAGCTTCTCCGGCCCCGACCACCTGGCACGTGTCCAGGAGGAGGCCAGGGCCATCGTCGGTGCCGCCCTCGGCTAGCCCCGCGGCGGCGTCGCTGCTCGTCGTCACGGGGCCGCCGGGCGCGGGGAAGACGACCGTGGCGGCGCGCGTGGTCGCCGCCCACTCCCGAGCGGTGCTCGTGGAGGGCGACCGCTTCTTCGCGTTCGTCGCGCGCGGGGCGGTCGCGCCCTGGACGCCGGCGGCCGCGGCCCAGAACGAGGTCGTGCTGGCCGCCGCCGCACGCGCCGCCGGGCGCTTCGCCGCGGGCGGCTACCCGGTCGTCTACGACGGGGTGCTGGGTCCCTGGTCGCTCGCCGGCTTCGTCGCCGAGACCGGCCTGGCGGCCGTGGACGACGTGCTGCTGCTGCCGGACGAGCAGGTGTGCCGGACGCGCGTCGCGTCGCGCACCGGGCACGGCTTCACGGACGACGACGCCGCGCGCGCCATGCACCGGGAGTTCGCCCGCTCGCAGGTGGACGAGCGCCACGTGCTCCGGGACGTGCTCGACCACCCCGACGCCGTCGCCGCCGAGGTCCGAGGGCGGCAGGCGGCGGGTGCGCTGCGCTGGCCGCTACCGTCGAGGGGGTGACGACGAGTGCGCCCGCAGCGGTGGTCGAGCGGGCGCGGGTGGCCGTCGCCCTCGTGTTCGCCCTCAACGGGCTCGTCTTCGCCTCCTGGGTGTCGCGCCTGCCGGCCGTGCGCGAGGCGCTCGGCCTGAGCACCGGGCAGCTCGGCCTGCTGCTGCTGTGCCTGTCGGTCGGGTCGGTGCTCGGGCTGCCCACGAGCGGACCGCTGGTCGCCCGCTTCGGCCCGTCGAAGACCGTGCTGGGCGGCGCTGCCCTCGTCGCCGTCGGGCTGCTGCTCGTCAGCGCGGGGGTCGCGACGGCGTCCGTGCCCACGACGGGCGTCGGCCTCGTCCTCGTCGGGCTCGGGGTGGGCAGCTGGGACGTCGCCATGAACGTCGAGGGCGCCGACGTGGAGCGCCGGCTCGCCCGCACGCTGATGCCCCGCTTCCACGCCGGCTTCAGCATCGGGACCGTGGCCGGCGCCCTCGTCGGCGCTGCTGCCGCCGGCGCGGGCCTGGCCGTGCAGGTGCAGCTCGCCCTCACCGGCATCGCGTCGCTCGCAGCCGTGGTGGTGTGCCTGCGGGCGTTCCTGCCCGTCGTGTCGGCCGCGGTCGACGAGCCGGTCGCGCTGCGCGTGTCGCAGGCCTGGCGCGAGTCCCGGACGCTGCTCGTCGGGGTCCTCGTCCTGTGCTTCGCCTTCGTCGAGGGCACCGCCAACGACTGGCTCGCCATCGCGCTCGTCGACGGCCACGGGACGTCCGACGCGGTCGGCGCGCTCGGCTTCGCCTGCTTCGTCGCCGCCATGACCGCCTCGCGCACCGTCGGCGGCAGCCTGCTCACGCGCTACGGGCGCACGGCGGTCCTGCGCGCGACGGCGCTGCTGTCGGCCGGCGGCCTGCTGCTCGTCGTGCTGTCGTCGGCCCTGCCGGTCGTCCTGCTCGGCGCGCTGCTCTGGGGGGCGGGCGCGGCGCTGGGCTTCCCCGTCGGCATGAGCGCCGCCGCGGACGACGAGGTCGGCGCGGCCGTGCGGGTGTCGGTGGTCAGCTCGATCGGCTACACCGCGTTCCTCGCCGGACCGCCCCTGGTCGGGCTGCTGGCCGAGCCCGAGCGCCTCGGCGTCCTGCGGGCGCTGCTCGTCGTCTTCGTC
>CADCUE010000091.1 GCA_902805805.1 uncultured Frankineae bacterium | reverse complement strand
TCGTCCCCGACCCCGTCAGGACCGCGACGTGCGCGGCGCCGGTACGGGCGCGCAGCAGCTGCCTGGCCCGGTCGAGCTGGGCGATCGCCTCCGGCCTGCGGTGGGCCCGAGGCGGTCCGGCGAGGGCGGCGCGCACCTCGGGCAGCAGGGGCACCGGACCGGGCAGCAGCGACAGCGGAGCCGGGGATGCCGGGCGCCGGCGCAGGCGGTGCACCCGCAGCCGCAGTCCGGCCGGGTCGGTCGCAGGTGAGGTGAGCGCCATGGCGTCGTCCTGTCGCACCGGGGGCGAGGCGAGCCGGTCGGGCGAGCCGACGAGCGCGGCCTCGGAGGCAACCGCATGCTGGCACCCGGAGCGGCGACCCGGTGAGCGCTCGCGACGGCGTGTCGCGCGGCTCGTCAGCCCGGCGGCACGTGCGAGGTGTCGTTCATCGACCGCACGACCGCCGGTCCGTCGGCGAACCACTGCACCTCCGACAGGCACGTCAGGTCGAGGTGGATGCGGTACAGCGCGCTCGGCGGCGCGTCGAGCGCGAGGCGCAGCAGCGTCTTGATGGGCGTGACGTGGCTGACGACGACGACGCGCTGGCCGCCGTACGCCGCGAGCAGCCGTGTGCGGGCCTGCCGGACGCGGGTCGTCGTCTGGTCGAAGCTCTCGCCGTAGGGCGGCGCGACGGACGGGTCGGCCAGCCACGCGTCGAGCTCGCGCGGCCACTTCTGCTTCACCTCGGCGAACGTGTAGCCCTCCCAGTCGCCGAAGTCGGTCTCGCGCAGGCCCGGCTCGTACGCCACCTCGACGCCGAGCGCGGCGGCGACGAGCTCGGCGGTCTCGCGGGCGCGTCGCACCGGGCTGCTCACGACGGCCGTCGCGCCGCTGCCGGCGAGCCGGGCCGCCGCCGCGGCGGCCTGCAGCCGGCCGTGCTCGGTGAGCGGCTGGTCGCCCGTGCCCGAGAAGCGCTTCTGCACCGAGAGCTCGGTCTGCCCGTGCCGCAGCAGCAGCGCGGTCGTCGGCGGGGCCGACGGGTCGTCGCGCCACCCGATCTGCGGGGTGGCTCCGGGCTGCTCGGACGGTGCCAGGGACGCGGTCGGCTCGTGCTCGGCGAGCCAGGCGTCGGCGGCGTCGGCGGGACCGCTGTCACCGCCGGCGCGCCAGACGTCGCCACGCGCCGCCGCGTCCATCGCCTCGTTGGCGAGGCGGTCGGCGTGCCCGTTCTGCGCGCGCGGGATCCAGCGGAAGCGGACGCCCGGCAGGCGGCGCACCAGCGCCTGAGCCTCCTCGGCGAGCGGCTTCATCGCCGGGTGCTTCACCTGCCAGCGGCCGCTCATCTGCTCGACGACGAGCTTGGAGTCCATCCGGACCTCGACCTCGGACGCGTCGAGCTCGGCGGCGGCGGTCAGCCCGGCGATGAGCCCGCCGTACTCGGCGACGTTGTTGGTGGCCCGGCCGATGCCGGCCGCCCGCTCCGCCAGCACCTCGCCGGAGTCGGCGTCGCGGACGACGGCGCCGTACCCGGCAGGGCCCGGGTTGCCGCGCGATCCCCCGTCGGCCTCGACGACGAGCCGCCGGCTCACTGGGCGAGGCTCACAGGCCCGACTCCGCCGTGCGGACGAGGATCCGGCCGCACTCCTCGTGGCGCAGCACCTCGTCCGGCGGTGCGGCCCGGTACTCCGCCTTCTCGTTGTTCATGAGGTCGAGGCGGCAGCCGCCGCACCGGCCCCGGGCGATCTCGCCGGCCCCGACGCCGCCCTCGGACGCACGGATCTTCTCGTACAGCGCCAGCAGGTCGGCCGGCATCGTGGCGGCGAGCTCGTCCCGCGCCGCGCTCGTCCGCTCGACCTCGGCGTCGATCTCGACGAAGGCGGCCTCGGCTGCCGCCTCGGCCTTCGCGCGGTCGGCGAGGTGGACCTCCCGCCGGCTCGTCAGCTCGTCGAGGCCCGCCTGGGCGGTCTCGGCGCGCTCCATCACCTCGAGCTCGGCGTCCTCGAGCTCGGACTGCCGGCGCTTGAGCGACGCGACCTCGCGCTCGAGGTCCTGCAGCTGCTTCGACGCGGTGATGGCGCCCGACGCGAGCCGGCTCTCGTCACGGTCGCGGCGCGCGCGGACCTGCTCGATCTCCTTCTCGAACCTCGCCTGCTCCCGGGCGAGGTCGGACACCTCGGTCTCGGCACGGACGACGCCGTCGCGCAGGGCGTCGACGAGCCCGTCGAGCCGGGCCATCTCGGCGAGCTCGGGCAGGGTCCTGCGGCGGTGGCGCAGGCGGTCGAGCGCGCTGTCGAGGCCCTGCAGCTCCAGCAGCCGGAGCTGGACGAACGGGTCAGCCTTCACGCGGGAGCGCTCCTCGCAGCTTGCGTCCAGGGGTCGGTCACCGTGTCGGAGACGACCGCGTCCACCGTAGTGGCGGCCGACAGCCGCCGTGCCGCGTCGGCGAGCCACGGGTGCTCGGTCGCCCAGTGCGCCGCGTCGAGCAGCGCCAGCCCCTCCGGCGCCTCGCTCGCGGGGTGGTGGCGCAGGTCGGCGGTGAGGTAGGCGTCCGCCGCGCGTCCCGCCTCGCGCAGCAGGCTGTCGCCGGAGCCGCCGCAGACCGCCAGCGTGGTCACGACCTGGTCGGGGTCGCCGGCCGCGCGCACGCCCCACGCCGTCGCCGGCAGCACCTCGGCGGCCGTGCGCGTCAGCTCGCGCAGGGTCGTCGGGGCCGGCAGCTCCCCCACCCGGCCGAGGCCGCGCGGCCCCGGCTCGTCGACCAGCTCGAGCACCTCGTACGCCGGCTCCTCGTACGGGTGGGCGCCGCGCAGCGCCTCGAGGACGCTGCGCCGCAGCGCTCGCGGCAGGACGACCTCGAGGCGGCGCTCGGCGACGGACTGCGTGCGGCCCACCTCCCCGACCGCCGGTCGAGCGCCCGGCAGCGGACGGAAGGTGCCGGTGCCGGACGTGCTCCAGGAGCAGCGGTCGTAGTCGCCGATCCGGCCGGCGCCCGCGGCGGCCACGGCGTCGAGGACCTGCTCGACCGCGTCATCGGGCACGTACGTCACCAGCGCGTCGCGCGCGTCCGGCCGGGGCGACAGCGGACGCAGGTCACGCAGGTCGAAGCGTGCGGCGAGGGCGTCGGACACACCCGGGTCGGCGACGTCGGCGTTGGTGTGCGCGACGTGCAGGCCGATGCCGGCGCGCACGAGGGCGTGGACGACCCGCCCCTTCGGCGTGGTCGCCGCGACGGACGTCGTCCCCCGCAGGTACAGGGGGTGGTGGGTCAGGAGCAGGTCGTACCCGCCGTCGACCGCCTCGCGGACGACCTGCTCGACGGGGTCGACGGCCAGCAGCACCCGGCGGACGGGCGCGTCGGGATCGCCGCAGACGAGGCCGACGGCGTCCCACGACTCGGCCCAGGCCGGCGGGTACAGGTCCTCGAGGACGGCCACGACGTCCGACAGGCGCACGGTCACGGGCGCGAGCATGCCCGATCTGTCCCACGACCTTCCGCGATCGCCTGCGGAAGTGCCGCTCCGGTGCCGACACTCTGGCCGTGAGGAGGACGTGGGGCGGGACGCGCAGGAGGCTGGCCGCCCTCGTCGTGGCGCTCGGGCTGGGCCTGACCTGGCTGCCGGCGTCGGTGGGCCCGGTCGAGGCGGAGGCTGGCGCGGTGCGGGCGTACTTCTTCGGCGACAGCCTGATGGGCGGCACGGGAGCCTCACCCCGGCGGCCGGTCATGGCGCGCATCGCCGCCGCCCGGCTCGGCTGGGACGTCGAGGTCGACGCGTGGGGCGGCACCGGCTACACGACCGGCGGCGACCGCCCGCCGTACATCGACCGCCTGCGAGCGCCGGGGGCGATGACGGGGACGTACGACGTGGTGCTGCTCGAGGGCGGCACGAACGACGCGCGCGCTGCCGGTGACCCCGAGCGCGTCCGGGAGGCCGTCGAGGAGGTCGTCGCGGAGGTCCGCCGGCAGCAGCCGCAGGCCCAGATCGTCCTCATGGGGGCCTACGAGCCCCCTGCCGGTGGCGCCGTCCACCCGGGGCGGGCGGTCGTCGACGCCGTGGTGGAGGACGTCGCCGAGGACGAGGGGCTGCCCTTCTTCAGCCCGCTGTCGGGCGGCTGGAGCGAGGACCAGCCGCCGTCGTTCCTGCACCCGGACCGGCTGCACCCGACCGACGAGGGCTACACCGTGATGGGCGAGCGGCTGGCGGAGGAGCTCGCGGCGCTGGACCTGCGGGCGGTCGAGCAGCCGTAGCGCGCGGCGTCAAGGGCCCTGGTCGGCCCTGTGCACGACCTGGTCCGGCTGTGGACGAGCGGCTGTCGGGTCGGCGTTCCGGCGTACGTTCGAACACATGAGCGAAGGTGTGGTGCGGCTGGTGCAGGCCGTCGAGCTGCTGCTCGACGAGGACGTCGTCGAGCTCCCCGGCCCGGCGGCCCTGGCACGGCTGCGGACGGTGCTGGCCTGCGCCGAGCGGCTCCACGCCGCGCAGCTGACCGCCGTCCGCGACATGGACCACCGCCAGCTGTACGCCCTGGACGCCGCCGGCAGCGCCCGCACCTGGCTGCGCCGCCAACCCGGCGGAGAGGACGGACAGGTCACCCTCGCCCGGCGCCTGGCCGACCGACCTGCCGTCACCGCCGCGCTGGCCGACGCACGCATCGGGCTGCGCAGCGCCCAGCAGCTGTGCACCGCCCTCGAGCACGTCCCGGCCGACCTCGACGACGCGCTGATCACCGCCGTGGTCCAGGACGGCATCGGACGGCTCCTGCTCGAGCACACCG
>CADCUE010000090.1 GCA_902805805.1 uncultured Frankineae bacterium | reverse complement strand
CCGAATCTGCAGCTCCTCGGTCGTGGGCACGTCCGGCGGCCCGGGTCGCTCCGGGACCGCCGTGCCCTCCATCGTGAGCAGCGCCTCCGCGGGCAGGTCCCCGTCCGAGCGCCCGGGGGTGCCGGTGGCGGGAGCGGCGACACCGCACTGCCACTGGGCCTCCTCCCCCTCCTTCCAGAACACCGGCTCCCAGGCCAGCGGGTCGATCGGCTGCACGTCCGTGAAGCCGGCGCGGCGGAACAGCTCGGCGAGCGACTCGGGCCCGTAGCACCAGATGTGGTGGGAGGGCTGCACGTAGGAGTAGACGAACGACGCGTTGAGCTTGTCGTTGGTGACGTGACCGTGCAGGTAGGCGGCGAAGATCGCGTCCATGTCCGGCGTCACCGCGGACACGCGCGTGCCCGGCCGCAGCCGCTCGTTCATGATCCGCAGGGTGACGAGGGCGTCGCCCGGCATGATGTGCTCGAGGACGTGGCCCATGTAGACCTCGTCGATCTCGTCGGCGTACTGGCGGAGGAACTCCGCGGCCTCCATGTAGATGTCGGCCTTGACGTCGCGGCTGGCGTCGACGTTGGTCCAGCCCTCCATGTAGACCTGGCCGCAGCCGAGGTTGACCCTCACCGAAGGGCCTCCGTTCGTGTCGGGTTCGTACCGGATGTCGCGCCGGACGCCAGGCTCCAGGAGCCGGGCAGGACGACCAGGCCGCGCGGGTCTGACCGCGGACCCGGCTGGACGTGCAGGGCGAAGGCCTGGTCGCGGAAGTCGTAGACGTGCGCCTGCGAGCTGTCGACGGCTGCGGCGGTGACGACGTACGAGCCGGGCTGCAGCAGCAGCGGGTCCATGGCGAAGTCGACGTGGCCCTCCCCCTCGGGCCGGCCGGTGCGCAGCCCGCCGCTGAAGCTGTTGGGCCCGGACAGGTGCGCACCGCTCTCGTGGTGGAACGCCAGACCGAAGACGGGGTCGTCGACGGGATGCTCCACGCGGAAGTGCACGCGCACGGTCAGCGGCGCCCCGGTCGTGGCCACCGCTCGGGCCGCGCCGGCCGCGTCGAGGAACTCCACGCGCGTCAGCACGATCTCGCCGGTGCCGCGCCGGCCGCGCTCCTCGCCGTACGTCGTGTCGCCGCCGGCACCGAGCCGCTGCTCCTCGGCCTGGTTGACGTCGCGCAGGTAGGTGTCGACCACCTCGAGAGCGGTCCCCTCGGCGCGCATCTGGCCGTGGTCGATCCAGGCGGCCCGGTCGCACAGCGTCTGGACGAGCGGCAGGCTGTGCGAGACGAAGACGATCGTGACGCCCCGCCGGCGCAGCTTGTAGAGGTGGTCGAAGCAGCGCCGCTGGAACTCCTCGTCGCCGACGGCCACGATCTCGTCGATGAGCAGGATCTCCGGGTCGAGGTTGGCCGCGATCGAGAACCCGAGCCGGACGTACATGCCGCTGGAGTAGACCTTGACCGGCGCGTCGATGAACTGCGGCTCGATGCCGCTGAACTCGACGATCTCGTCGAGAGACGCCTCGATCTGCTTGCGGCCCAGACCGAGGATGCTGCCGTTGAGGTGGATGTTCTCGCGCCCCGACAGCTCGGGGTGGAAGCCGGCTCCCAGCTCGATCATCGCGCTGACCCGGCCGCGAGCCGAGATCGTGCCGCGGGTCGGCCGGTGGATGCCGGCGAGCAGCTTGAGCATGGTCGACTTGCCCGAGCCGTTGTGGCCGATCAGGCCGTACGTCGAGCCGGTCGGGACCTCGAAGGAGATGTCGCGCAGCGCCCAGAACTCCCGCAGGTCCTTGGGGGAACCCCGGACGAAGCGCTCCTTGAGGTGGGTGCGCCGGTCCGACTGCAGGGTGAAGACCTTGGACACGTCGCGGACCTGCAGCGCAGGGGTGCTCACAGCAGCTCCGCCACGTCGCGCGAGCCGCGCTGGAAGTAGGCGAAGCCGAGCAGGAAGACGGCCGCGCTCACGACGGTCAGACCGGCCAGCCGGCCCGGGCTCGGCGCCTGCAGGTCGTAGACGACGTCGCGGAACGCCTCGACGAACTGGGTCAGCGGGTTGAGGGCGTACAGGTCGCGCACCGGCAGCCAGCCGTCGTAGGTCTGCGGCACCAGCGAGATCGGGTAGATGATCGGCGTCGCGTAGAAGAGCAGGTTGAGCAGGATCGTCACCAGGTAGGCCACGTCGCGGTAGCGGACGTTCAGCATCGCCAGCAGCAGCCCGAGACCGATCGAGAAGCCGGCGAGCAGCAGCAGCAGGAACGGCAGGAACAGCAGCGTCCAGGAGACGTTCTGCACGACCAGCATGACGACGACCAGCAGACCGAGCTCGATGCCGGTCTGGAACAGCGTCGCGCCGGCGCCGCCGAGCACCGGCGCGAAGGCCGGGAAGTAGATCTTCTTGAGCAGCGGACCGGAGCTGGCCAGCGCGCCGATGGAGCCGGTGACCACGGCGAAGAAGAAGTTCCAGGCCACCAGGGCGGTGAACAGGTAGACGGCGAAGTTCTGCAGCTCGCCGTTGCCGGCGACCGGCACCGGGAAGCGCAGGAAGAAGCCGAACACGAGCGCGTAGACCGCGAGGGTCGCCAGCGGGTTGAGCAGGGACCAGAACCAGCCGAGGGCGCTGCCCTTGTACTTGCCGCGGAGCTCGCGCTGGGCGAAGTTGCCGACGAGACCGCGGTAGGTCCAGATCTCCGTCAGCTGCGGCACCGGTCTTCTCTCTGCGGGGAACGGGACCCGGCGAGTCTAGGGTCTCGTGCCCCGTCCGACGGTCACCGCCGCAGGCGTGCCGGGTCGGCCGGAGGACCCGCCTGCTGACTGGACGTGTCCGACGCTCTACTGTCTGTCGTTGTGCCGCTCCGAGCCGCTCTGGTCGCACTGCTCGCCCTGTCCCTGGCGGGCTGCAGCGACCCTGAGCCCGTGTCCTCGGCGTCCGGGAGCAGCTCGCCGTCCGCGGAGCCGACCGCGAGCGCCGTCCCGCCGGTCGTCGAGCCGTCGGCGAGCCGCGGACCAGGCCCGTCCCCCACTGCTGCGACGCCTGCTCCCCCTCCCCCCACAGGCGGGAGCCCGTCGCCCGCTCCCCTCCAGCCGCAGGACCCCCTGTCACCCCGGCCGGGTCGCGAGTCCGCGGCGCCGACCGGCCAGCCGACCTGTCGCGGCGCGGACCTGACGGTCGTCGACGCGGACACCCTGGTCCTGCCGGACCACGTGCACGAGGTGTTCGTCCTGCGCACGCGCGGACCGGACTGCCAGCTCGAGGGCTTCCCCGCCGTGCGCCTGCTCGACGCCGCAGGGGGGCCGCTTCCCGTGATCGTCGAGCGGGGCGGGCACGGGCTGCCGACGGACCCCCCGGTGCCGGTGACGCTCAGCCGCTCGACCAGCCTGTCCTTCGTCGTCGCGAGCGGTCGGGACGGGAGCTGCACCGAGGCGTCCGCCGTCGACGTGACCCTGCCGGGCACGACCACCGCGATCCGGACCGCCACGGTCCTGCCCGTCTGTGACGGACGTGCCGGCGTGTCGCCCGTCCTCCGGCGGACCGATGACGAGTAGACTCGAACGTTTGCGCCTGGAACGACATTGAGGTGGTCCGAAGCCTCAAGCCGAGCGGCCGACGTCCCGAGTCCCCACCGGAACGCCCGTCCCGAGGCTTGGAGACCCGCATGGACCACGCCCGCGCTGTGAAGCGCCGACACGACGGCTGCGGAGGGCTCGCCCGGGCCGCCGCCGCAGCCGTCACGGTCCTCGCGGTCCTCGTCGCCGGGACCGCCAGCGCCACGGCCACCCCGCCCGCCACCCCCTCGCCGCTGCCCACCGCGGTGGAGGCCTACCAGCCCTACGTCGGGCAGGCCGTGTGCGACCCGGTCGCCAAGCCCGGGGTCCGCGCCTTCTCCTCGCTCGTGCTGGACGCCTACCCCGGCACCACCAGCCTCGGCATCGTGCGCGACTGCGGGGTCGGGGCGGCCAGCGAGCACAAGGAGGGACGGGCCTGGGACTGGGGAGTCAGCGCCTACAACCCCCGGCACGTCGCCGAGGTGCAGGAGCTGCTCACCTGGCTGCTCGCCACCGACCGGACCGGCAAGTCGCACGCCAACCTGCGCCGCCTCGGGATCATGTACGTCATCTGGAACAAGAAGATCTTCAAGGCGTACCAGCCCAGCCTCGGCTGGCAGACCTACACCGGTCCGAGCCCGCACACCGACCACGTGCACTTCTCCTTCGGATGGGCCGGCGCGAAGAAGCTCACCTCCTTCTGGGACGGCACGGTGGCCGAGGTGGACCACGGCCCGGGCGGCGCGCCGGCGACGCCGCTGCGCCCGGTGGTCTCGCCCGTGCCGGACGTGGCCCATCTGAAGGTGCTCGCCCGCTACGGCACGACGACGCTGCGCAAGGGCTCCACGGGTGAGGCCGTCGAGACGATCCAGCGCCCGCTCGGGCTGACGGTGGACGGTGACTTCGGCAGCGCGACGGCCGCCGCGGTGGCGGCGTTCCAGCAGTCGCAGGGCCTGGAGCCCGACGGCGTCTTCGGTCCGGCGTCGTGGCACGCGCTGTTCCCCCGACCGACCGTGCCGTACGGGCAGCTCGAGACCGTGCGGTCCTCGCTCGGGCAGGTCACCGTGCGCGGCTGGGCGCTCGACGCCGAGACGACGGACCCGCTCCGGGTGCACGTCCACGTGGACGGCGCCTGGGCGGCGGCGGAGACCGCGGACCTGCGCCGCAGCGACGTGGCGCAGGACAACCCGGGGACCGGCTCCGCCCACGGCTTCGACCTGCGGCTCACGCTCTCCGAGGGCGTCCACCGCGTCTGCGCGTACGCCCTGAACGCCCCGGGCACCGCGGGTCGCAACGCGCTGCTCGGCTGCTCGCCCGTCACCGTGTCGCACACCCCGACCGGTGCGCTGGAGTCGGTCGTCCAGGGCCCGACGGGGGTCGTGGCCACCGGCTGGGCGATCGACCCCGACGTGGCCACGCCGGTCGCCGTGGACCTCCACCTCGACGGCAGGCTGCTGACCTCCCTGCCCCGGGCCGCCGCCGCCCGGCCGGAGCTGGCCGCCACGCACCCGGAGCACGGCACGGCGCACGGCTTCAGCGTCCCGCTCGCCGTGCCGGACGGCACGCACTCCGTGTGCGCCGTCGCGCGCAACGCGGCCGGGACGCCCGGGGCCGACCGACGACTCGGCTGCCGCTCCGTCGTGGTGCGGCACTCCCCCGTGGGTTCGCTGGACGCCGACGTGCCGACGCCGGGCAAGGTCGTGGTCTCGGGATGGACGCTGGACCACGACACCGCGGCCCCCGTCGTCGCGCACGTCTACGTCGACGGGCGGTTCGTGCGGCAGGTGACCGCCGACCTGCCGCGCGAGGACCTGCCCGCCGCGCTCGGCGCGTACGGCCGCAGGCACGGCTTCCGCACCGAGCTGCAGCTCGCCGAGGGGACGCACACCGTCTGCGCCTACGGGCTCAACGCCGCCGGCACCGTCGGCTCGAACAGCCGGGTCGGCTGCCACACCGTCACGGTGCGGCACACCCCGGTCGGCGCCCTGGAGACCGTCGCCAGCGGCCTCGGCGGCGTCCACGTCGTCGGCTGGGCGATCGACCCCGACGTCGCCGGACCGGTGACGGCTCAGGTGCTGGTCGACGGCCGGCTGGTGCGGGACGTCCCCGCGACGACCGTGCGGGCCGACGTGGCGGCCCGCCACCGCGCCTACGGGCCCGCGCACGGCGTGCGGACCTCGCTGGAGCTCTCCGAGGGCAGGCACTCGGTGTGCCTGCGCGCCCTCAACGTCGCCGGCACGCCCGGGACGACGGGGGTCCTGGGCTGCAAGGACGTCCTCGTCCGCCACACGCCCGTCGGCGTCCTCGAGCAGGTCGCCCCGGGCCCGGACGGTGTCGTCGTCAGCGGCTGGGCGCTCGACCCCGACACGGCCGCGTCCGTGCGCACGCACCTCTACGTGGACGGCCGCAAGGTCGCGGAGCCGCGCGCCGACCTCCCCCGCGCCGACATCGGCGCCCGCTACCCGGGCTACGGCCCCGCGCACGGGTTCCGCTCCGAGCCCCTGCCGCTGACCGCGGGCACCCACTCGGTGTGCCTGTGGGCGCTCAACGCGGCGGGCACCGGCGGCAACGTCCGCCTCGGGTGCCGGTCCGTCGTCGTGGAGAACACCGCCAAGGGCGCGCTGGAGGCGGTGACCGCCGTCCCCGGCGGAGCAGCCGTCACCGGCTGGGCCCTCGACCCGGACACGACGGCGACCACGCGGGTGCACGTGTACGCCGACGGCGCGATGCGCGCCGACCTGCCCGCGGACCGCCCGCACGCCGGCGTGTCGCGGACCCTGCCGGCGTACGGGTCGGCGCACGGCTTCGCCGGCCGGCTGGCCCTCGCGAAGGGGGTCCACACGGTCTGCGCCTGGGCGCTGAACGCTCCTGGCACGGTGGGCGGCAACCGGTACCTCGGCTGCAAGCGGGTGACGGTCGCGTAGCAGGGCGCCGGCTCAGCGCAGGGCGCGGGCCGCCGTCCACAGCTGGTGAGCGGCGGCCTCCCAGGTGAAGTCGCGAGCGCGGGCGCGGCCCGCCGCCGCCATCCGACGGCGCAGCGCGTCGTCCGACACGACGGCGTCGAGCGCGGCCGCCAGCGCGCCCGGCGCCAGCGCGCTCACCCGGGCGGCTCCGGCGGCGACCTCGACGAGGGCCGGCGCGTCGCTGGTGACGACCGGCGTGCCGGCGGCCATCGCCTCGAGCAGCGGCAGCCCGAAGCCCTCCGCCCGGCTGGGCACGACCAGCGCCGTCGCGCGGTCCAGCAGCACGGCCAGGTCGGGGTCGCTGACCCGGCCGAGCAGCCGCACGCGACCGGGCGCGAGACCGGCCGCCCCGGCCAGCGCGAGGGGGTCCTGGCCGCCCCAGCCCGGCTGGCCGGCGCACAGCAGGGGCAGGTCCGGGGCGTCGGGGCGGGCCAGCGCGGTGAGCAGCACGTCGAGCCCCTTGCGCGGCTCGAGGGTCGCCACCGTGAGCAGGAAGCGGTCGGGCAGCCCCAGCCGGGCGGCGCGGGCCGCGGCGTCGGCCGGCACGGCGAGCTCCCCGGACACGCCCTCCCCCACGACGAGCACCCGAGGCAGGTCGACGTGGCGGGCCAGCTCGTCGGCGACCGCCCGCGTGGGCACGACGACCAGGGCGGCGGACCGGGCTGCGCTCTCGACGGTCCTGCGGTGCCAGGCCACGCCGCGCGGCGTCAGCGTCTCGGGATGGGTCCACGGGACGGCGTCGTGCACGACCACGAGGCAGGGCGGCGCGGTCCGGCCCGGCCACAGCGGCGTGGGCGCCAGGACCACGTCCGCGCGCACGGCCGGGCCGAGACCGCGCTCCCAGGCGGCGACCAGCCCGCGGCGGGGCAGCGGCAGCCGGTGAGGGCCCCGCACGCCCTCGGCCCGCGCGGCGCGCAGGTCCCGGTGCCAGGCGACGACCCCGACGACCTCGTCGGCGGGCGCGGCGGTGCGGGCGAGCGCGGTCGCGATCTCCTTGCTGTAGCGCCCGGTCCCGCCCGGCACGGGCGACAGGCACTGCTCCAGGACGACCGCGAGCCTCACCCGCGGTGCACCCAGCTCCGTCGCGTCCCCGGGCGGGCCTCCTGCACCGGCACCTGCCACAGCACCGACGGGCCGAAGACCGGGCCGGTGCCGAGCCGCAGCCGGAAGGCCCGGGTGTGCCGGCCGGGCGGGACGAGAGCGGCGTTCACGGCCAGCGACAGCGTGACGGTCTCGCCCGGCGCCACCGAGGCCGCACCGAGAGGGGCCACCAGCCGGGTGGCGGGAGCGCCGGCGGCCAGCGGGTCCGGCCAGCCGGGGGGTGCGGTCCTCGCCATCTGCAGCGCGGCAGCCGGCCAGGCGACGGAGCCGGTGTTGCGCCAGGTCGCGGTGAGCGTCCCGGCCGACCGTCCAGGCGGGCGCACCAGCAGCGGCGCGGAGGACGCCGTGACCACGACGCTGCTGAAGTCGGGGACCGGTGCGGTCACCGGCGGGGGCGGGGCGGCGGTCACCGGCGGGACGATGCGCCACCACGACGAGCGCAGGCCGTCGCTGGCGGCCGGCCAGCGGCGGGCGCTGTAGACCCCGGCGCCGGTCGTCGTGACGCGCGTGGCGGCGCCGGTCCGGCTGACGCCCTCCAGGACGACGGTGCGGACGCGTCCGCCCCACGCCCCGTTGCCGTCGCGCGCGGTGACCCGCACCCGCACCAGCCGGCCGACGTCCGGGAAGCGGCGCTCGAGATCGCCGGCGTGCAGGGTGGCCTTCCAGCTGTGCACGGAGTTGGGGAGCGCGCCGTCCCAGGCGTCCGCGGCCGGTCGCAGGTAGGGGAAGTCGCCTGCGGTGGACCATCCGCCGTTGCTGCTGCTGAACTCCGCGAAGATCGGCGTCCCGCCGTACGTGCGCACGACGCCCTCGGTGGCCCGGACGGCCTCGGTGGTCGACGCCGGCTCGAGGGAGGTCCGCGTCCCGCCCGCGCTGTAGACGGCGCTGCCGCCGAAGACCTGGCAGGCCGTCGTGTCGCAGATGTCGTGCGTGCCCCGGCCGGCCACCCGGGCCCGCTTGAAGGCGGAGTACGACCGCGCCGCGATGGCCTGCGCCTGCAGCGCGGCGGGCCGCCAGGAGGCGGACGCCTCGCGCGGCACGACACCGAGCAGGTAGTCCTCGAGCGGCAGCACGACGACCGTCTGCAGCGCCGTCGCGGACACGCGCACGGCCGACACCGCTCCGCGGTAGTCGCGGCTCGTCCCGTCGGAAAAGGCGACGCGCACGACGCCCGGTCCGCCGAACCGCACCGGACCGGCCAGCGCGGTCGCGCCGCCCAGGGCGTACGGCGTCCAGGTGGCGCCGGTCCGGGACTGCAGGTGCAGTCCGGCCGCGTCGACCGTGACCCGCCAGCGAGCCGGTCCGGCGGGCAGGAGCACGGTCGTCCGGGTGGCCGCGTCGGTGACGGTCAGCCCTGGAGCGGCGACCACGTGCGTGTCGGTGCCCTCGTCGCCGGACAGCAGGACGCGGATCGGGGCGGCCGGCAGGACCGCCCGTGACGTGCCCGGGTAGTAGGTGCGGACGATCTCCTCGGCGCTGATGCCCCGGCTGGCCGCGCCCTGCGCGCCCCACTGGCTCATCCCGCGACCGTGTCCCCAGCCGTGGCCCTCCACGGAGAAGACGCCGTCAGCCGGCCGCTCGACGACCTCCTCCGCCGCCGACACGGCCGGTGCGGTGACGACCAGCGCGACGGCGCAGGACGCGAGCAGGCCGACCACGGCGGACCAGGCGGGCAGGGCCGACCGGGCGGGCCGGGCCGACCGGACGGGCAGTCGACGGCGGGGCATCAGGGGCGTCTCCGGCTCGAGGGGGTCGACGCCGGTGCATCGGCACCGCGGCGTGTCGTCTTGACCTCCACGGCGCCGGTGTGCACGGCCCGGAGGCGGAGCGCCGTCGCGGCGCCCGCCCAGCCCAGGTCCCGGAGTCCGCTCGCCCGGTCGAGCTCCGGCGCCAGCGCGACCACCAGCGCGAGCTCGCGCACCCCGGCTCCCACCGGCGCGACGACCACCAGCAGCCCCACCGTCCACGCGAGGGTGTACGCCCCGGTGCTGAGCCGAAGCGACGAGGACCCTGAGGAACACGCCGATCCGGACCACCCGCCCGAGCACCGGTCCGGGAGGGAGGGCCGGCCGTCGCACGCCCGGAGCCTAGAGGGCTGCTCCGGCTAGCCTCGCCGCATGCGAGTGTCGCCGGAGACCCCCGGGGTGGTGATCGGCAACACCATCGCCAAGTCGACGGCGGCCAACCCGGCCATCCGGTGGCTGAGCGGCCGCTTCCTGTCCCGGCTCGACGCGCTGGCGGCCGACACCGCCGCCGATCCGCGACCGGCCACCCGTCCGCTCGAGGTCGGCGCCGGTGAGGGCGTCGTCAGCGAGCGGCTGCAGCAGCGCTTCGGCTCGTGCGTGGCGCTGGACCTGCCCGACGCCGGCCTGCGCGAGCACTGGCGCGCCCGGCCGGGGCCGGGCTACGTCCACGGGGACGCCACCCGGCTGCCCTTCCGCGACGGCGCGTTCGACCTGGTCGTCTGCGTGGAGGTGCTCGAGCACCTGCACGACCCGGCCGCCGCCCTGCGGGAGCTGGCCCGGGTGACCTCGCGCCACCTGCTGCTGTCGGTCCCGCACGAGCCGTTCTTCCGCGGGTCCAACCTGCTGTGCGGGCGCTACCTGCCGGCGCTGGGCAACACCCCCGGGCACGTCCAGCACTGGAGCGGCGCGGGCTTCCAGCGCTTCGTGTCGCAGGTGGCCAACGTGCGGTCCGTCGCCTCGCCCTACCCGTGGACCCTCGTGTGGGCTACCAAGGTCTGAGGCCCCGCGTCGGTAGTCTCGACCGATCACAGAGATGAGGTCGAGTCCGTGCGCCTAGTGGTCCAGGTCCCCTGCCTGAACGAGGAGGAGACCCTCCCCGCCGTCCTGTCGTCGATCCCGACGTCGATCCCGGGCATCGACGAGATCCTCGTGCTCATCATCGACGACGGCTCCACGGACCGGACCGTCGAGGTCGCCCGGGAGCACGGCGTCACGCACTTCGTGCGGCACGCCCGCAACCGCGGCCTCGGGCGCTCCTTCCACGACGGAGTGCAGCGCGCGCTCGAGCTCGGGGCCGACATCGTCGTCAACACCGACGGCGACAACCAGTACCCCCAGGAGCGCATCGCCGACCTGGTGCAGCCCATCCTCGAGGGGCGCGCCGACATCGTCATCGCCGACCGGCAGGTGCACCTCGTCGAGCACTTCTCCGGACCCAAGGTGCTGCTGCAGCGGGTGGGCAGCCGCATCGTCAACAAGGCGGCCAGCACCGACCTGCCGGACGCCGCCAGCGGCTTCCGGGCCTACTCCCGCGACTCGCTGATGCTGCTCAACACGATCACGCGCTTCAGCTACTGCATGGAGACGATCATCCAGGCCGGCAACAAGAAGCTGGCCATCACGAGCATCCCGATCCGCACCAACGCCAAGACCCGCGAGTCGCGGCTGTTCTCGAGCACCTACCAGCACGTGCTGAAGTCGGCCGGGGCGATCGTCCGCGCCTACATCATGTACAAGCCGTACGTCATCTTCAGCTTCTTCGCGGCGCTGTTCGGGCTGCTCGGCCTGATCCCCTTCGTGCGCTACGCGGTCCTCAAGGCGGTGGGCGACGAGGGCAACCACCTGCAGTCCCTGCTCGTCGGCACCGTCCTGCTCGTCATGAGCTTCCTGTCGGTGATCGTCGGCATCCTCGGCGACCTGCTGCGCACCAACCGCGCGCTCATCGAGGACACCCTCGAGCACACCAAGAAGCTGCGCTTCGGCCAGCTCGACCCGAGCAGCCTCGCGCCGGTCGACGTGGCCGAGCGCGCCGTCGTGTCCGCGGGTCGCGCGGGCTCGCACCGCCGCGCCGGCTGACGGGCGTGCCGGGCGGCGAGCTGCGGGAAGCGCAGCACCGCCGTCAGCCGAGCGGCGTACCGTCGTGCCGCGCCTGCGCCAGGACCTCCGTGGTCGGTACCGCGCCTGCCAGACCTGCAGCATGCAGGTGGCGAGCTGCAGCCCACCGGCGCCGGAGGCGACCAGACCACCTGCGCCGCCCAGCAGCTCGTGCCCGACGCGGCGCAGCAGGGCGCTCAGGGGTCCAGCGCACGGACCGCCGGGCGGTCCGGGCCCTCGAGGTCACGGCCGGGAGGGCCCGCAGCCCGCGCCTAGTGTGACCGCGTGCCCGCACCCCCGCTCGCGACGGTGGTGGTCGTCAACTGGAACGGCGAGCGGTGGCTGGGCCCGTGCCTGGCCGCGCTGGCGCGGCAGCGGGCCCGGTTCAGCTTCGACGTCTGGGTCGTCGACAACGCCAGCAGCGACGGCTCGCTCGCCCTGCTCGCGCGGGACCACCCGCAGGTGCGGGTGCTGCGCAACGCGGACAACCGCGGCTTCGCCGGCGGCAACAACACGGCGCTGCGCGAGGTCACCACGCCGTACGCCGTGCTGCTCAACAACGACGCCGTGCCGGAGCCCGACTGGCTCGAGCGCCTGCTGGCGCCGTTCGACGCGCCGGGCGCGCAGCGCCTCGCGGCGGTGACGAGCAAGGTCGTGTTCGCCCCCCGCTTCCTGCGCCTGCGCCTCGCCGTCGACGGCTTCGTGCCGGGGGGCGCGGACCGGCGCCAGCTCGGGGTCCGGATCGCCTCGGTCGCGGTCGACGGCGAGGACGTGACCGCCGGCGTCCTGTGGGAGCGCCTGACCTACGGCCCGGAGGGCACCGGCGCGGGGCGGACGTGGTGGACCCGGCCGGCGGGCGAGCTGCTGCTGCCGCTGCCCGAGCACGGCGGCCCCTGGTCGGTGGCGGTCCGGTGGTCGGCCGAGCGCGCCAAGGACGTGGGGCTGTCCTGGGACGGCGGCCGGGTGGCGCTGCCCGTCACGTCGACCATGACGACCGCCTCGTGGACGGTGCCCGCCGGGACCGCGCTGGTCGACGTCGTCAACAACGCCGGGTCGGTGGTGCTCACCGCCGGCTACGGCGCCGACCGCGGCTACCAGGACGTGGACGCCGGTCAGTACGACGCACCGGCCGACGTCTTCGCGCTGTGCGGCTGCGCGGTGGCCCTGCGGACGGACGCGGGCCGCGCGGCCGGCTGGTTCGACGAGGACTTCTTCCTCTACTACGAGGACACCGACCTGTCCTGGCGGCTGCGGGCGGCGGGCTGGTCGATCCGGTACGAGCCGACCGCCGTCGTGCGGCACGTCCACTCCGCCACGAGCGTCGAGTGGTCGCCGACGTTCGTCTTCCACACCGACCGCAACCGGCTGCTCATGCTCGTCAAGAACGCCACCGCGGGGCGCGCGGCGCGCGAGGTGGCGCGCTACCCCCTGACGACCGGCTCGATCGCGCTGCGCACGGTCCGCACGGCCGCGCGCGCCCGCTCCCGCCCGGCGGTGCGGCCGACGCTGCTGAGGCTGCGCGTGCTGGCGTCCCTGCTGCGCCTGCTGCCGACGATGCTGCGCCGGCGGACCGGACGGCGCGCCGTGCCGCGCCGCGAGCTGGAGCGCTGGCTCGTGTCGGCGCGATGAGGCGCAGGCGGTGAGAGCGGCGGTCT
>CADCUE010000089.1 GCA_902805805.1 uncultured Frankineae bacterium | reverse complement strand
GGGGCCGTCCGGCTCCCGCAGCCCCTCGGCACCGACCTGCGCCGGCCCGGCGGGCCCGGCCGGCTGCTCACCGCGGCCTCGGTCGCCGTGTTCCTGCTGCTGTGCTGGCACCTGCGCGGCTTCGTCACGGACGACGCGTGGATCTCGGTGCGGTACGCCGAGAACTTCGCCCGCGGCGACGGCCTGACGTGGAACCCGGGCGGCGCACCCGTGGAGGGCTACAGCAACCCGGCGCTGGTCTACCTCGAGGCGCTGGCCGACGCCGTCGGCTGGTCGGCGATGGCGGCCGCCCGCGCGCTCGGCGTGCTCGCCGGCGTCGCCTGCATCGTGCTCGTGCACGAGCGCGGACGGCACGTGGTCGGTCCGCGCGCCGCCGCGGTCGCGGCGTTCCTCACCGCGGTGTCCGCGCCGTTCGCCCTGTGGTCCGTCGGCGGTCTGGAGACGGTGCCCGTCGCGCTGCTGCTCACGATGGGCGTCGTCGAGCTGGCCCGCCCGGACGGCGGCCGGGCGCCGGTCGCCGCCGCGGTCCTGGCCGTGCTGCCGTGGCTGCGTCCCGAGGGGCTCGTCGTGGTGCTGGCGGTGGTCGGGGCCAGCGAGGTCCTGCCGCTGCTGCTGCGGCGCACCGGCCTGCGGGAACGCCTGCCGCGGCTGCTGTGGCTCGTCGGAGTGCCGGTGCTGTCCCAGGGGGCGCTGGAGCTGGTCCGCTGGTCGGTGTACGGCCATCTGCTCCCCAACTCGGTGCTCTACAAGTCGGGCACCGGCGAGCTGCTGCTGGTGGCGGAGAAGTTCCTCGCCCAGTCCGCGGTGGTCGTCGTGCTCGCCCTCGCCGGAACGGCGCTCGTCGGCTGGCGCTCGCGGCTGCTGGTCGTGCCGTTCGCGGTCTACCTGGCCGGCAGCGTCGGGACCCTCGACAGCGCCAACCACTACAGCCGGTTCTTCCTCCCCGTGTGGCCCCAGCTGGCGCTGCTGGCCGGGGTCGCCGTCGTCGGCTTCACCACCGACCGACGTCGTCTGGCGGGTGCGGTCCTCGCCGTGAGCGCTGCCGGAGCGGCGCTGCACGTGCTGCCCGGCAACCTCGAGGACGTCGACGAGTGGCAGACGCGCTACATGACCTGCCGCGCCGGGGCGCGTGCCGACGTCGCCGCGTGGCTGCGCTCGCAGACGCCGCCCGGCACGACGTTCTCCGTCTCGGACGCGGGGCTGCTCCCGGCCCGGGCGGGCGGACGCGCCGTCACGGACGCGTTCCTGCTCAACGACCCGCTGCTGCAGCGGACCGGCCCGCTGCCTCCCGCGGCGCGTGCGGACATCGTCCACGAGCGGCGGCCGGACGTCATCGTCCTCGCGAGCCGGGACCCGCAGGCGCTGCGGCCCGTCTACCCCACCGATGCTGCCATCGCGCGCCATCCGGCCATGAGGGGCTACGAGCTGGCCCACGTCGGGTCCGGCGGGCGCTCGTGCGGCTACCACCTGCTGGCCTACCGCCGATGAGCACGACGACCGGGGACCGTCGGCTGCTGTCCGGCTGGGGGCGCACGGCCGCGACCGCCGCACAGGTCCGGACGCCCGGCAGCGACGAGGACGTCGCCGCGCTGCTGCGCACTGCGGGCGCCCGAGGGGTCGTCGCGCGCGGCCTGGGCCGCAGCTACGGCGACGCCGCGCAGAACGCCGGCGGAGCGGTCCTCGACCTGCGCGGCCTGGCCTCGGTGCGCACCGTCGACCTGCTCGGGGCCCGTGCCACCGTCGACGCGGGGATCTCGCTGGACGCGCTGATGCACCTGCTGCTGCCGCTGGGCCTGTTCGTGCCGGTCACCCCCGGCACGCGCAACGTCACCGTCGGCGGCGCCATCGCGGCGGACGTGCACGGCAAGGACCACCACGTCGCAGGCAGCTTCGGCAACCACGTCGAGAGCCTGGACCTCATGCTCGCCGACGGGTCGGTGCGCACGGTGGCACCGGACGCCGACCCGGACCTGTTCTGGGCCACGGTCGGCGGCATGGGCCTGACCGGCGTCGTCCTGCGTGCCACCCTGCGCATGCGCCGGGTCGAGACGTCCTCGGTCGTGGTCGACACCGAGCGGGCCCGCGACCTCGACGACCTCATGGCACGGCTGACGGCCACCGACGAGCAGTACACCTACTCCGTCGCCTGGGTCGACTGCCTGGCCCGTGGTCGCCGGCTCGGCCGGGCCGTCCTGACCCGCGGCTGGTCGGCGACGCTCGACCAGCTGCCGCCCGCGGCGCGCCGCGAGCCGCTGGCCTTCTCCGCCCGGCCCAGGCTGGAGGTGCCGGACGTCTTCCCCTCCGGCCTGGTCAACCGCCTGAGCGTCGCGGCGCTCAACGAGGCGTGGTACCGCAAGGCGCCCTCGGAGCGCCGCGGACAGGTGCAGGGCATCGCGCCCTTCTTCCACCCCCTGGACGGCCTCGGCTCCTGGCACCGCGCCTACGGCGCCCGCGGCTTCACGCAGTACCAGTTCGTGGTGCCCTTCGGGCAGGAGGACGCCGTCCGGCAGGCGATCGAGGTCCTGCACGACGCGGTGCCGGCCCTCGCGGTGCTCAAGCGCTTCGGACCGGGCAACCCGGGGCCGCTGTCCTTCCCGACCGCCGGGTGGACGCTCGCGGTCGACCTGCCGGTCGTCGGCGGCACCGCCGCGTTGCTGCGTCGGATGGACGAGCTCGTCCTGACGGCCGGCGGGCGCGTCTACCTGGCCAAGGACGCGCGCCTCGACCGGGCGGCCCTGCCCCGGATGTACCCCGAGCTCGACCGCTGGCAGGCGGTGCGCCGGCGCGTCGACCCGGACTGCACCTTCACCTCGGACCTCTCCCGGAGGCTGGACCTGTGATCAACGCCGTGGGCACCCCCCAGTCCGTGCTGCTGCTGGGCGGCACGTCCGACATCGGGCTGGCGGTGCTGGAGCGACTGGCCGAGGGCGCCCGGGTGCGGGCCGTGCTCGCCGCCCGCCCCTCGCCCCGGCGGGACGCTGCCGAGCAGCGGCTGCACGCCGCCGGTCACGACGTGCGGACCGTCGACTTCGACGCCGAGGACGTCCGGTCGCACGCGCAGACGCTGGACACGGCGTTCTCGTACGGCGACGTCGACGTCGCGGTCGTCGCCGTGGGCGTGCTCGGCGACCAGGAGCGCGCCTGGCAGGACTGCGCCGCCGCCGTCCGCCTGGCCCAGGTCAACTACACCGCTGCCGTGAGCACCGGCGTGCTGCTCGCCGAGCGGCTGCGCCGTCAGGGCCACGGCGCCGTGGTGGCCCTGTCGAGCGTCGCCGGCGAGCGGGCGCGGCGGTCGAACTTCGTCTACGGCTCGAGCAAGGCCGGCATGGACGCCTTCTTCACCGGGCTGCGCGAGGCGCTGCGGCCCGACGGCATCCGCGTGCTCGTGGTTCGACCGGGCTTCGTCCGCTCGCGGATGACCGAGGGGCTGCCCACCGCTCCGCTGTCCACCACGCCGCAGGCGGTGGCCGACGTGGTCGCGCGGGCCCTCGTCGAGCGGCGGGACGTGGTCTGGGCACCCGCGCCGCTGCGGTGGGTCATGACCGTGCTCCGGCACCTGCCGGCGGGGGTGTTCCGGCGCCTGCCGGTCTGAGCCGGGTCGGCCGCGCTCAGGAGGTGACGGCCAGCAGCAGCGCGCCGCACCACAGCGCGCCCAGCCACAGCAGCATGCGATCGCCCAGCACGATCGACTCCGGCTCCTGGCCGCGGCCCTCGTCGACGACGGCGCCGTACCGGAGGACGGCCAGCACGAAGGGCACGCAAGACACGACGCTCCACCCCGAGCCGGTCTCCGCCCGGACCTCGAAGGCCCACTGCGCGTAGGTCGCCACCACGACGGTGGCCGCGAGCGTCCACACGAAGCGCAGGTAGGTGACGCTGTAGCGCGCCACCACCGGCCGCACCCGCCCGCCGGTGCGCTCGCCCATCACGGCCTCGCCGTACCGCTTGCCGGCCGCGACGTACAGCGAGCCGAAGGCCGCCGTGAGCAGGAACCAGTCCGACAGGACGATGCCGGCCGCGATGCCGCCGGCGACGGCCCGCAGCAGGAAGCCCGAGGTCACGCTGGCCAGCTCGAGCACCGGCTCGTGCTTCAGGCGCAGGCAGTACGCCGCCTGGATGCCGAGGTAGGTGAGCAGGACCAGGAGCAGCTGCGGGCCGCGGCTCAGCGCGAGCCCGGCGGCCAGCACGACGAGCACCGCAGCGGTCAGCAGCGCCTGCGCAGGCGTGACCAGGCCGCACGCGATCGGGCGGTTCCGCTTGACCGGGTGCTCGCGGTCGACCTCGCGGTCGCAGACGTCGTTGCCGAGGTAGACCGCCGACGACGCCGCGCAGAACATCACGAACGCCACCAGCGCTCCGGTGAGCGCGTCGGTGTCGAGCTGACGGGCCGCGGGCAGCAGCGGCGCGACGACCAGCAGGTTCTTGACCCATTGCCGCGGGCGCATGGCGGCGAGCAGGCCAGGTGGGGAGACCAGCAGCGGTGCGGTCGTCATGCGGCGTCCCCGTGCATCGGGGCGAGTGTAGGCGGCACGACCCCGCCGTCCCCGCCGGGCGGCGGATCGCACCTGTCGGGCAGGACGTCTTCGGACGGGTGAGCGCTCAGAAGCCGCCCATGCCGGGCGCGTTCTGCGCCCCGTCCACCACGACGTCGGTGCCGCTGATCCACGACGCCCGGACGCTCAGCAGGAACGCCGCGACGTCGGCGACCTCCTCGGCCGTGCCGAGCCGCCCCCGCGGGAGCTCGCGCGCTAGGAAGGCGCCGAAGGCCTCCGGG
>CADCUE010000088.1 GCA_902805805.1 uncultured Frankineae bacterium | reverse complement strand
CGGGCACGAGCCGTCGATCGTCGTCTCCTCACGGACGGTGGCCGCGCCCACGAGGCGGGTGCACCGCCCGACCGGCACGCCGGTCACGGTGCTGCCCCCGCCGCGACGGCCTGCGACCACCCGGCCGACGGGATGGCGGCGGGACCTCGCGCTCTACTGGTCGGCCGTGCCGCCGGCGCTGCTCGGCGAGCTCGCGCGCAGCGACGTCGTCCTGCTGCAGGAGTACGAGGAGCCGCGCAGCGACCTGCTCGCCTGGTGGGCGCTCGGCCGCCGGCTGCCGGTGCTGGCGTCGTTCCAGGGCGGGATCCCGCCGTGGCGCCCGGCGCCCGTGGAGGAGCGGGTGCGGCGGGCCTGCGTCCGCAGGCTCGCCGGTGTGCTCGTCGGCGGCAGCGACGAGGCGGACCGCGTCCGCTCGGCGTACGGCCTGGACCCGGCCCGGGTGCACCGCGTCGTCAACCCGGTGGACACGGCGGTGTGGGTCCCGCGGGACCGGCAGGCCGCGCGTGCGCGGCTGGGGCTGTCGCCGACGGCGCAGGTCGTCGCCTGGCACGGCCGGGTCGACGTGCGGCGCAAGGGGCTCGACGTGCTGGTGGAGGCCTGGCGGCAGGTCTGCACAGCGCTCCCGGACGCCGACCTGCACCTGCTGCTGGTCGGAGCAGGGGCGGACGAGCCGGAGCTGCGGGACCTCCTGCAGGGGTCGCGGGGCGTGCAGTGGCTGGCGGAGTACGCCTCCGCCGAGCAGGTCGCCGAGCGCCTCGCCGCGTGCGACCTGTGGGTGTCGGCGAGCCGGCACGAGGGGCTCGCGGTCGCGCCGCTGGAGGCGATGGCCAGCGGCCGGGCGGTCGTCGTCACCGACGCGCCGGGCGCGCGGGACGTCGTCGGGAGCACCGGGGAGCACGGGGGCGCCCTCGTGCCGTCCGAGAGCAGCGAGGCGCTGGCGGCGGCGGTGCTCAGCGCGCTGGCGGACCTCGACGGGCTGGCGGACCGGGGCCGGGCCGCGCGGCGCCGGGTGGAGGACGCGTTCTCGGTCCCGGCCGTGAGCCGCCAGCTGGCCGCCGCGGTCGCTGCCGCCACCTCCGGGCGCCGCCGGAGGGCCGGCGCTGCGTCCTGAGCGCCAGCGCCTGACCTCAGCGCAGCGGGCGGTGCGCCCCGACGTCGAACGGACCGGGGGACAGCGGCAGCGCGTTGCCGAAGAAGTCACGCGGGCCGATCCCCACTCCCGTCAGGGCGGCCAGGTCCAGACCGCGCCCGAGCAGGGCGGAGGTCGGGCGCAGCGACAGGCCGGCGGCGCCGGAGCGCTGCAGCGGGCTGGTGACCTGCAGCGGCGTCACCGGGTCGACCAGGCCCGGGTCGACGGACAGCCCGGTCGGGCGGCCGGCCAGCACCTCCTGGCCGGACGCGCCGCGCCACGACGCGAGCGAGCTGTGGCTCGACGAGCCCCACACGATCCGCCACCCCGGCGTGCCGGTGGGGGAGGTGCCGGACCAGGCGTTGCCCTGCAGCGCCACGGCGGAGACCGGCACGGCGGGGGAGGTCAGCAGCGGACCGGCGCCGGCGGACACGAGGACGTTGTTGCGCACGGCCACCCGGGACGAGCCGGCGACGCCGGTCATCAGCTTCACGACCGGCGGTCGGACCGTGCCGTTGGGCAGCGCGACCACCGTGTTGGAGTGGATCGACAGGTCGTGCAGCCGGCCGCCGAGGGTCACGGCGCCGTACGCGCTGGACCGCCGCGCGTCGCCCTGGCTGAGGTTGAAGCGGATGGTGTTGCCGCGGTGCGCGCCGTTGGCCTGCGCGGTGAAGGCGAGCAGCCCGGGCCCGTCGTTCCCGTACGACACGTTGTACTGCAGCACCGAGCCGCTGACGTTCTGGTCGAGGTCGAAGCCGCCGCCGTCCGCGGGACCGCCGGTGCGGTTGGAGTGGCTGACGTTGCTCTCGATGACGACCTTGTGCGAGTCGTACGTCCAGATCCCGACCGGTCCCTCGGGCGCTCGGGCGGCGGCGCCGTTCGAGTGGGCGACGGAGCCGACGACCAGCCCGCCCCGGACGCTGCCCAGGACGATGCCGCTGCCGGTGTTGCGGACCGTCTCGAGCGGGTCGCCGAGGTTGCGGTAGGCGTGCACGTTGGAGACGGTGACGCCCTCGTGCGCGTACGCCGGCGCGGCCGCGTCGAAGCGCGGGCCGTAGGTGAGCAGCCCGGTCGCCAGGTTGTCGTGCAGCCGTGACGAGGTGACGCGCACGTCGCGGTAGCCGCTGCTGCCCGTGCCGCCGCCCAGCATCACGCCGTGGCGGAACCCGCTCACGTCGACGCGGCTCACCCGGACGTGCGCCAGCTTCCGGTCGCCGGCCAGGTCGTTGTAGAAGCTGATGCCGGCGGCGCTCCGGTAGGCGGCGGCGTCGCCGGTCAGGACGAGGTCCTGCACCTGCACGCCCGCCGTGTCGTAGGCGAACAGCCCGGAGCCGCCCGCCGCGGCGATGCGGGCGCGTCCCGTGCCGAACGAGCCGATCACCACCGGGCGCAGCGGGTCACCGGCGTCCGAGGCGTCGAGCTGCAGGCTGCCGCCGAACGTCGCGCCGCCCTGCAGCAGCAGCCGGTCGCCCGGGGCCAGGACGGCCCGGCTGGCCCGCTCGAGGGAGCGCCACGCCGTCGTGGGTGACCGGCCGTCCGCCAGGTCGCTGCCCGTCGCGCTGACGTGGAAGGTGCGCGGCTCGACGGCGACGGCCGGCGCCGGGCCGACGGTCCCGGAGATCGCGGCCACCACGACGAGGCAGGCCAGGGTGCGGGCGCGGGGCGTTCGGCGCGAGGTCATGCGAGAGGGATCGGTCGCCGTCCAGCCACCTTGACAGCGGCGGAGGGTGACGCTCGTACCGGCACCCCTCTGGGCCGGACCCGCCGCGGGTGTCGCCGCCGGGTCGTCCGGGCAGGGCTCGCGGGACGCCACGACCCACCTGCTGGAGGACCCGCATGCAGCTCGACCCCGCACCGCTCCTGATCGACGGGGCCTGGCTGCCCGGTCCGGCCGACTCCCTCGAGGTCCGTGACCCGCGGGACGACGCGCTGGTCGGACGCATCCCCGTCGGCGGCGCCGCCGAGGTCGACGCGGCCGTGGCGGGCGCCGTCAAGGCCGCGAGCACGTGGGCGCGCACCAGCCCGGGGGAGCGGGCGGGGCTGCTCAAGGCCGCGGCCCGCGACCTGCACGGCCGGCTCGAGGAGATCGCCGAGCTGCAGGCCCGGGAGGGCGGCAAGCCGCTGGGCGACAGCCGCGGCGGCGTCGAGGCGGGCATCGGCACGCTCGAGCAGTACGCCGAGCTCGGCCAGCTCCACCGGGGCCGGGCGCTGCAGGGCTCGTACGACGCGACCGACGTCATGCGGTGGGAGCCGCGCGGCGTCGTCGCCGTCCTGACGCCGTGGAACGACCCGGTCGCCATCGCGCTGCAGGGCCTCGGCGCTGCGCTGGCGGCGGGCAACGCCGTGGTGTTCAAGCCCAGCGAGCGCACGCCGCTGTCGGGGGCGCTGCTGGCGGAGGTCCTCGCCGGGCACCTGCCGCCCGGCGTCCTGCAGCTGCTGCACGGCGACGGCCGCACCGGTGCCGCGCTGGCGGCGCACCCGGACGTCGACGTCGTCTACCACGTCGGCTCCTCCGTGACCGGGGCCTCGATCCGCCGCGCGACCGCCGAGACCGGGGCGCACGCCGTGCTCGAGGGCGGTGGCAAGGACGCCTGCCTCGTCGACGCGGGCGTCGACCCCGCCTGGGCCGCCGAGCAGGTGGCGCTCGGCGCCTTTGCCAACGCCGGCCAGATCTGCGTCAGCGTCGAGCGGGTCTACGTCCACGAGGCGGTGGCGGAGCCGTTCCTCGAGGCGCTGACGGCGCAGGCCGGCTCCTTCTCCATCGGCCCGCTCGTCGACCGGCGCCAGCGCGAGGTCGTGGAGCGCCACGTGCAGGAGGCGGTCGGCGACGGCGCCCGCGTGCTCGCCGGGGGCACGACGCCCGAGGGCGCGGGCGCCTGGTACCCGCCCACCGTGCTGGTCGGCTGCACGGACGACATGACGGTGATGCGCGAGGAGACCTTCGGACCGGTCGCCGCGGTCCGGGTCGTCGGGTCCTTCGACGAGGGCCTGGCCGCCGCGGCGCGCTCCTCGTACGGCCTGGCGGCCACGGTCCTCACGCCGTCGATGGAGCACGCCCAGCGCGCGGCCCGCGAGCTGCCCGTCGGCACCGTCAAGGTCAACGCGGTGTTCGGGGGCGCTCCTGGCGGCTCGGCGACCCCGGGTCGCGGCACCGGCCAGGGCTTCGGCTACGGCCCCGAGCTGCTCGACGAGCTGTCCCGCTGCAAGGTCGTCCACTGGGAGCCCGCGCCGACCGGCTGACCCGCGACCCACCCGGGTGACCCGCGCCCCACCCGGCTTCGCGCCGGACCCGGCCCTGCGCTGCGCCACCTCCTGCGGACAGCCCGCCGTCCACCTCGGCGTGCGGCAGGGACGCACGCGCCCCCACGGCCACCCGCGCACGGAGGTGGACGGTGGTCCGTCCGGCCGGTGGTTTCAGCGCCGCTTGTGCGCGACCCAGATGGACGTCCCGGGGAGCAGCCGGCCGCGCAGCGGCGACCACTGCCCCCACTCGCGCACCTGGTCATCGGGCCACTCGGGCTCGACCAGGTCGTCGAGCACCAGCCCGGCGGCGACCAGCTCCCGGACCCGGTCGCCGAGCGTCCGGTGGTGCTCCACGTACACCGCCTCGCCGCGGTCGTCGACCTCGACGTACGGCGTGCGGTCGAAGTAGGACTGCTGCACCGTCAGGC
>CADCUE010000087.1 GCA_902805805.1 uncultured Frankineae bacterium | reverse complement strand
CGACGGCGTCCGCGGCCACGAGCCCGGCGGCGGCCGCCGGGACCGTCGCGGCCGCGATCAGCGCGAGAGTGCGGCGGTCGAGCGTGCGCAGGTCGTGCCGCACCGCCCAGGCGATCCCGAGGCACGAGCCGGCGTGCAGCCCGGCCGCGAACGTCGTCCGGTCGGCCGGCGACTCCCACCCGAGCAGCCACGGCAGCAGGACCAGCTGCGCCGAGGAGCTGACCGGGACGACCTCGGCGACCCCTTGCGCGACCCCCAGCGCCGCCACCTGCGCGGGCGTCACAGCACTCCCCCTGCGCTGCGGTCCGGGCGAGGGCCCCCGGGCGTGCCGCATCGCAGGGGAAGCCCGCCGGGTCCGGCCACTTCCCCTGAGCCCCGGTACGCCGAAGCGCCCCGGGGCGTACGGCAGCGCAGGGGAAGTGCTCGGCCCGAGCGCGTCAGCTGCCGACGCCGGACAGCTCGAGCGCCTCGACGGCGGTGCGCAGGGTCGCCTTGCGCTCGTCCAGCGACCCGGTGAACGGCGAGAGCGTCAGCGTCGTCACGCCGGACGCCGCCAGCGCCTGCATCTTCTCGGCGATGCGCTCCTTGGGGCCGAGCAGCGCGGTGGCGTCGAGGAACTCGTACGGCACGGCCGCGGCGGCCTCGGCGTACCTGCGGTCGAGGTAGAGGTCCTGGACCGTGGCGGCCGCCTCGTCGTAGCCCATGCGCGTCGCCAGCTGGTTGTAGAAGTTCTTGTCGCGGCTGCCCATCCCGCCGACGTAGAGCGCGGCGTACGAGCGGACCGGGTCGGCGCAGGCTCGCGGGTCGTCGCCGATCACGATCGGGACGGTCGGCACGACGTCGAAGCCCTCCAGCGTCCGGCCCGCCTTGGCGCGGCCGGCGGCGATCTGCGCGAGCTGCTCGCCGGCGAAGTCGGGCGAGTAGAAGATCGCCAGCCAGCCGTCGAACAGCTCGCCGGACAGCTCGAGGTTCTTGGGCCCGACGGCCGCGAGGTACATCGGGATGTGCTCGCGCACCGGGTGCACGGTCAGCTGCAGCGCCTTGCCCGGGCCGTCCGGCAGCGGCAGGACGTAGTGCTGCCCGTCGTAGCGGACCTTCTCCCGGCGCAGCGCCATCTTGACGATGTCGGAGTACTCCCGGGTGCGCGCCAGGGGCTTGTCGAACCGCACGCCGTGCCACCCCTCGGAGACCTGCGGGCCGGAGACGCCCAGCCCGAGGCGGAACCGCCCCCCGGACAGGGTGTCCAGCGTGGCGGCGGTCATCGCGCAGTTGGCGGGGGTGCGCCCCGGGATCTGGAAGATCGCCGATCCGAGGTCGATCCGCGAGGTCTGGGCCGCGACGAAGGCGAGCACGGTCGGAGCGTCGGAGCCGTACGCCTCCGCCACCCACGCGACCGCGTAGCCGAGGTCGTCGGCCTCCTTCGCGAGGGCGAGGTTGTCGGCGTCGTTGCCGGCGCCCCAGTAGCCGAGGTTCAGTCCGAGCTCCAACGGGACTCCCAGGTCGAGGTGTGCGGGCAGGCTAGCGACCGCGCGTCGGCTACGGTCACGCCGCGTGAAGCAGCGTCATCTCGGCCGCAGCGGTCTGGTCGTCTCCCGGCTCGCTCTCGGCACGATGACCTGGGGCCGCGACACCGACGAGGACGACGCCGCCGCGCAGCTGCTCGCCTTCCGCGAGGCCGGCGGCACGCTGGTGGACACCGCCGACGTCTACGCCGGCGGCAACAGCGAGCGCGTGCTCGGCCGGCTGCTCGCGGACGTCGTGCCGCGCGACGAGGTCCTCGTGGCGACCAAGGCGTACGGCGCCACCGGTCCCGGGCCGATGGGTCGCGGCACGTCGCGCGGCCACCTGCTGTCGGCGCTCGACGCCTCGCTCGAGCGCCTCGGCACCGACCACGTCGACCTGTGGCAGCTGCACGCCTGGGACCCGGTGACGCCGTGGGAGGAGGCGATGGCGGCGCTCGACACGGCGGTCGCCTCGGGGCGGGTGCGCTACGCCGGCGTGTCCAACTACGCGGGCTGGCAGCTCGGGGCGACCGCCAGCTGGCAGCGGGCCTGGCCGGGGCGGGCACCGCTGGTCAGCGACCAGGTCGAGTACTCGCTGCTGCAGCGCGGCGTCGAGCGCGAGGTGGTGCCGGCCGCACAGGCGCTGGGCGTGGGGCTGCTGCCCTGGTCGCCGCTCGGGCGCGGGGTGCTGACCGGGAAGTACCGCAACGGCCCGCCCGCCGACAGCCGCGGCGCGTCGGCGCACTTCTCGGCGTTCGTCGCGCCGTACCTCGCTCCCTCGGCCGCCTCGGTCGTCGACTCGGTGCTCACGGCGGCGGACGGGCTCGGGGTCTCCCCCGTCGCGGTCGCGCTGGCCTGGGTGCGCGACCGGCCCGGCGTCGTCGCCCCCGTCGTCGGCGCGCGGACCGCCGCTCAGCTGCAGGCGTCTCTCGCGGCCGAGGCGGTCGAGCTGCCGCCGGAGATCCGCCGCGCGCTCGACGACGTGTCGGCGCCGGTGCTGGGCTATCCGGAGTCGTCCCCGCGCTGGAGCTCCGAGGACCTCGAGGACTGATCGGCCGGGCGGGGTGTCGCGCGATCGGCCGACCGGTCACCGGAGGCGCTGCACCGGTGGCACCATGGCCCGCGTGCCGTACGAGTACCGCGCCGTGACCATCCCGCGCCACGCCACCCGCGAGCAGGCCCGCGACATGCTGGCCATCCACGCCGAGTACGGCGACTGGGAGCTCACCCGCCACTCGATCTACGCCGACGGCAAGCGCAGGGTCACCGTCCGCCGGCGGCTGCGGGCCGAGCCGCTCCCCCCGATGGCCACCTGAGCCCACTGCCGCTGACGGGGGCGATCAGCCGCCGGGCCCATGCGGGGATGATCGCCACATCCCACCTGCCCGGGGGCGGCCGCTGACAGGAAGTGGCGATCTTGGGCCGCCTCCAGGCGGGCATGATCGCCACATCCGGCCCCGGCCGCCGACCCCGGCCGCCGGCCCCGGCCGCCGGCCCCCCGACCCGGTCTCAGCGACCGGCGCGCCGCCGGAGGTCGGCCCGGTCCTCGGGCGGCAGCAGGTCCCAGCGCACGTCCCGCAGCGCCCCCTCGAGGGCGTACAGCAGGTTCAGGCTCACCTCGGGCCGCGCGTCCGCCACGAGCAGGAACGCCTCGACGCTGCCCAGCCGCTCGAGGTCGTCGTACGACGCGATGCCGACGCCCCGCAGCCAGCCGGCGGAGGTGGGACCGAGGTTGAGCAGGTCCTCCAGCACCGGACCGGTCTCAGCACTCGTCCAGGAACCGGTCCAGCACCCGGACGCCGAAGCGCAGGCTGTCCAGCGGCACCCGCTCGTCGACGCCGTGGAACATGCCGGAGAAGTCCAGCTCCGGCGGCAGGCGCAGCGGCGAGAAGCCGAAGCAGCGCATGCCCAGGCGGCTGAAGCTCTTGGCGTCCGTGCCGCCCGAGAGCATGTACGGCACGGCGCGCGCGCCCGGGTCCTCGGCCTCGAGGCAGCGGGCCATCGCCTCGACCAGCGCCCCCTCGAACTCCGTCTCGAGGGCGATGTCGTAGTGGACGTACTCGCGGACGACGTCGGGGCCGAGCACCTCGTCGACCTCGCGCTCCCACTCGTCGGCGTAGCCGGGCAGGTAGCGGCCGTCGACCATCGCGGAGGCCCGGCCGGGGATGACGTTGTGCTTGTAGCCGGCGTCGAGCATCGTCGGGTTGGCGGTGTTGCGCAGCGTCGCGCCGACGATGCGCGCGAGCGGTCCGAGGCGGGCGACGGTGGCCTGCATGTCGTCGGGGTCGAGCTCGATGCCGAACGCGTTGCCGACCTCGTCGAGGAAGGCCCGCACGGTCCTGGTGACGTGGACCGGGAACTCGTGGCGGCCCAGCCGCGCGACGGCCTCGCACAGCGCCGTCACGGCGTTGTCGTCGTTCACCATGGAGCCGTGGCCGGCGGTGCCCGCGGCGGTCAGGCGCATCCAGGCCATGCCCTTCTGGGCGGTCTCGATCATGTAGAGCCGCAGGTCGTCGTCCACGCTGAGCGAGAAGCCGCCGACCTCGCTGATCGCCTCGGTGCAGCCCTCGAACAGCTGCGGCTGGTTCTCGACGAGCCACTGGGCGCCGAAGACCCCGCCGGCCTCCTCGTCGGCGACGAAGGCCAGCACGACGTCGCGGGCCGGCTTGCGGCCGGTGCGCAGCCGGTCGCGCACGACGGCCAGCGTCATGGCGTCCATGTCGAGCATGTCGACCGCGCCGCGTCCCCACAGCATCCCGTCGGCGATCTCGCCCGCGAACGGGTCGTAGGTCCACTCCTTGGGCTCGGCCGGCACGACGTCGAGGTGACCGTGGATCAGCAGCGCGGGGCGGCTCCGGTCCTCGCCCTCCATGCGCGTGACGACGCTCGTGCGGTTCTGCGCCGACTCGAACAGCTGCGGCTCGAGGCCCACCTCGGCGAGCAGGCCGGCGACGTGCTCGGCCGCCTCCCGCTCGCCCTTGCCCCGCCCGGTGCCGTCGTTGACGCTCGCGAAGCGGATGAGGTCGCGGCACACCTCGACGACCTCGTCCTGCGGGTCTGCCTGGCTCACGGCGCGCTCCTGTCGTCGGTGCTGCACGGTCGTCGGTGCCCGTCGAGGCGACCGTAGTCCGCGCCGGAGTTCGCTACAGTCGTCGGCGTCCGGTGCCCGCCACCGGGCGCACTCGTCCGAGTGGCGGAATGGCAGACGCGCAGCGTTGAGGTCGCTGTGTCCGAAAGGACGTGGGGGTTCAACTCCCCCCTCGGACACCCCGACGACACGGCCCCTGACCAGCGGAGATGCGGTCCGGGGGGGG
>CADCUE010000086.1 GCA_902805805.1 uncultured Frankineae bacterium | reverse complement strand
AGCTGGCGGGCCGACCGGCGGCCGACCGTCCGACCGGTCGCTGCGGCGGGGCGGTCCCCCAGCCGTCGACGAGCTCCACCAGCCCGTCGAGGGTGACCAGCTCGGCGTCCGGGACGACGTCGAAGCCCTCGACCGGCCGACCGGTCAGGTGCACGGTGCGCATCCCCACGGCCTGCGCCCCCGAGACGTCGTCGCGCAGCCGGTCACCCACGAACACCGCGGCGGCCGGCGCCACGCCCACGGCCTCCAGCAGCGCGCCGAACGCCTCCCGGTGCGGCTTCATGTGCGTCATCCCGCTCGTGTAGAGCCGGACGTCGAGCAGCTCGAGCAGACCCGCGTCGTGCAGCCACCGCTCGTGCAGCGCGCGGGGCCAGTGCGTGTTGGACAGCAGTCCGGTCCGCAGACCGCGCTCCTTCAGGGCCGTGAGCACCGGCACCGCGGCGGGATCGTGCGCGACGGTCGGCTCCCACGCGTCGTGGTAGGCAGCGAGGGCTCCGGCGACGTCGAGGTGCGTCTCGCGGGCCACCGACCGCACCAGCTGCTCGGTCGTGCCGCTGCGGTCGCCGACCGCGATGGACTCGCGCCACCACCGCTCCTCCGCGGCGAGCAGCTGCGCGGCGACGGGTTCGGGATCGTCGGGCGCCAGCACCTGCGCCGCCGCGCGCCACATCGTCAGCAGGTCGACGTCGGCGTGCACCGACAGCGTGCCGCCCCAGTCGAACAGGACCGCCTGCACCGGCTCAGCGCGCGACATCGCCCACCACGGCGGCCGTCAGCCGGACGAGGTCGGCCGGCGCGAGCTCGACCGACAGGCCCCGGCGCCCCGCGCTGACCAGCACGGTGTCGTGCAGCTCGGCGGTCTCGTCGACGACCGTCGGCAGACGGGTCCGCTGGCCGAGCGGGCTGATCCCGCCGACGACGTAGCCGGTCGACCGCTCGGCCGCGGCGGGCTCGGCCATGACGCCGCGCTTGCCGCCGACCGCACCGGCCAGCGCCTTGAGGTCCAGCGAGCCCGCGACCGGCACGACGCCGCAGACCAGCCGTCCGTCCACGCTGACCAGCAGGGTCTTGAACATCCGCTCCGGCTCCACACCCAGCGCGGCGGCGACGGCCTCGCCGTACGACCCGCTCCGGTCCTCGAGCTCGTAGGCGTGCACGGTGTGCGGGACGCCCTCGCGCTCGAGCAGCTGGGTGGCCGGCGTCCCCCTGCCGCTCACCTACGCGCGGACCTCGGCCACCACGGCCTCGACGACCTCGTCGACCGCGACCGTGCGGGAGTCGCCGGTGCGGCGGTCCTTGAGCTCGACGAGCCCGTCGGCCAGGCCCTTGCCGACCACGACGGAGGTCGGGATGCCCAGCAGCTCGGCGTCCTTGAACGCCACGCCGGGCGAGACCTTCCGGCGGTCGTCGAGCAGCACGGTGAGCCCCCGCGCCTCGAGCTCGCCCGCCAGGCGCTCGGCGACGGCGCCCTGGTCGGCCTTGCCGATGCCGACCAGGTGCACGTCGGCCGGTGCGACCGACCGCGGCCAGGCCAGTCCCCTGTCGTCGTGCGACTGCTCGGCGATGGCGGCGATCGCGCGCGACACGCCGATGCCGTACGACCCCATCGTCACGCGCACCGGCTTGCCCTCGGCGCCGAGGACGTCCAGGCCGAAGGCGTCGGCGTACTTGCGGCCGAGCTGGAAGATGTGGCCGATCTCGATGCCGCGGCCGATCTCGAGCGGTGACCCGCACCGGCCGCAGGGGTCGCCGGCACGCACCTCGGCGGCCGGGACCACGTCGGCGGGCTCGAAGTCGCGTCCCATCACCACGTCGACGGCGTGCTGACCGGGCGAGTTGGCGCCGGTGGCCCAGGCGCTGCCGCGCACGACGAGCGGGTCGACGACGTAGCGCACGCCCTCCAGCCCCTGCGGGCCGATGTAGCCCTTGACGAGCTGGGGATGCGCGTCGAAGGCGTCGAACGGCAGCACCTCGGCCGGGCTGAGGTTGGCCTCGAGGCGCTTGACGTCGACGTCGCGGTCACCGGGCACCCCGACCACCAGCGGCGCGGTCCTCCCGTCGGGCCAGCGCAGCGTGACCACGACGTTCTTGAGCGTCCCGCCGGCCTTGACGTCGTGGCCGAGCTCGGCCAGCGCGGTGACGAGCGTGTCGATCGTCGGCGTGTCGGGGGTGTCCAGCACCTGCAGCGCCGGAGCGGCCGCCGGGTCGCTCGGCTCGGCGGCGCGCAGCTCGACGGCCTCGGTGTTGGCGGCGTAGTCGCACGACGTGCACTGCACGAAGGTGTCCTCACCGGTCGGCGCCGGCGCGAGGAACTCCTCCGAGGCGCTGCCGCCCATGGCGCCGCTGACCGCCGACACGATCCGGTAGTCGAGGCCGAGGCGGTCGAAGGTGCGGACGTACGCCTCGCGGTGCAGGTCGTAGGAGCGCTGCAGCCCCTCGTCGTCGACGTCGAAGCTGTAGCTGTCCTTCATGACGAACTCGCGCCCGCGCAGGATGCCGGCCCGCGGCCGGGCCTCGTCGCGGTACTTGGTCTGGACCTGGTACAGCATCACGGGCAGGTCCTTGTACGAGCTGTACTCGCCCTTGACCATGAGGGTGAACAGCTCCTCGTGGGTCGGGCCGAGCAGGTAGTCGTTGCCGCGCCGGTCCTTGAGGCGGAACAGCAGGTCGCCGTACTCCGTCCAGCGCTCGCTGGTCTCGTAGGGCTCCTTGGGCAGCAACGCGGGGAACAGCACCTCCTGCGCACCGATCGCGTCCATCTCCTCGCGCACGACGCGGCTGACGTGCTGCAGCATGCGCACGCCCAGCGGCAGCCACGAGTAGACGCCCGGCGCGACGCGGCGGACGTAGCCGGCGCGCACCAGCAGTCGGTGGCTCGGGACCTCCGCGTCCGCCGGGTCCTCACGCAGCGTGCGCAGGAACAGGGTGGACATGCGGAGCACGGGGAGTCCTCTCGTCGGGTGGTGCCAGGCTATCGGCGCCCGCACGCGGGTTGTCCCCTCGCACGGCGCCGCTAGCGTGACCGCGTGCTGGTCCTGCTCCCGCCGTCCGAGAGCAAGGCCGTCGGCGGACGAGGGGCGCCGCTGGACCTGGCCCGGCTGTCCCACCCGGCGCTGAACCCGGTCCGCGAGCGGCTGGTCACCGCGCTGCAGACCGCGGCGAGGCAGGACCCGGACGCGCTGCGGGCGGCGCTGGGCTGCCCCGCGGGCGAGGTCGCCCACGACGCCGTGCTGACCAGCTCGCCGACGATGCCGGCGCTGCGCCGCTACACCGGCGTCGTCTACGAGGCGCTGTCGCCTGCCACGCTGTCGCCTGCGGGCCGCCGTCGCGCGGCCGGCTCGCTGCGCGTGGCGAGCGCGCTGTTCGGGCTGCTGCACCCGCGCGACCCCGTCCCGGCGTACCGGCTGTCCGGCGGCACGTCGCTGCCCGGCGTCGGCTCGCTGACGGCCGCCTGGCGGCCGGTGCTCGAACCGGAGCTGGCGTCCGCCCGGCTCGTCGTCGACCTGCGGTCGGGGGCGTACGCCGCGCTCGCCCGCGTGCCGCACGCGGTGCAGGTGCGGGTGCTGCGGGACACCGACGGGACGCGGTCCGTCGTCAGCCACGACAACAAGCACACCAAGGGGCTGCTGGCCCGCGCGCTGTGCGAGTCGGGAGCCCGCTCGCTCCGCGACGTCGCGGAGGTCGGCCGGTCGGTCGCGGACCTCGTCGAGGTCGACGGGCGGCGCGTCGACCTCGTGCTGCTCGGGCCGCCACGCGCCCTCCCGTCCTGAGCAACCGCCTCACCGGGTGCTGCCAACGGGCGTACGGTTCGCCGCATGGGCGGGGGCACACCCCAGGACACCTCTGCACCGGCGGCAGAGCCGCCGACCGACGTCCTGACGAGCGGCCGCGAGGCACCGGCCTGGCGCCCGACACCGCGACAGCGCACCGCGGCGATCGGCCTGGCCGGCGTCGTCCTGCTGACCGGTGCCGTGCTGGTGCAGCGCCGGTCGGGCGACCCGCGCGACACAGCCGCGTCCTCGGAGCTGGTCCTGAGCTCGAGCGCGGCGGTGGTCCCGCGCGTGGGCCCGGGACCGCCCGGACAGCTGCACGTCGGCCTGCAGATCGACGTCGTCAACACGAGCGGGCACGCGGTCGTGCTGACCTCGGCCGAGCTGGTCCCCGGCGCCTGGGACGTCGACGTGCTGGACGACGCCGACGTCCGGGTGCGCTCCGAGCGTGGTCGGCCGCTGCGCCCCGGGTGGAGCGGCACGGTGGTGGCGCACCGCCTGGTCGACTGCACCAGCGGCGCCGAGGGCGCCCCGGCGCCGCGCGACCTGGTGCTCCACTCGTCCGTCGACGGCCGCGACGTGCACCAGCGCATCGCCGTGGGTCCTGAGCAGAGGGCCTACGCCGGGCGGCTCGACGACGCACTCTCGCGCCCGGAGGCCGCCTGCGGAGGTGCCGCGGACGCGGGACCGTGGACCCCGCCGTTCCTCCCGCTGCGGATCCCCCTGGTCCGGTGACCGGCGAGCCGTCCGCGGCGGTAGGTTCGGCCGCGTCCGACGCGTGACAGGAGGCCGGTGCCGATCTTCGCCGCTCGGCTGGCGCGTCTGCTGCACGTGCGCCTGACGGGCTGGCGCCTGCCGCTGGCCATCGCCGGCTTCGTGTTCCTGACCAGCTGGCTCGCGATGGCCCTGCTCGAGCCGGCCGACAGCGAGATCGCGCAGCCGCGCAACTACTGGTGGTACTTCGTCGTCACGGCGGCCACCGTGGGCTACGGCGACCTGTTCCCCGTGTCGACCGGCGGGCGGCTCGCCGGGGCGTACGTCGTCGTCGGTGGCATCGTGACCCTGACGCTGCTGTTCACGCGGCTGGCCGAGGTGATCTCGGCGGGGAGGAGTCGGCGGATGCGGGGCGAGGCCGCGCTGGACCTGACGGACCACCTGGTCCTGCTCGGCTACCTGCCCGGGCGCACCGAGCGCATCGTGCAGGAGCTCACGGTGGAGGGCCGCTCGGTGGTGGTCGGCGCGTGGCCCGAGCTGGCCGAGCACCCGATGGCCGCGGTGCTTCCCGAGGTGCACTTCGTGCGCGGTGACCTCACCCGCGAGGACGTGCTGCGTCGGGCCTGCGTCGAGCGGGCCCGGACGGTGGTCGTCGACGGCCGCGACGACAACGAGACGCTGGCGATCGCGGTCGCGGTCAACCACGCGAACCCGGACGCCCACCTGGTCGCGGCCCTGCGCGACCTCGGCCGCCGCGAGCACCTGCGCTACGTCAACCCCGACGTGCAGTGCGTGCAGTGGCACATGCCGTACCTGCTGTCGGAGGAGGCCGTGGACCCCGGCATCACGCAGGTCTACAACGACCTGATGAGCAGCGGTGGCCACGGCAACACCTACTCGCTGACCGTGCCGACCGGCTTCCCCCACCGCACGGTCGGCGACGCCCAGACCTGGCTCGGCCGGACGCACTCCGCGACGCTGCTGGCCGTGCGCGCCGACGGCGCCCTGGTCGTGAGCCCGCCGTGGGACCGGCCCGTCGAGCCGGGGGCGACGCTCTACTACGTCGCCGCCGACCGGATCGACGCGTCCCGCTGAGGCCGGCAGGGCGTACGGCCCGGCCTCAGACCTTCTCGGGGTACTTCGAGTAGGTCGGGAAGTTGCCGTAGACCTGCCCCTCGCCCTCCGTGACGGCCTGCACGAGCAGGTCACCGCCGACGAAGGCGCCCTTCCACGACGCGCCCTTGCCGCCGAAGACCTCCTCGCGGTCGCCCCGGCTGCGCGGCTTGTTGATGCCGACCTTGAAGGCCTGCAGCTCCTCGGCGACGCGGGCACCGAAGTCGGCGTCGTCGGTGGCCACGGACGCCACCAGCGAGCCGTTGGAGGCGTTCATCGCCGCGAGCAGCTCGGCCTCGCTGTCGACCACGACGATGGAGTCCAGCGGCCCGAACGGCTCCGAGTGGCGCAGCGACCAGGACGGCGGCGGCTCCAGCACCGTGGCAGGGGCGACGTACGCCGAGGTGTCCTGCCCGTCCACGAACCGGCCCTGCGCGAGCGAGCCGTGGTAGAGCGGGATGCCGCCGCCGGTGACCGCCTCGTCGTACTGCGCCCGCAGGTCCGCCGCCTTGGCCGCCGAGATGAGCGGACCGAAGTGCAGGTCGGGCAGCGCGTCGTCGGGGCTCTCGACCGCCAGCGGGTGGCCGAAGCGCAGCCCCTTGACCACCGGCAGGTACATCTCCAGGAACTCGGGCATCAGCTGGCGCTGGACGGCGTAGCGCGGGTAGGCGGTGCAGCGCTGCTTGGCGTACTCGAAGCCCTTGGTGAGGTGGGCGGCCAGCTCGTCCCACCTCGAGAAGTCCCAGACGCCCCAGGCGTTCAGGCCCTCCTGCTCGAGGAAGTGCCGCTTGCCGGTGTCGGCGAGGGACGTCGCGGCCTTGCGGCCGTTGGTCCGGCCGCCGACGAAGGCCAGGCAGCCGATCTCCTGCGACCGGATCAGCACGTCGCCGAGCTGCGAGCCGACGCCGGACAGCAGCGTCACCGGGAGACCGGCGCGCTTCATCACGGCGTGGGCCAGGGTGAGCGTGTGGAAGCCCCCCTGCGACGGCGTCTTGGCGATGACCCCGTTGCCGGCCAGGCACTGCACCAGCTCGGCGTGGACCTGCACGCTCATCGGGTAGTTCCACGACGCGATGTTGCTCACCGGGCCGGGCAGCGGCGTGCGGCCCGCGATCTGCCGGTCGATCTCGTCGAGGTACCAGCGCACGCCGTCCAGCGCCCGGTCGACGTCGGCGCAGGCCAGCTTCCACGGCTTGCCGATCTCCCAGGCCAGCAGCAGCGCGAGGGTGTCGCGCTCGGCGGCGAGCCCGTCGACCGCCTCCTGCACCCGGCTCTTGCGCTCGTCGAGCCCCACCGCGCTCCACTGCTCGTGCTCCCGCAGGGCGTGCGCGACGGCCTCCACGGCCTCGTCGTGCGACACGCGCGGGGGTCCCTGGATGGCGGCGCCGTCGACCGGGTTGACGTGCTCACCGGGCGATCCGCTGCGCCGCCACTCGCCCCCCGTCAGGTTGAGGATGCGGTCGGCGTCGAAGGCCTCGGGGGCGGCGGAGCGGGCCCGCGCGTAGACCTCGTCCCACGTGGTGCCGGGCTTGACCTGGAGCGTCACGGTCGACCTCTTCTCGTCCTGGCTGGTGGCGAAGTGTGACGCGGACGGGCCGCGGCTGACCAGTTCGGATCCCACGGCGTGGGACGGCGGGCGGCGATGTGCCGCACGTCTCAGAACAGCACGCTGGTGAAGGTCCCGACCTGGCGGAAGCCGACGCGGGTGTAGGCCCTGCGCGCCGCGACGTTGAAGTCGTTGACGTAGAGGCTGACCACGGGGGCGACCCGTGCCTGGGCCAGCGCGGCGGCGGCGGCCGTCCCGCCGAGCGACAGGCCCCGCCCGCGCAGCTGGGGGTCCACCCAGACGCCCTGCACCTGGCACACCGAGGCCGTCGCCGCGCCGACCTCGGCCTTGAAGACCACCTGGCCGTCGTCGATGCGGGCGTAGGCCCGGCCCTGCGTCACCAGCTCGGTGACCCGGGCGCGGTAGAGCGCGCCGCCGTCGCCGACGAGCGGCGAGACGCCGATCTCCTCGGTGAACATCGCGATGCAGGCCGGCAGCAGGAGGTCGACCTCGTCCCGCCGCACCGGCCGGACCTGCGGGTCGGCCGGGACCGTCGGCGGCCCGTCGAGGACGAGCAGCGGCTGCGCGGCGCGCACGACCCGGGCCCGTCCCCAGGCGGGGGTGAGCAGCTGCCACAGCTGCGAGACGGCGGCCGACTCGCCGACGATGGACGAGCAGCGCCGGCCCTGCCGACGCGCCCTCTCGGCAAAGGCGCGCACCGCCTCGGGCCCGGCCTGCACGGGGACGAGGTTGGCGCCGCTGTAGCAGAGCGACTCCAGCCGCCCCCGCTCGCCGAAGCCCCAGACCTGCGCTCCCAGCCGGCTCTCGGTCAGCCCGGCCGCCTGGACGCGCGAGGCGACGAAGACGTCCGCCACCGGATCGCGGTCGAGCAGGGCGAGCACCTCGTCGGTGTCGCGCCGGTCGAGGACCCGCGCGGGGGCGGACGTCCTCAGCACGCCGAGCGCTCCCCCGCCGGACCTGCCGCCACGGGGGTCAGGGTAGACCGGTCAGGACACGCCGACCGCAGGCTCCCCGCTCGGGCCGTCGTAGGCCTCGGCGAGGATGAGGGCCTGCTCGATGAGGGTCTCGACGATCTGCGCCTCGGGCACGGTCTTGATCACCTCGCCCTTGACGAAGATCTGCCCCTTGCCGTTGCCGGACGCGACGCCGAGGTCGGCCTCGCGCGCCTCACCGGGTCCGTTGACGACGCAGCCCATGACGGCCACCCGAAGCGGCACCGTCAGACCGTCCAGACCCGCGGTCACCTGCTCGGCGAGCGTGTAGACGTCGACCTGCGCCCGCCCGCAGGACGGGCAGGAGACGATCTCCAGTCCGCGCTGCTTGAGGTTGAGCGACTCCAGGATCGCGAGGCCGACCTTGACCTCCTCGACCGGCGGCGCGCTCAGCGACACTCTGATCGTGTCGCCGATGCCCTCGGACAGCAGCGCCCCGAAGGCCACCGCCGACTTGATCGTGCCCTGGAACGCCGGGCCGGCCTCGGTGACCCCGAGGTGGAGCGGGTAGTCGCAGCGCTGCGAGAGCAGCCGGTAGGCCTGCACCATGACCACCGGGTCGTTGTGCTTGACCGAGATCTTGATGTCGCGGAAGTCGTGCTCCTCGAACAGCGAGCACTCCCACAGCGCCGACTCCACGAGCGCCTCCGGAGTCGCCTTGCCGTGCTTGGCCATGATCCGCTTGTCGAGGCTCCCGGCGTTGACGCCGATGCGGATGGGGGTCCCGGACTCGCGGGCGGCGCGGGCGACCTCGCCGACCTTGCCGTCGAACTCGCGGATGTTGCCCGGGTTGACGCGCACGGCGGCGCAGCCGGCGTCGATGGCCGCGAAGATGTACTTGCTCTGGAAGTGGATGTCCGCGATGACGGGGATCTGCGACTGCTTGACGACCCGCGGCAGCGCCTCCGCGTCGACGGGGTCCGGTACGGCGACGCGCACGATCTGGCAGCCCGTCGCGGTGAGCGCGGCGATCTGCTGCAGCGTGGCGTTGACGTCGGCCGTGACGGTCGTGGTCATCGACTGGACGCTGATCGGCGCGCCGCCGCCGACGAGGACACCGCCGACGTCGAGCTGCCGGGTGGGCCGCCGGTCGGCGAGGCGGGCCGGCGGCAGGGCCGGCATGCCGAGGCTGATCGGGACGGCGGACGAGGTCATGGGGAGATCCTGATCGGGTTGACGATGTCGGCGCCGAGCAGCCACACGGTGAAGCCGGCGAAGAACACGACGACGGCGTAGGTCAGCGGCAGCAGCCGGTTGAGGTCGACCCGCTGCAGCTCGCCGGCGTAGCCCCGCAGCCGCCGGAGCCGGTCGCGCACCTGCTCGAAGAACAGCACCGCGAGGTGGCCGCCGTCGAGCGGGAGCAGCGGCAGCAGGTTGAACAGGCCGACGAACAGGTTGAGCCCGGCCACCAGCACGAGGAAGCTGAGCACCTTGAACGACAGCGTCTCCTCGCTGGCCAGCACCTCGCCGCTGATCCGCCCGGCTCCGACGATGCCGATGAAGCCCTCGGGGTCGCGGTCGTCGCTGTAGACCTGGGTGATCGTGCCGAGCTTCTCGGTCACGGTCCGCTGGATGCCCTCGACCATGAGCACCGCGACGTCACCGCTGTGCTGCAGGGCGTCGACCGGTCCGAGCCGCTCGGTGCCCTGGCGGAACTGCGGCGCGACGCCGATGGCGCCCACCGTCTCGATCTCGCCCTTCTCGGTCAGCGACTCGCGCTGCACGGCGACCGGCGTGACGGTCAGCGTCTGGCGCGTGCCGTCGCGGTCCACGACGACGTCGACGGCGCGCTCCGGCGCCGAGCGGATCTGCTCGAGGAACTGCACGTACCCGGAGGTCCGCTCGCCGGCCACGGAGACGACCACGTCGCCGGGTCGCAGTCCCGCCTGCTCGGCCGGCGGGGGCACCGCGTCGGGGTCGTCGCAGGACGCCTTCGCCGACGCCGACACCGGGACGCACTCGGAGATCGCGCCGATGCCCGGCGCGCGCTCGACGGCCTTGCCGATGGCGAACGAGCCCAGCAGCACGAGCAGCGCGGCGAGGACGAAGTGGACCGTCGACCCGGCGGCCAGCACGACCGCGCGCTGACGCCACGGCTGACGCCAGAACGCGCGCGGCTCGTCCTCGGGGTCGACCTCCTCCAGCTGCGTCATCCCGACGATCTTGACGAAGCCACCGGCCGGGACGGCCTTGACGCCCCACTCGGTCTCGCCCGTCTGCCGCGACCAGAGGGTCGGCCCGAAGCCGACGAAGAACTGCGTCGCCTTCATGCCGTAGCGGCGGGCGGTGAGGAAGTGACCCGCCTCGTGCAGGGTCACCGAGACCAGCAGGGCCACGACGAAGCCGAGCGCACCCAGCAGGTAGGTGCCGTTGCCCGTGGCGACGCCGACGACCGCCACGAGGACGAGCAGGACGGCCGCGACCAGCAGGCCGCGGGAGGGCGGCCGCGGCTGCGGCGCGTCGCCCCCGGACGCCGGGCGACTGGCCAGCAGGTTCGTCATGCGCGGCACCGGGGCGGTGCTGCGGGGTGCGTCATCGGGTCTTCCTCGTCCTGTCGTCGACCAGCTCCCGGGCACGCGCGCGCGCCCATCTCTCCGACTCCAACACGTCGGTCAGGGTTGCGCGTTCCCGATGCGGATTCTCCTCGACGACGGCCGCCACCGTCTCGACGATCCCCAGGAACGGCAGCGCACCGGCCACGAACGCCTGCACGCACACCTCGTTGGCCGCGTTGAGCACGGCGGGAGCGGTACCGCCCCGCCGACCGGCCGCCTTGCACAGCTCGACGGCGGGGAACGCGTCGGCGTCGAGCGGCTCGAACTCCCACGTCGTGGCCGAGCTCCAGTCCAGGCCGTACGCCGGGCGCGGCAGCCGGTCGGGCCAGCCGAGGGCGAGGGCGATCGGCAGGCGCATGTCCGGCGGGCTGGCCTGGGCCAGGGTGGACCCGTCGACGAACTCCACCATCGAGTGCACGAGCGACTGCGGGTGCACCACGACGTCGATCGCGTCGTACGGCGTCCCGAACAGCAGGTGCGCCTCGACGACCTCGAGCCCCTTGTTGACCAGCGTGGCCGAGTTGATGGTGATGACGGGTCCCATGTCCCACGTCGGGTGGGCCATCGCCTGCGCGGGAGTCACGTCGGCGAGCTCGGCCCGGCTGCGGCCGCGGAACGGACCGCCGCTCGCCGTCAGGACCAGGCGCCGCACCTCCTCGGCCCGTCCGCCGCGCAGGCACTGCGCCAGGGCGCTGTGCTCCGAGTCGACGGGCACCAGCTGGTCGGGGCGCTGCACGGCCGCCTGCACCAGCGGACCACCCGCGACCAGCGACTCCTTGTTGGCGAGAGCGAGGGTGCGCCCGGCGTTCAGGGCCGCCAGGGTGGGCGCGAGCCCGACCGAGCCGGTCATGCCGTTGAGGACGGTGTCGCAGGGCCAGGCGGCCAGCTCGGTGGCCGCGTCCGGCCCGGCGAGGATCTTCGGCACGGCGAAGTCGCCGCTGCTGAAGCCGCGGGCCTGCGCGGCCGCGTAGAACGCCAGCTGCAGGTCCGAGGCCGCCGTGGCCTGCGCCACCGCGACGACCTCGACCCCGAGCTCGAGCGCCTGCGCCGCGAGCAGGTCGACCCGCTCGCCTCCCGCCGCCAGCCCGACGACGCGGAACAGGTCCGGTGCCGCGCGCACGACGTCGACGGCCTGCGTCCCGATCGACCCCGTCGAGCCGAGCAGCACGACGTCGCGCACCACTGCGCGCTCCGTCCGGGTCATGCCTCCAGTCTCCCAGGTCGAGCCGTCGGGCGCTCCGGGGCGCGCTCGACGAGGATGGCGCGGTGGCGGTGCGCGTACGAGGACGGTGGCGGCGCGGACCGCTGCTGCTCGGCGTGCTCGTGGTGGCCGTGGTGAGCGGCCTGCTGGTCTTCGCGCTGGGGGCCCGGCCGTCGGCCGACCCGGGCGGGCAGGTGCTGGCCTCACCGGCCCACGTCGGCACGACGTACGCCTTCGACGGCGTCGTCTGCCTGGGCTCGCAGGTCACCGGGTCGACGGTCGCCGGGGTCGAGGTGGAGCAGGCCGCCGGGAGCACGACCGATCTCGTCCGGCCGCCGACGGGACCGATCACGCTGGGCTTCCCGGTCGACCCGCAGGACGGCGAGCCGGTCGACGGCTTCGAGGTCGCGGCCGGCGAGCAGGACTGCACCCTGCGCCTGCTCGTCACCCCCGACCGGAAGGGCCGGATCGACGCGGGCGTGCTGAAGATCCGGCTGCGGTACGGGCCGGGCGGGCTGCTGCGGCGGACGGCGTCCGTACGCCCTGACGTGGTCCTGGACGTCGCCGAGACCGGGCCGGACCCCCGCGCCGCACGACGCTGACAACCAGGGCAGGTCGGGCGTAACGTTCGCAGCACGGCGCCGGACCGGCGCCGGTGGAGGTGGTGGCCGCCTCCCTGCCCCGACCGGCGCCGCGCCTCCCGAGCGGAGGAGGACGTCATGCGGACCGTGGGCGAGGCCATGACGCGCCAGGTGCTGACCGTGCACCCGGACGCGCCGTTCAAGCAGATCGTCGAGGTGCTGGTCGGGCAGGGGATCGACGCGCTGCCCGTGGTCGACGAGCGCGGTGAGCTGCTGGGGGTGGTCAGCGGCTCCGACCTGACCTGTCACGAGGAGTCGTCACCGAGCTTCGGCCAGCTGCTCACCAGCGGCCGGACCGCGCTCACCCACGCGCGCAAGGCCCGGGGGCGCACCGCGCGTGAGCTGATGTCGGCGCCCGCCCGGACCACGTCGCCGGACACGGGGGTGTGCGAGGCGCTGTCGGCCATGGGCCGCAACCACGTGGGCCGGCTCTGCGTGACCGACGGCGGCCGGCTGGTCGGCATCCTCACCCGCAGCGACCTGCTGCGGGTCTTCACCCGCAGCGACGAGTCGCTGGAGCCCGACGTCGTGCGGGCCGTCTCGGACGCGGTCGGCAGGGCCGGGCGCGGCATGACGGTCACCGTCGCCGAGGGCATCGCCTACCTGCGCGGCTCGGTCGAGCGGGCGAGCACGGCGGTCCTGGCCGGCTCGGCGGCCCGCGGCGTGCCGGGCATCGTCGACGTGCAGGACGACGTGGTCGCCGACATCGACGACGTCACCGTCGTGCCGGGGTACGTCGGCGCCTGAGGCCC
>CADCUE010000085.1 GCA_902805805.1 uncultured Frankineae bacterium | reverse complement strand
CGGCGCAGGCGCATGAGCCGCCCGCGTTGGGGTTGTCGATCGTGAAGCCCTGCTTCTCGATGGTGTCGACGAAGTCGATCGTCGCGCCGGCGAGGTAGGGGACGCTCATGCGGTCGACGACGACCTTGACGGCACCGTCGCCGTAGGTCTGGACGGCGTCGCCGTCGAGCGAGCGCTCGTCGAAGAACAGCTGGTAGCGCAGGCCGGAGCAGCCACCGGGCTGCACGGCGACGCGCAGCGCGAGGTCGTCGCGTCCCTCCTGGGCCAGCAGGGCCTTGACCTTCTCGGCGGCGGGGTCGCTCAGCACGACGCCGGTCGGCGCTTGCGTGTCAGCGGTGGGGACGGCGGTCTCCGGGGCGGTCATCTGGCCTCCGAGTGAGTGACTGCGGGCAGTCTGCGGTGGGTGCACCCGGGTCAACGCGGTGCGGGCCCGGACCCTTCCAGGATCGCACGACTCATGCTGGGCGACCTGCGCGCCACTGGCCTGCCACGTGGGAGGCCAGCTCGGCCAGCGCCGCTGCGGCGTCGCCGATCGCACGCTCGGCCCCGACCAGGTCGACCAGCGACCAGGCCTGCTCGACACCGGCGGCAGCCGCCTCCCGCCGCCCGAGCTGGACGTCGCCGGCCAGCACGACGCACGGGACGGCGTGCTCACCGGCTGTCCGGGCGACGCCGCTGACGACCTTGCCGACCAGCGACTGCGAGTCGAACCGGCCCTCGCCGGTGACGACGAGGTCGGCCCGCGACACGCGCTCGTCGAGGCCGACGGACTCCTGCACGAGCGCGATGCCGGGCTGCACGGTCGCGCCGAGGACGAACAGCGCTGCGCCGAGGCCGCCGGCCGCTCCTGCTCCGGGCCGGTCGCGGACCTGCACGTCGAGCGCGGCCTCGAGCACGTCGGCCCAGCGCGTCAGCGCACCGTCGAGCAGAGCCACGTCCTCGCGGCTGGCCCCCTTCTGCGGGCCGAACACCGACGACGCGCCGTACAGCCCCAGCAGCGGGCTCTCGACGTCCGAGGCGGCGACCAGCTCGACGTCCGCCAGCCGCGGGTCGAGGTCGCCGGACAGCCGGTCGACCTGCCGCAGCGCAGCGCCACCGGGCGCCAGCCGCTGCCCCGCCGCGTCCAGCCGCTGCAGGCCCAGCGCCGACAGCAGCCCGGCCCCGCCGTCGTTGGTGGCGCTCCCGCCGAGCCCGACGACGATCCGGGTCGCACCCGCGTCCAGCGCGGCTGCGAGCAGCTGGCCGACGCCGTACGTCGTCGTCCGCATCGGGTCGCGCTCCTCCTGCGTCAGCAGGTGCAGGCCGCACGCCTGGGCCGACTCGACGTACGCCGTCGTCCCGTGCAGCAGGAGCTCCGCCTGCACCGGGCGGGCGAGCGCGTCCTCGACGGTGACCGCTCGCCGCTCGGCGTCCGGCAGCGCGGTCGCGAGGACGTCGACGAAACCGGGCCCGCCGTCGGACAGCGGCGCGAGGTCCACCTCGTCGTCCGGAGCCGTCCGCCGCCAGCCCTCGGCGAGGGCCGTCGCCGCCTGCGCGGGGGACAGCGTCCCGCCGAACCCGTCCGGAGCCATCAGCACGCGCATCGCCGCAGCCTGCCACCGCGGGAATGCGAGGGACGGCGGCATGTTGTCGTCTGTGCGACACTATCCCTGCCGCACCGGACGAGGAGCCCACGTGACCGTCACCCCGCTGAGCCCGGCCGAGCTCGACCTGATGCCCGGCGTCGAGCCGACGCCGCTGGCGCTGCTCCTGCTCGGTCGGTCGAGCGACCCTGCCTCCGAGCGGGGCGTGGACTGCCCGGGCGACCTCCCGGCGGCCTCCGACCCGACGCTGGTCGCGCGTGCCCGGGCGGCCAAGGACGCGCTCGGCGACCGGGTCTTCGTGCTGGGCCACCACTACCAGCGCGACGAGGTGATCGCCTTCGCCGACGTCACGGGCGACAGCTTCAAGCTGGCGCAGCAGGCGGCGGCACGGCCCGAGGCGGAGTTCATCGTCTTCGCCGGGGTGCACTTCATGGCCGAGTCGGCCGACATCCTCACCGGGCCGCACCAGAAGGTCCTGCTGCCGGACCTCGCCGCGGGCTGCTCCATGGCCGACATGGCGACGTTCGACCAGGTCGAGCAGTGCTGGGAGGACCTGCAGGCCGCCGGCGTCGCGGACGTGACCGTGCCGGTCAGCTACATGAACTCCAGCGCGGCCATCAAGTCCTTCACCGGCGAGCACGGCGGGACGATCTGCACGTCGTCGAACGCCGAGCGGGCCCTGACGTGGGCGTTCGAGCAGGGCACCAAGGTGCTGTTCCTGCCCGACCAGCACCTCGGCCGCAACACCGCCGTACGGGAGATGGGCCTGTCGCTGGACGACTGCGTGCTCTACGACCCGCACAAGCCGGGCGGCGGGCTGACCGCCCAGCAGCTGCAGGACGCCACGATGATCCTGTGGAAGGGCCACTGCTCCGTGCACGGCCGCTTCACCGCGGAGTCGGTGCGCGACGTCCGCGAGCGGGTGCCCGGCGTGACGGTGCTGGTCCACCCGGAGTGCCGCCACGAGGTCGTCGAGGCGGCCGACCTCGTGGGGTCCACCGAGTTCATCATCTCCGCCCTCGAGGCGGCGCCGGCGGGCAGCGCCTGGGCCATCGGCACCGAGCTCAACCTCGTGCGCCGGCTGGCCCAGGCCCACCCCGACAAGACGGTGGTGTTCCTCGACAGGGCCGTGTGCTTCTGCTCGACGATGAACCGCATCGACCTGCCGCACCTCGTGTGGACCCTCGAGTCGCTCGTCGAGGGCCGGGTCGTCAACCAGATCTCCGTCGAGCCGCGCACCGCGGGGCACGCCCGCGCTGCGCTGGACCGCATGCTGGCTCTCCCCCAGACCTAGGATCGGTCCCGTGACCTCCCGTCCTCTCGGCAGCCCCGGCAGGTCCTCCATGGGCAAGGGCCGCCCGACGCCCAAGCGCAGCGAGGCCCAGGGCGCACGACGGGGCGGTCCGGTGCCGCCGCCCCCGCGCACCCGCAAGGAGGCCGCGCAGCGCGCTCGGGAAGAGGCCCGCGCGGCGCGCGAGCGCGTACGGGACGGCCGCGAGCTGCTGCCGCGCGACGCCGGACCGGTCCGTGCCCTGGTGCGCGACGTGGTCGACGCCCGCCGCAGCATCGGCGTGCTCATGCTCCCCCTGGCGTTCGGGCTCGTCCTGGCCCAGCTGACCGGCAACCGCCGCGTGCTCGACGTGGCCCTGGCCGTCTGGCTCGTCGGGGTCTTCGCGCTGATCACGGACCTCGTCCTCACCGCCCGGGTGCTGCGCCGTCGTCTGCGCGAGCAGTTCCCCGAGATCACGAAGCTGCGCGGCCACGTCGCGTACGGGCTGCTGCGCACCACCGTCTTCCGCCGCTGGCGCATCCCGGCGGCGCGCGTCTCCCCGGGCGACCGGACCGCCTGACCGCACGCGGCGGCTCGGACACCCGGACGCGCGGGCGTCGGAGCCGGCACGTACGTTGCGGCCATGGAGTTCAGGCGCCTCGGGCGCAGCGGCATGAAGGTCTCGGAGATCAGCTACGGCAACTGGCTGACCCACGGTTCGCAGGTGGAGGCCGACCAGGCCACGGCCTGCGTCAAGGAAGCCCTCGAGGTCGGCATCACGACCTTCGACACGGCCGACGTCTACGCCGGCACCCGCGCCGAGACGGTGCTCGGGGAGGCGCTCAAGGGCGTGCGCCGGGAGTCGATCGAGCTGTTCACCAAGGTCTACTGGCCGACCGGCGAGGGCGTCAACGACCGCGGCCTGTCGCGCAAGCACATCGTCGAGAGCTGCCACGCCTCGCTGCGCCGGCTGCAGACCGACCACATCGACCTCTACCAGGCCCACCGCTTCGACTACGAGACGCCGCTCGAGGAGACGCTGCGCGCCTTCGACGACCTGGTCCGGGCGGGCAAGGTGCACTACATCGGCGTCTCCGAGTGGAAGGCGTCGGAGATCGAGGCGGCGCTGGAGATCGCCGGGCAGATGGGCCTGGACCGCATCGTGTCCTCCCAGCCGCAGTACTCCATGCTGTGGCGGGTCATCGAGGCCGAGGTCGTGCCGCTGTGCGAGCGCGAGGGCATCGGCCAGATCGTCTGGTCCCCGATCGCGCAGGGCGTGCTGACCGGCAAGTACCTGCCCGGCCAGGCGCCGCCCGAGGGGTCGCGGGCGACGGACGTCAACGGCGGCGACAAGATGATCGCCCGCTGGCTGCGCGACGACGTCCTGGAGAAGGTCCAGCAGCTCAAGCCGCTGGCCGCCGACGCCGGTCTGAGCCTGGCGCAGCTGGCGGTCGCGTGGGTCCTGCAGAACCCCAACGTCTCGTCGGCCATCGTGGGCGCGTCCCGGCCCGAGCAGGTCCGCGACAACGTCGCCGCCGCGGGGGTCCGGCTGGACGCCGACCTGGTCGCGCGCATCGACGACGTGCTGCAGGGCGTCGTCGAGACCGACCCCGGCAAGACCGTCAGCCCGGCCCAGCGCCCGTAGGGCGGGGCCCGGCCGGCCCCGCGCCGGTCGGACCGGCTCGGCGCGGGTGCGTCAGGCCGGCGAGCTCAGGCCCATCGGGCCGTAGACCTCCCGGTCGTCCTCGAGCAGGGTGACCTGCGCGACGCCGGCGCCGAGCAGCTCCCGCCAGTGCTCGCCGATCCAGCTCTCGGCGTCGGCCTGGTTGGGGAACGCCTCCGACGTGGGTGCGGTGTCCAGCGGCACCACCGTCGCGCCGCTCGGGTCCTCGTAGCGCCAGGTCCAGGCCATCGGTGCGTCCTCCGGGTCTGCGGTCGGGGTCAGCGGGTCAGGGGCGCCCAGGTTCGCAGATGCGGTTGGCTGTCGCCATGCGCATCCGCCTGCTCGGCACGGGGAGCGCCGACGGCTGGCCCAACGCCTGGTGCGGCTGCGCGTCGTGCCGGGCCGCCGCGCAGGCCGGCGTCGTCCGCGGCTCGAGCAGCGCTCTGGTGGACGACCGGCTCCTGATCGAGCTCGGCCCGGACACCCCTCGGGCCGCCGTGCGGGCCGGCACGGACCTGTCCCGGGTGGAGGCGGTCTGCATCACGCACGCCCACCCCGACCACTCGCACTGGCCGGCGTGGATGTGGCGGGGGTGGGCCGCCGGCAACCGCCCCCTCACGCTGCTGGCTCCCCCGGCCGTCCTCGAGGTCGTCGGGCCGCACCTCGACCCGACGGTGACCCCCGTCGTCGCCGCGCCCGGAGGTCGGCACACCCTCGCCGGCCAGGACGTGCGGGTGCTGCCCGCGACGCACGCCGGCCCGGACGCCGGGCCCGCCGTCCTCTACGACGTGACGTCCGCGCAGGGCCGGTCGCTGCTGTGGGCGACCGACACGGGCGTGCTCGGGGAGCAGGCGCTCGCGCTCGTCACCGGTCGGGCGTACGACGCGGTCCTGCTCGACCTGACCAGCGCGCACCTGCCCGCCCACCACGACCTGGCCAGCTGGCCGGAGCAGGTGGCCGAGCTCCGCCGCCGCGGCGCCGTCGTGGACGGCACCGCCGTGCACGCGGTGCACCTCGGGCACGACAACCCCCCGCCCGCCGAGCTCGACGCCGTGCTGGCCGGCTGGGGCGCCACCGCGCTCGTCGACGGGCAGGTCCTGGACCTGGGTGCGCCGGCTGCCGCCCCCCTGCCGTCGCGCCGGGTGCTGGTGCTCGGCGGCGCGCGCTCCGGCAAGTCGGCGTACGCCGAGCGGCGGCTCGCGGCCGAGCCGGCGGTGACCTACGTCGCCACGGCGCCGCCCCGCGAGGGCGACGCCGAGTGGGCCGGTCGGGTGCGGGCCCACGTCCGCCGACGACCGGCCGCCTGGTCGACCGTCGAGACCGGTGACGTGTCGCAGGTCCTGCGGACCGCCTCCGCGCCGGTGCTCGTCGACGACCTGGGCCTGTGGCTGGTGCGCGTCGTCGACGCCGCCGACGCCTGGGAGGGTCCGCGAGAGGCGGTCGACGCGGCCTGCGACGAGCTCGTCGACTCCTGGCGGGGCTGCCGGGGCACCGCGGTGCTGGTCGCTCCCGAGGTGGGCTCCGGTGTGGTGCCGGCCAGCGCGTCCGGACGCCTGTTCCGCGACCTGCTCGGCGCCCTGACCGGCCGGCTGGCCGCAGCGTCGGACGAGGTGGTCCAGGTCGTCGCGGGCCTGCCCCGGTCGCTGCGGTAGGTCGCCCGGGCTTCCGCGGCCGGGAACGCTGCGCCCCGGCCACTAGCGTGCGTCCGTGCCCGCTGCCGACCCGCCGCCCGTGCAGGGGCGACGGAGCGACGGGGCCGCAGCGGGCCTGCGCCTGGCCCTCACGACCCTGACGGTCCTGCCCGTGCGCGGCCCGGAGCGGGTCGACCGGGCCACCGCGGGCTGGGCCATGCGCCTCGCGCCGGCGGTCGGGCTGCTGCTGGCCGTCCCGCTCGCCGGTGTGCTGCTCGGCGTGGAGCGGCTCACGCAGGGACCGCCCCTGCTCGGCTGCGTCCTCGTCGTGGCGCTGCACGGCCTGCTCACCCGGGGCCTGCACCTCGACGGCCTGGCCGACCTGGTGGACGGGCTGGGGAGCTACGGCGACCCCGAACGTGCCCGTGCGGTCATGAAGTCGCCCGAGGTCGGCGCGCTCGGCGCTGCGGCCCTCGTGCTCGTGCCCGCCGTGCAGGTCGCCGCGCTGCTGGCCTGCACCCTCGCGGGCGGTGGAGGACCGGCCGTGCTGCTGGCGGTCGTGACCGGCCGCATCGCCGTGACCGCCGCCTGCACGACCGGGGTGCCCGCAGCGGCGCCCGGCGGACTCGGTGCACTCGTCGCCGGCACCGTCCCCCGTGGCACCGCGCTGGGCGCCGCCGCCGTCACCGTCGCCGCCGGGACGGCGCTGGCCGCAGCGGAGGACCTGCCGCTCGTCCTGCCGGTCCTCGCCGTCACCGCCGGGCTGGTCACCGCGCGGCTCGTGCGCACCCACGCGGTCCGCCGGATCGGGGGGATCACCGGCGACGTGCTCGGCGCGCTCGTCGAGATCACGACGGCCGTGGTCCTGGTCGTGCTGGCCGTTCGCCCCTGACTGCGGATCCCTGACCGCCGGGCCGCGTCAGCTGCGGACCGCCTCGACCACCTGCCGGGCCGCCAGCGCCGGCGCCAGCACGTCCATGTCGAGCACCTGGTGCGCCACCTCGGCGTACAACGGGTCGCGCTCGCGGGCCATCGCCCGCAGCGCCGCCGCCCGGTTGCCGGCCGGGAACGTCGGGTGCGGCGCCTTGGCCAGCCGGCGGGCCAGGGTGGTGACGGAGGCCCTGAGCCACACGACGTGCCCGCCCGACCGCAGCCGCTGGCGGTTCCCGGCGTCGAGCACCACGCTCGCCGCCACGCCGGCGACCAGGGGCGGCGGCATGGACAGGGTGAGCGTCAGCACGTCGGCCTCGGCCGACCGCAGGGCGTCGTCACCGCGCTGGGCGAGCAGCTGCTCGGCGGAGCAGCCGGCGCTGCGCTCGAGGACGAGGTCGTTGTCGAGGCAGGGCCACCCCGTGGACGCCGCGATCGCGTCGGCCACCGTCGACTTGCCGGAGGCCGCGAGCCCGACCAGCAGCACCCGCTGCACCGGTCAGCGCACCCGGGACGGGACGAACGGCGGCCGTACGACGCGCATCGACGAGCTCCGACCACGGACGTCGACCGTGACCTCGTCGCCCTCGGTGACGGACCGGTCGAGCAGCGCGAGACCGATGCCGACGCGACGGGTCGGGGAGAACGTCCCGCTGGTCACCTCGCCGACCGCCTCGCCGTCCCGCAGGACGGTCATGTGTGCCCGGGGGATGCCGCGGTCGAGCGACTGCAGCCCCCACAGCAGCCGCCGGGCTCCCTGCTCCTTCTCCCGCAGCAGCGCGTCCCGGCCCCAGAAGCGCGACTTGCCCCAGCCGACCGCCCACGTGGCGCGGGCCTGCACGGGAGTGATGTCGAGGGAGAGGTCCTGGCCGTGCAGGGGGTAGCCCATCTCGGTGCGCAGGGTGTCGCGCGCACCCAGGCCGCACGGCCGCACGCCGAGACCGGCGCCGAGGTCCAGCAGGGCGTCCCAGACCGCACCGGCGTCGTCCCAGCGCGGCAGCAGCTCGAAGCCGATCTCACCGGTGTAGCCGGTGCGGCACACGACCACGGGCCTGCCCCGCCACTCGGCACCGGCGAAGGACATGTAGTCGTGGTCCGTCGGCAGTCCCAGCGCCTCGACCAGCTCGCGGCTGCGAGGCCCCTGCACGGCCAGCACGGCGAGCGTGCGGTGCAGGTCCTCGACCTCGGTGCCGGCCGGAGCGTCGGCCGCGAGCCGGCCGACCACCTGGCTGCTGTTGGCGGCGTTCGGGATCAGGAACACCTCGTCCTCGCTGCGGACGTAGGCGATGAGGTCGTCGACGACGCCACCGGTCTGCTCGTCGCAGCACAGCGTGTACTGCGCCGAGCCCACGCCCACCTTGCGCAGGTCGTTGGTCAGCCGGTCGTTGACGAAGTCGACCGCGCCCGCCCCCCGGACCACCCCCTTGCCGAGGTGGCTCACGTCGAAGACGCCCACGGCCTCCCGCACCGCCGTGTGCTCCTTGAGCACACCGCCGCCCGGGTACTCGATGGGCATGTGCCAGCCGCCGAAGTCGGCGAGCTTGGCGCCCAGGGCGACATGGCGGTCGTGCAGCGGGCCCTGCTGCAGGCCGGCGTCGGAGGTCGTCGTCACAGTGCGTGAACCTAGCCCGTACGCCGCTGCGACGGGCGTGCTCTCGCGTCGCGCTGCTCGGCCGAGCACCGGGCGCCGGTAGCCTCGCGCCCCGTGACCTCCCTCTCCCTGTCCAGCTCGTCCGCCGCCGGCGTCCCGGCCGACGCCGTCGTCCTGGGCCTCGCTCAGGGCCCCTCGGGACCGGTCGTGGTGCCTGGTGCCGAGAGCGTGGTCACCGCCCTGGGTGACGGTCTGCTGCCGGCGCTGGTCGGCCTCGGCGCGACCGGCAAGGCCGAGGAGGTCACCCGGCTGGCGACACTCGGCGCGACGACCGCTCCTGTCGTCGTGGCCGTCGGCCTCGGCCCGGTGGCCGGGGACGGGGAGGCGTACGACGCGGAGGTCCTGCGCCGGGCGACCGGCGCCGCCGTACGGGTGCTCGCCGGCTCCTCGACGGTGGCCCTCGCGCTGGCCGGCTCGGGAGGCGACGTCGCCGCCGCCGCGCGCGCGGTGGGCGAGGGCGCCCTGCTGGGGGCGTACTCCTTCGACCGCTACCGCACCACGTCCAGCGGCGACCACCGCGCGCCCGTGGGCGAGCTCGTGCTCGTCGTCGAGGGCGAGCAGGACGAGTCCGTGAGCGCGGCCGTGCGCCGCGCGGAGGTCGTCGTCCGAGCCGTGCACCTCGCCCGCGACCTGGTCAACACGCCCCCGAGCGACCTGCACCCGGCCGACCTCGCCGACGTCGCCCGCGAGCGCGCGCAGGCGGTCGGCGTCGATGTCGAGGTGCTCGAGGCGCAGGCCCTCGTGGCGGGCGGCTTCGGCGGCATCGTCGGCGTCGGGCAGGGATCGGCCAACCCGCCGCGCCTCGTCCACCTGTCCTACCGCGGCTCGGGATCGGGCTCAGGGCCCACGGTGGCCCTGATCGGCAAGGGCATCACCTTCGACTCCGGCGGCCTGTCGCTCAAGCCGGCGGCGGCCATGGAGGAGATGAAGAGCGACATGGGCGGCGCCGCGGCCGTGCTCGCCAGCGTGGTCGCCGTCGCCGAGCTGGGCCTCGCCATCGACGTCGAGGCGTGGGTGCCGATGGCCGAGAACATGCCGAGCGGTACGGCGATCCGCCCGTCGGACGTGCTGGTGATGCGCGGCGGCAAGACCGTCGAGGTGAACAACACCGACGCCGAGGGACGCCTCATCCTCGCCGACGCCATCGCGCGCGCCTGCGAGGACGGCCCCGACGTCGTGATCGACGTGGCGACGCTGACGGGGGCGCAGCTCGTGGCGCTCGGTGCCCGCACGACGGGCGTGATGGCCAACGACGACGCCCTGCGCGGGCAGGTCGTCGACGCAGCCGGGCGGGCGGGCGAGCCGTCCTGGCCCATGCCCCTGCCTCCGGAGCTGAAGAAGGGGCTCGACTCCGAGGTCGCGGACCTCGTCAACACCGGCCCGCGCGAGGGCGGGATGCTCACCGCCGGGCTGTTCCTGCAGGAGTTCGTCGCGGACGGCGTGAAGTGGGCGCACCTCGACATCGCCGGACCGGCCTACAACTCCGCAGAGCCGTACGGCTACACGCCGCACGGCGGCACCGGCGCGGCGGTGCGGACCTTCGTCCAGCTGCTCGAGGACCTCGCCGGGGCCTGACCGACGGCGGCGTGACCCGTCCGGGTGAACCGTCCCCTGCGGGCCCCGGACCACCTGACAGCCGGAGACCCGCGGGCGACACTGGCCGCCCACGGCCTCCTGGAGCAGCACTGTGCCGGACCTCGCCCTCACCCGCGCTGCCGTCCGTACCGGCGTGGTCGGCCTCGCCCTCGCCGCCCTGACCGCCGGAGGCGGTGCGGTTGCGCTGCAGACCGTCAGCAGCCCCTCGCCGCTGCCGAGCACCGCGGCGGCGCCGACGCCCACGCCGTCTCCTCCCGGCTCGCCCACCGCCTCGCCGTCTGCTGCGGGGACCGACGCGGACCCGAGCGCGGCGGAGCAGACTGCGGCGCAGTCGCGCGCCGACTCGGCGGCCAAGGCCGAAGCCAAGGCCAAGGCCGACCGGGCGGCCGCCAAGGCGGACCGGGCGGAGGCCAAGGCCCGGGCCAAGGCCGACCGGGCGGCCGCCAAGGGTCAGCGCTCCGCCGCGGGCACCCCGGTGCCGGTCGTCGAGCCGTCCTGCGACCCGGACCTCAACCACGGCCAGAACGTGTCGGCGTACGCCCGGTCGCTGCCCAAGGGCCCTGGACGCGGGCGCCAGGTGTCGCAGTTCGCACGCAGCGCCTGCGGCAAGCGCTAGCCGCTCGGCGGCACTCCGGTCTCGCCGGCGGCCTTGCGCTTGGCCGTCCACTCGCGCATGCGCGGGGGGTAGCCGACCGCGGCCACGTCGTAGACGGGGATGCCGGTCTTGCTGCCGAAGGCGAACGCCGCCTTGGGCGAGTCCATCCGTCGTCGCGTCCACTCGCCGTCCGCCGCCACGAGCACGAGCGTGGTGCTCGTGGTCGAGGTCTGCGGCTCGACGAAGCCCTCGACGCCGCGCCGCGTCCCGGCCCACTCCTCGAGGTGGTAGACGTCGTCGGACCGCGCGGAACGGACCGTGCCCGGGCGGTCGCCTCGGCGCAGCAGGTCGCGCAACCCCACGGGTGTCCTCCTCCGGTCCGCCGGTCGGGCCCGGGAGGCCCGTGCAACACCAGGACGTCGTCAGTGGAAGGATGCCCTACGCACGGCCCGCGCGCAGACCCGAGCGGTCGGCCGCAGCACATCGCCACAGCGAGGGAGCTACTGCAGTGACTCAGCCATCCGGATCGCCCGTCGACCTCGTCGTCCTCGGGGGTGGCAGCGGTGGGTACGCCGCCGCCCTGCGGGCCGCGGAGCTCGGCATGACCGTCGTGATGATCGAGAAGGACAAGGTCGGGGGCACCTGCCTGCACCGCGGCTGCATCCCGACCAAGGCCCTGCTGCACTCGGCCGAGACCGTCGAGGTCATCAAGGAGTCGGCCCAGTTCGGTGTCAACGGCAGCTTCGAGTCGGTCGACATGGCAGGCGTCAACAAGTACAAGGACAAGGTCGTCGAGGGGCTGTTCAAGGGTCTCACCGGTCTGGTCAAGAGCCGCAAGATCGAGGTGGTCCAGGGTCACGGCCGGCTGGTGTCGCCGACCGCGGTCGAGGTCGACGGCCGGCGCATCGAGGCGCGGCACGTCCTGCTGGCGACCGGCTCGGTGCCGCGCTCCATCCCGGGACTCGAGATCGACCACGCCCGGGTCATCAACAGCGACGACGCCCTCGGCATGGACACGATCCCGGGGTCCGTGGTCATCCTCGGTGCCGGTGCGATCGGCTGCGAGTTCGCCTCGGTCTGGCGCTCCTTCGGCGCCGAGGTGACGATCGTCGAGGCGCTCCCGCACCTGGTCCCGCTGGAGGAGGAGAGCAGCAGCAAGCTGCTCGAGCGGGCCTTCCGCAAGCGCGGCATCAAGCAGGAGCTCGGTGCGCGGTTCGAGCGGGTCGAGCACACCGACAGCGGTGTGCGCGTGCACCTCGAGGGCGGCAAGCAGATCGAGGCCGACCTCCTGCTGGTGGCCATCGGCCGCGGTCCGGTCTCCAAGGACCTCGGCTACGAGGAGGCCGGCGTCGAGATGGAGCGCGGCTTCGTCCTGGTCGACGCCTACTGCCGGACCAACGTCCCGACCATCAGCGCCGTCGGCGACCTGATCCCGACGCTCCAGCTCGCGCACGTCGGCTTCGGCGAGGGCATCCTCGTCGCCGAGCGGCTCGCCGGGCTCGCCGTCACCCCGATCGACTACGACGGCGTCCCTCGCGTCACCTACTCCTCCCCCGAGGTGGCCTCCGTCGGCATCACCCGCAAGGTCGCGGAGGAGCGCGGCTACGAGGTGGTCGAGGCGACGTACGACCTCGCCGGCAACGGCAAGGCCCGCATCCTCGGCACCGCCGGCGCCGTCAAGGTGCTGGCGTCCAAGGACGGTCCGGTCATCGGCGTGCACATGGTCGGCGAGCGCGTCGGCGAGCTCATCGCCGAGGCCCAGCTGATCACCAACTGGGAGGCCCTGCCCGGCGAGGTCGCGCAGCTCATCCACCCCCACCCGACCATGTCCGAGGCCGTCGGCGAGGCCCACCTCGCCCTCGCCGGCAAGCCGCTGCACAGCCACTCCTAGCCCGGCGCGTCGTCCGGCACCGGTGTCCGGCCCCCGTGGCCCGGGCCAGGTCCGGGCACTCCGGATCCGGGCCCGCCGGATCTGGGCACTGCTGACCCGATCCCCTCGTCCCTCCACTTCTGAGGAGCTCTTCGCACCCATGGCCGTCTCCGTCACCATGCCCCGCCTCGGCGAGAGCGTCTCCGAGGGCACCGTCACCCGCTGGCTCAAGAAGGAGGGCGACTCGGTCGAGGACGACGAGCCGCTGCTCGAGGTCTCCACCGACAAGGTCGACACCGAGATCCCCTCCCCCGCGAGCGGGACCCTGTCGTCGATCAAGGTGCAGGAGGACGAGACGGTCGAGGTCGGCGTCGAGCTGGCGACCATCGACGACGGCAGCGGAGGGGGCGGCGGCGCGCCGGCGGCTGAGGAGGCACCGGCTGAGGAGGCACCGGCTGCGGAGCCTGAGCCGACCCCCGAGCCCGAGCCGGAGCCGGAGCCGGAGCCCGCTCCGGAGCCCGAGCCCGAGCCCGCCCCTGCGGCGC
>CADCUE010000084.1 GCA_902805805.1 uncultured Frankineae bacterium | reverse complement strand
ACCCCTCCGACCAGCTCGGCCAGGCGTACGCACCGGGCGCGCAGCTGGTCCGGGTCGGCTTCCAGGGCCTGCCAGGTGGGGGTGACCGGGCCGCGGAGCGTCGCCTCCAGCGCGGCGAGCGTCAGCTTGTCGACCCGCAGGGCCCGGGCGAGCGGGTGGCGGCGCAGCTGCTCGACCACGTCTGCGCGGCCGAGCAGCAGGCCGGCCTGCGGTCCGCCGAGCAGCTTGTCGCCGCTGGCGGTGACGACGGCGGCGCCGGCGGCGAGCGCGGTGTGCGCGTCCGGCTCGTCCGGCAGCAGGGGGTGCGGGGTGAGCAGACCGCTGCCGACGTCGGCCACCACGGGTGCGCCGAGCCCGACCAGCTCCTGGACGTCGACCGAGCTGGTGAAGCCCTCCACCCGGAAGTTGCTCGGGTGCACCTTCAGCACGCAGCCGGTGCCCGGGCCGATCGCGTCCGCGTAGTCGCGCAGGTGGGTGCGGTTCGTCGTGCCGACCTCGCGCAGCCGGGCGCCGGTGCTCGCGATGAGGTCGGGCAGCCGGAAGCCGTCGCCGATCTCGACCATCTCGCCGCGGCTGACCACGACCTCGCGACCGGCGGCCAGCGCGGTGGTGGCCAGCACGAGCGCCGCGGCGCCGTTGTTCACCACGAGCGCGTCCTGCGCCGCCGGCACGGCTGCCCGGAGAGCCGCCAGCGCCCCGCGGCCGCGACGTGCCCGCGCGCCGTCCGCCACGTCGTACTCGACGTCGACGTAGCCGGCTGCGGTGCGCACCGCCTCGACGGCGGACGGCGAGAGCGGGGCGCGGCCGAGGTTGGTGTGCAGCACCACGCCGGTCGCGTTCAGGACCGGGCGAAGGGTGGTCGCGCGCAGCGGCAGGGCCGCCACGGCGGCATCGACGACCTGCTCCGGCGCCAGCTCCCCCGCCCGGGCCCGCTCCTGCGCCTGGACGACCGCCGCCTTGACCAGGTCCGCCCCGAGCCGCCGGCCGGCCGCGACCAGGCGCGGGTCGGCGAGCGCGACGTCGGTGCGCGGGACCCGCCTGCGCGGGTCGTCGGAGCTCACGAGCAGGACGCTAGTCCGGCGCTCGGGTCAGCCGGTGTGCTCCTCGACGTACTCCTTCGGGTCGGGCTCGTCGCGGGACAGCCCCTTGGCGCTCTCGTGGTCCTCGAGGAACTTCATCCACGCCATGCCGAGCTCGCCGCGCTTGTCCTCCGACACCTCCTCCTGGAAGGGCGGCAGCACGTCCGACTCCTCCTCGCCGAGGTGGTCGACGGTGGCCTCGCGCGCCTCGCGGAACGCCTCCCACCACGCGTCGCTGCCGACCTCGTGGTCGTCGACCTTGCGGGTGGTCTCGCGGATCTCGTTGTGGTCCTTCACGGCGTGCTCGGTGTCGCCCTCGCTGTCGTCCACCTCGTGCAGCAGCTCGGGGTAGAAGACCTGCTCCTCCCCGGCGGCGTGCACCTCGAGCTGGTCCGACAGCTCGCGCCAGCGGGTGGTCAGCTCCTGCTTGTCGGTGAGCTGCTCGATCTCGGTGAAGGCGCGACGGAAGGCGTCGTGCTCGGAGCGGATCAGGACGGTGATGTCGAAGTCGGCCACGGCGCTCCCCTGCCCCGCCCGTCCGGCGTTCACGCCGGTGCGGGCTCCTCGTCCGCGTGCGCGATGTGCGACAGCTGGCGCCAGATCAGGACCACGAAGACGGCCGAGCCGACGAAGGCGAACCAGAACGGCGCCGTCAGACCCCACCGCGAGGCGATCACGCCGCCGAGCGCGGAGCCGAGGACGATGCCGCCGAAGACGCCGAGCATGTTGACGCTCCCCACCCGGCCCTGCAGCTCGGTCGGGACCGCCCGTTGACGCACCGTGACCGACGTCGTGCCCCAGACGAAGGCGTGCGCGCCGAAGACGAAGAAGACGGCCATCGCGACGACGGGGTCGGTGGTGAGGGCCAGCGCCAGGTGCGTCAGCGTCTCGATGACCAGGCCGATGCGCATCAGGTCGCCCAGGCTGACGTGGCGGGTGATCCACCCGTAGGAGGCGGTGCCGACCAGCCCGCCGACGGCCGAGACCGTCGTCAGCAGACCGAAGCCGACCGCGCCCATGCCGAGGCGGTCGGTGGCGTAGAGGACGAGCACGGACCAGGCCGCGCCGTACGTGATGTTGAAGGTGGCGATCGTCAGGACCAGCGTGCGCACGGCGGGGTGGGAGGCCACCCACCGGAACCCCTCCCGGACGTCCTCCCGCAGTCGCTGCGGCGCCCGGCCGTTCGAGCCGTGCGCGGGCAGCACCAGGCGCGAGACGAGCAGCGCGCCGAAGGTGACGAGCACCGCGTGCAGGACGAACGGCGACGCCGTCCCGGCGGCGAACAGCGCCGCTCCCACCGGGGGGCCGGCCATCTGGTTGACCGTGAGGAAGCCGGTCTGCAGGCGGGCGTTCGCGACGGCGAGGTCGCGGCGGTCCACGAGCATCGGCAGCAGCGTGCTGGACGTGGTGTCGGCGAAGACCTCGGCCGTGCCCAGGGCGAACAGCGCGGCCAGCACGACGGCGACCGAGACCGTGCCGGTCAGGATCGACAGCGACAGGACGGCCAGCACCCCGGCCCGCACCAGGTCCACGAGGACGACGAGGGCGCGGCGGTCGAGGCGGTCGGCGAGCGCACCGGCCCACAGGCCGAACAGCAGCCAGGGCAGGCGCTGGAGCAGCGTGGCCAGGGCCACCAGCGCCGGGTCGGAGGTCTGGGAGGCGACCAGCAGCGGCCCTGCGGCCAGGGCCACCCCGTCACCGAGGTTGGTGGTCCACGAGGAGGCCAGCAGCCACCGGAAGCCCGTTCCGAGCCGGCTCGGCGCGACCACCTCGACGAGGCGGCTCACCGGTCAGAAGGCGGCGACGTGCACCGCCCGGAAGGCACCGTCCTCGCGGGACACGTGCCACACGCGGACGTCCTTGCCGGCCGAGTCGGACTTCTCGTGGAACCGCACCCGGCCCTCGAGCTCGCTCCCGGCGCCCTTCACCTCGTACGCCCGGCCGGCCATGTCGAGGACGAAGGCGGTCTCCCCGAGGAAGGCGTCGAGGCTGATGGGCGCCGCGCCGGCCACGGACGTCACCGGGTAGGGGACGCCGGAGATGACGCTCAGGGGCGTGTCGGTCATGTGCTCGGCTCTCGGTCGCAGGACCCGACGACGGTCGGGAGAGGTGCCCGAGCCTCGCCGGTCGGCGACCCGGCGTCCAGTGCCGGCCGGGGGCGCACGTGGAGCCCCGGAGCGGGAGGTCGTACGTTGCGGCGGACGACGGACGCAGCGAGGAGCTGATGCGGGTGTTCCACGAGCTCGAGCCACATGCCGGACGGCTGCGCGGGACGACCCTGCGGGCGCTGTTCGCCGACGACCCGGAGCGCGCGCAGCGGATGTCGGTCCGCGCCGGCGAGCTCTACCTCGACTACTCGAAGAACCTCCTGGACGCTGCCGCGGTCGAGCAGCTGCTGACGGTCGCGCGCGACCGCGGGCTGGCCGAGCGGATCGAGGCGATGTTCGCCGGCGAGCACATCAACCGCACCGAGGACCGCGCGGTCCTGCACACGGCGCTGCGCCGGGCGGCGGACCCCCCGCTGGAGGTCGACGGCGAGGACGTGACGGCGCAGGTGCACCAGGTCCTGCGCCGCATGGAGGACTACACCGAGAGCGTGCGCTCGGGCCGGCGCACCGGGGCGACCGGTCAGGCCTTCACGCACGTCGTCAACATCGGCATCGGCGGCTCGGACCTCGGGCCGCGCATGGTCGTGCGGGCCCTGCGCCGCAGCACCGACGACACGCTGCAGGCCCGCTTCGTCGCCAACGTCGACGGCGCGGACCTCGAGGCCGCCCTCGACGGGCTGGACGCCGCGCGCACCCTGTTCGTCGTCTGCTCCAAGACCTTCACCACCGCCGAGACGCTGGCCAACGCCTCCGCCGCGCGGCAGTGGCTCGTGCAGGCGCTCGGGGACGAGGCCGTGGGGCAGCACTTCGTCGCCGTGTCGACCAACGCGGAGAAGGTGCGCGAGTTCGGCATCTCCGAGGACGACATGTTCGGCTTCTGGGACTGGGTGGGGGGGCGCTACTCGCTGACCTCCGCCGTCGGCCTGTCGATCATGCTCGCGATCGGGGTCGCGTCGTTCCGCGAGCTCCTGGCCGGCTTCGCCGATCTCGACGAGCACTTCCGCACCACCCCGCTCGAGCGCAACCTGCCGGTGCTGCTGGCCCTCGTCGGCGTGTGGAACCGCAACGCCCTCGGCATGGCGACGCTCGCCGTCCTGCCGTACGCCCAGGACCTGGAGCTGCTGCCCGCCTACCTGCAGCAGCTGGACATGGAGAGCAACGGCAAGAGCGTCACCCTCGACGGCGCCGCGGTGGACACCGACACCGGCCCGGTCGTCTGGGGACAGCCCGGCACCAACGGGCAGCACGCGTTCTACCAGCTGCTGCACCAGGGGACGACCCCGGTGCCCTGCGACATGATCGCCTCCACCGCGGCCCTGAGCGGGCTGACCGAGCAGCACGACACCCTGATGGCCAACTGCTTCGCGCAGACGCAGGCGCTGGCCTTCGGCCGCACCGCCGAGGAGGTCGCCGCGGCCGGCGTCGATGCCGAGCTGGTGCCGCACCGCACCTTCCCGGGCAACCGGCCGAGCAACACGCTGCTCCTGAGCAGCCTGTCGCCCCGCACCCTCGGGCAGCTCGTCGCGACGTACGAGCACAAGGTCTTCACGCAGGGCGTCCTGTGGGGGGTCAACTCCTTCGACCAGTGGGGGGTCGAGCTGGGCAAGACCCTCGCCACGGCGCTGGTGCAGCGGCTGCACGGCGAGGACGCCGGCGCGCCGCTCGACAGCTCCACCGACCACCTGCTGCGGCTCTACCGGGAGTCGCGCGCCTAGGACACGTGCGGGTACGTCCGCCGGTCCGGGGGCGGCGGGACGTCCGGGTCGCAGGTCAGCTGCGCCGCCGCCAGCGCGTCGTCCAGGCCGCCGCCGTAGGCCAGCCGTGCCCCGGTCACGTCGAGCACCGAGGCGGCCACCCGACCGCTGCCCAGCTCCGCCTGCAGCCGCAGCAGCCGGGGCCGCGAGACGGCGCAGCCGGCCGGCGGGACGAGCTCGAGCACGACGCTGCGACCGGAGCGGAGCCGGCGGCGGTCCGGGACGCCGACCTGCCAGGACCCGGGCAGCAGTCGGCCGGACAGCAGCTGCACGTCGGCCGGGCCGTCGTTCCTGACGACCACGTGCACCCCCGGCCGCCGCGGGCCGTAGCGCGGTGCACGGTCCTGGCCGGGGCGCAGGGACAGCCGCAGCACGTCGGCCTCGACGGCCGCCGCGCGCGTGCGCTCGTCCTCGGCCCGCTGGGCGCCCCCGACGGACACCGCCACGGCGACGACGACGAGGACGGCCGGGACCGCGACGACCAGGACGCGCAGGCCCCGGATCGGCCGGCGCGGCGGCGTGTCGTCGCCCTGCACCAGCAGGTCGGGCGGCCGCCGCGCGGGCTCCGTCACCGCAGGGCCGCGGCCGGTTCCGCGTCGGTGAGCGGCGCGGCGCTGCGGGCGACGGCTGCGCCGACGAGCAGCGCGACCAGCACGACGAGCAGCGCCTGGAGCGCTCCCAGCCGCTCGGGCTCGGCCAGCAGCCCCACGAGCGGAGGCCCGGCGAGGAAGGCCGTGTAGCCGATCGAGCTCACGACCGACACCCGGACGGCGGCACCGCGCTCGTCGTCGGCGGCCGCGCTCATGCCGACCGGGAAGCCCAGCGCGGCGCCGGCGCCCCACAGCACGGCCCCGAGGAGCACGACCAGGATGCCGGACGACAGGACCACCATGAGCAGCCCGACGACCGACAGCAGGGCGGTCAGGCGCAGGACGGTCGTCCGGCCGTAGCGCGCCAGGAAGGTGCCGCCCACGGTGCGCGCAGCGGTCATCGCCGCGACGAAGAAGGCGAAGCCGAGCGCCCCGACGGCCTCCGACGTGCCGTGCCCGTCGACGAGGGCGATCGCGAGCCAGTCGTTGGCGGTGCCCTCGACGAAGGCGAAGCACAGCACGAGCACGCCGATGAGCAGCGTCCGCGGCTCCCGCCACGCCTGCGAGACCCGCAGGGCCGCAGGAGCGTCGGACGGGTGCGCGACGACGGGGAGGAAGGCGCGCAGGCACACGGCGATGGCCGCGACCGCCAGCACGGCCGTTGCGGCGAGCTGCCAGGCGACGTCCAGCCCGCCGGCGGCAGCGGCAGCGCCGACGAGCGCCCCGGCGACTGTGCCGAGGCTGAAGCCGGCGTGGAACCTCGGCATCAACGTGCGTCCCAGCCGGCGCTCGACGTCCGCGCCCTCGACGTTCATCGCGACGTCCCACGTGCCGATGCCCAGACCGGTGAAGGCCAGCCCGAAGCCGGTGAACGGCACCTGACCGGTGCCCACACCGGCCGCGACGAGCAGCAGCCCGGCGCCGACGAAGCTCGCGCCGCCCAGCACGGTGCGCGAGGGCCCGAAGCGGGCCACGAGCGGCCCGCTCGTCGGCAGCCCGATCACCGAGCCCACCGACAGGCACAGCAGCAGCAGGCCCAGCTCGCTGGTGCTCAGGTCGAGCGCCGACCGGACCGCCGGCAGCCGGGACACCCAGGACGCGAAGACCAGGCCGTTGAGCGCGAACACCAGGGCCACCGCCACGCGGGCCCGCTCCACCACCGCGACCGGCGGCACGCTCGTCGTCATCTCCTCGACGCTAGCGGGGCGGCGGCTCGTGCCGGTCGTCGCGCAGCAGGCCGGCGGCCCTGCGCCCTCACGAGCTCAGCCCAGCGCGGCTCCGACGATCGCTCGGGCCTCCTCCTGGATGCGGGCCAGGTGGTCGGGCCCGGAGAAGCTCTCGGCGTAGATCTTGTAGACGTCCTCCGTGCCGGACGGACGCGCGGCGAACCAGCCGTTGGCCGTCGTGACCTTCAGCCCGCCGAGGGAGGCACCGTTGCCCGGTGCCTCGGTCAGCGTCGCGGTGATGGGCTCGCCGGCCAGCTCGGTCGCGGTGACCTGCTGGGCCGACAGCTTGCCCAGCACCGCCTTCTGCTCCCGGCTGGCGGGGGCGTCGACGCGCGCGTAGGCCGGCGTGCCGTAGGTGTCGGTGAGCCTGCGGTAGCGCTCGCTCGGGCTGCTGCCGGTGACCGCCAGCATCTCGGCGGCGAGCAGGCACAGCAGGATGCCGTCCTTGTCCGTCGTCCAGACAGTGCCGTCCTTGCGCAGGAACGACGCTCCGGCCGACTCCTCGCCGCCGAAGGCGACCGACCCGTCGAGCAGACCCGGCACGAACCACTTGAAGCCCACGGGGACCTCGAGCAGCCGGCGGCCGAGGCCGGCCACGACGCGGTCGATGAGCGACGAGCTGACGAGCGTCTTGCCGATCGCGGCGCCGGACGGCCAGCCGGTGCGAGTCGCCAGCAGGTGCTCGATCGCGACCGCGAGATAGGCGTTCGGCGCCAGCAGCCCGGCGTCGGGGGTGACGATCCCGTGCCGGTCGGCGTCGGCGTCGTTGCCGGTGGAGACCGCGAACGAGTCCTTCGCGTCGATCAGCGACGCCATGGCGAAGCGGGACGAGCAGTCCATCCGGATCTTGCCGTCCCAGTCGAGCGTCATGAAGCGCCAGGTCGGGTCGACGAGCGGGTTGATCACGGTGAGGTCGAGGCGGTGGCGCTCGGCGATGGCGCCCCAGTAGTCGACGCTGGCCCCGCCCAGCGGGTCGGCGCCGATCCGGACACCGGCCTCGCGCACGGCGTCGAGGTCCAGGACCGAGGGCAGGTCGTCGACGTACGACCCCAGGAAGTCGTACGTCGACGTCGTGTCGGCCGACCGCGCGCGCGACAGCGGGACCCGGCGCACGCCGGCGAGGCCGTCCCGGAGGTGGCCGTTCGCCGCGTCCTGCACCGCGCCGGTGATGTCGCTGCCCGCCGGGCCGCCGTCCGGGGGGTTGTACTTGAAGCCCCCGTCGGCCGGCGGGTTGTGCGACGGCGTGATGACCACGCCGTCGGCCAGCCCGCTCGTGCGTCCGCGGTTGTAGGTGAGCACGGCGTGCGACAGGGCCGGGGTCGGCGTGTAGCGGCCGCCCTCGTCGACCAGGACCGTGACGCCGTTGGCGGCGAAGACCTCCAGCGCCGTCGCCCACGCCGGCTCGGACAGCGCGTGCGTGTCCTTGGCGAGGAACAGCGGGCCGTCGACACCGGCCGCCCGGCGGTGGTCGGCGATGGCCTGGCTGGTGGCGGCGATGTGGTCGTCGTTGAAGGCGGCGTGCAGCGAGGACCCGCGGTGGCCGCTGGTCCCGAACGCCACCTGCTGCCCCGGGTCGTCGGGGTCGGGATGCTCGGTGTAGTAGGCCGTCACGAGCCGGGCCACGTCGACGAGGTCGCCGGGCTGCGCCGTGGTCCCCGCGCGGTCGTGCTCTGCCATGCCGTCCTCCAGTCGTCGCGCGTCCCGTCGCATGCGTCGGCGGGTCAGGCCCGGACGGTCTGCCCCTTGCCGATCACGACCACGCCGTTGTCCGAGACCGTGTACAGCTCGCGGTCGCGGTCGAGGTCCACGCCGATCGTGGCCCGCTCCGGCACGACCACGTTCTTGTCGAGGATGGCGTTGCGGACCACCGCGTGGCGGCCGATCTGGACGCCCTGCATCAGGACGGAGGCGTCGACCTGGGCCCACGAGTGCACGTGCGCCCCCGGCGCGAGGATCGACCGGCTCACCGAGCTGCCCGACACGACCGAGCCCGGTGACAGCAGGCACTCGAGCGCCATCCCGGCGCGGCCGGCCGAGCCGTGGACCGTGCGCGCCGGCGGCAGGGGGTCCTGGTTCGTGTAGATCGGCCACCGGGCGTTGAACAGGTCGAACGCCGGGTCGACCGACAGCAGGTCCATGTGCGCGTCGTAGTAGCTGTCGAGCGTCCCGACATCGCGCCAGTAGCCGCGCTGCAGCTCCGGGGTGCCCGGGACGTCGTTGTCGCGGAAGTCGTAGACCTCCGCCTCGCCGCGCTCCACGAGCATCGGGATGATGTCGCCGCCCATGTCGTGGCGGCTGTCCTCGTCGTCCGCGTCACGACGGACCGCGTCGACGAGCGCCTCGGTCGTGAAGATGTAGTTGCCCATCGAGGCGAAGATCTCGTCCGGCGCGTCCGGCAGGCCCTGCGCGTCCGTCGGCTTCTCCCGGAACGCCGAGATCCGCCGGCCGCCGGGGGCAACCTCGATGACGCCGAACTGGTCGGCCATGGACAGCGGCTGGCGGATGCCGGCGACCGTGACCGCCGCACCGGAGGCGATGTGCTGCGCCATCATCTGCGACGGGTCCATGCGGTAGATGTGGTCGGCCCCGAAGACGACGACGTGGTCGGGGCGCTCGTCGTCGATGAGGTTGCGGCTCTGGTGGATCGCGTCGGCGGAGCCCGCGAACCAGCGGGGTCCGAGCCGCTGCTGCGCGGGCACCGGCGTCACGTAGTTCTCGAGCAGGGTGGACAGCCGCCAGGTCTTGGTGATGTGGCGGTCGAGCGAGTGGCTCTTGTACTGCGTGAGGACGACGAGCTTGCGGTAGCCGCCGTTCACCAGGTTGGACAGGACGAAGTCGACGAGGCGGTACATCCCGCCGAACGGGACCGCCGGCTTGGCGCGGTCGGCGGTCAGGGGCATGAGGCGCTTGCCCTCGCCGCCGGCGAGCACGATCCCGAGCACGGTGGTCACGTTCGGGGACCGTAGACCCTCGTGACCCCGCTCACCCCACCGGGGGCAGGTCGAGGTCCCCCGTCAGGTAGCGCTGCAGGGTGGGAGCGAGCAGCGGGACCAGCTCGTCGGGCGGGGCCGAGGCGAGCGGCTCGATCCGGAGCACGTAGCGCGTCACCGCCAGTCCGATGACCTGCGAGGCGAGCAGTGCGGCACGACGGTCGGCGTCGCCGGCACCGGCGCCCTCGGCCACCGGCCGCAGGACGGTGCGCAGGAGCAGGCTCCGCAGCCGCTCGGCGGAGTCCTCGTGCGCCACGGCGCTGCGCAGCATGGCGAGCATGGGCCCCTGCCCCGGGGTGCTGTCCCACACTCCGACGAAGGTCCGGAGCACCCGCTCGCCGAGCCCCTGCGGCCCGCCGGCGAGCAGGACGGGCACCAGCTGGGCGGGGTCGAAGGGGAGCTCGAGCGCGGCTTCGAACAGGCCGTCCTTGCTGCCGAAGAAGTGCAGGACGAGCGAGGGGTCGACCCCGGCCGCGCGGGCGACCGCGCGCACCGACGTGGCGCCGTAGCCCTGCTCGCCGAAGGCGGTCTTCGCCGCCGACAGCACCGCCGCCCGCGTGCCGCTGTCGCCCGTACGACGGCCGCCCGGGCTCACGCGCTGCGTCGCGAGAGCGTCGCCGCACCGAGCACGAGCGCGAGCAGCGTGGCGCCCCCGACCACGACGACGTCGAGGACGAGCTCCCCCGTCGACCACGACGGCGCCGCGAGCTGCTGCATGCCGTCGACGGCGTACGTCAGGGGGAACACCGCGGACAGCCACTGCAGCGGGGCAGCCATGTCCTCCCGTGCCGCGAACAGCCCGCACAGCAGCAGCTGGGGCAGGACGAAGGCGGGCAGGAACTGCACCGCCTGGAACTCCGTGCGGGCGAACGCCGACAGCAGCAGGCCGAGCGCGGTGCCGAGAAGGGCGTCGAGGACGGCCAGCCCGACCACGATGCCGACCGGTGCCGCGAGATCGAGTCCGAGGACCGCGAGGGCGACGCTGGACGCGAGGAGCGTCTGCAGGACGGCGACGGCGCCGAAGGCGAGCGCGTAGCCGAGCAGCAGGTCGGCCTTGCCGAGTGGCGTCGTCAGCAGCCGCTCGAGGGTCCCGCTGCTGCGCTCGCGGAGCATGGCGACCGAGGTCACGAGGAACATCGTCGTGAAGGGGAACAGCGCCAGCAGCGGCCCGCCGACCGCGTCGAACGTCGCCGGGGCCTCGGCGAAGACGTACCGCAGCAGGACCAGCAGCAGCACCGGGACACCGAGCAGCAGGGCGACGGTGCGCCGGTCCCGGCGGAGCTGGGTCAGGACGCGGCGTGCGGTGGCCCGGGTGCGTCGGACGTTCATGCGGCGGCCTCCGCGATCGTGAGGAAGGCGTGCTCGACGTCGGCGGCGCCGGTGCGTGCGAGCAGGCCGGGCGGTGAGTCGTCGGCCACGAGCCGGCCCTCGCGCAGGAGCAGCAGCCGGTCGCACCGGACCGCTTCGTCCATGACGTGACTGCTCACGAGCACGGTCGCGCCGTCGGCGGAAAGCGAGCGGAACAGCGTCCACAGGTCCCGCCGCAGGAGCGGGTCCAGGCCGACCGTCGGCTCGTCGAGGACGAGCAGCTCGGGGGTCAGGAGCAGCGCGGTGGCCAGGGACACGCGGGCCCGCTGACCGCCGGACAGGGTGCGGACCAGCTGCGTCGCACGATCGGCCAGGGCCACCGAGGCCAGCACCGCGTCGACCCGCTCCGGCTCGGCGCCGAGCACGTCGGCGAAGTAGCGCAGGTTCTCCCGGACCGTGAGGTCGCCGTAGACGGCAGGGGCCTGCGTGACGTAGCCGACGCGGCTGCGCAGGGCGGGTGTGCCCGCCGGCTTCCCCAGGACGGTGACCGTGCCGATGACCCCCGTCTGCACGCCGACCAGCGCGCGCAGCAGCGTGGTCTTGCCGCAGCCGCTCGGTCCGAGCAGACCGGTCACCTGACCGGCCGGCAGGACGAAGTCGAGGCCGTGCAGCACCTGCCTGCCGCCGCGCCGGACCTCCAGTGCCTCCACCACCACCGAATTCCTCATGTGTTGAGTTCTACACCTGTTGAGATGCTGAGGCAAGAGCTTGCGGCGAGCACCCCAGGACCTGCTCCGGTTGCGCGGCGGGCACTCGTGCACACGTGCTGATCGACTCCGTCGCCGCGGGGCGCTCAGAGTGAGCTGGCCGACTGTCCCGACGATCAGCTCGTGTGCGGGACGGTCCGCCGGCGCGTCCGTCCCGCTGGGACAGCTGTCCCCGTCCGCTGCGTCAGCGAGGGCGGTCCCGTCGCGGTCGCAGGGGGATGACCGTGCGGGAGGCCCAGCAGCTGCGCCACACCCCGCTCGCGTAGGCCAGGTCGTCCAGCAGCCGCAGGCCGGTCCAGCGCAGCGGGTCGAGGCGCGGCCGACGCCGGAGCCACTCGAGCAGGCCAGGGGCGAGCAGGACGACCGCGGACGTCCGGCGCGTCCGACGCGGGACGAGCAGCACGAGCAGGGCGGGGGCCGTGACGACCGAGCCGGCTCCGCCGATGCCCCCGGCGGCGCCGAGGACCGCCTGGCCGGTCACCCGGACCGCGGTGCCGGCGCAGTCGGCACGGCGCAGGGCGGTGGCCCGCAGCGCCCGGTCGAGCGGCCCGGCGGCGACCACCGCGACGGCGAGCGCGCGGCCCGGCCGGCCGGAGGCGAGCAGCAGCCACGCGAGGACTGGCAGCGCAGGGACGACCAGAGGCGTGAGGCGGTCGCCGTGCCGGTCGGCCAGCGGTGCTGCGGACGTCCCGTAGCGGTGCCGCCGCTCCAGCCAGGCGGCCCACCGGTCGGGCTCCTCGTGGCGGACGACGGTCCGGGGGTCGTAGCGCACGGTCCACCCGGCGTCGTGGAGGCGCCACACCACGTCGACGTCCTCGCCGTAGCGCAGCGCCGGGTCGAAGGCGGGGGACGGCAGGGCAGAGCGGCGCACGACCAGCGCCGCGGTCGGGACGTACGGCACCCGTCCGCCGGGGCGGACCCGGGCCTCCCGGTCACCGAGGTCGAGCGGCCCCCGCTCGCGGGCGTAGGCCGCGAGCAGCGACCGCCCCTCCCCGGCGGCCCGCACGCGCGGCGCGACCGCGGCCACGGTCGGGTCCGCGAAGTGACCGACGAGGTCGTCGAGCCAGCCGGCCGGGACGAGGACGTCGCTGTCGACGAACACGACGAGGTCGTGCTCGGTGGCGGCCACCCCGGCGTTGCGGGCGGCCGCCGGTCCGCCGTTGCGGGCCAGGTGCAGGACACGGGCGCCGTGCTGCTCGGCGACCTCGGCCACGCGGACCGGCTCGCGCGAGCCGTCGTCGACGACGAGCACGTCGGTGCGGTCCCCCAGCGCCTCGAGGCAGCGCGACAGCTCCGCCGTCCGGTCGCGGACGGGGACGACGACGACCGTGTCGCGCACGGGCTCCGGGCCGGGGCGAGGGTGGGCCAGTCCCCCGTCGACGAGGCTGCGGGCCAGCCGGCGGACCGACGCCACCACCGGCGATCCCGAGGCGAGGGCCCGCAGTCCGGCGACGCCGTCGCGGCTCAGCCGCACCAGCCGACCGGGATCGCCGCCGAGCAGCACCGAGCCCTGCTCCAGCCGCCGCACGCCGGCGTCCAGCACCACCGCGAGCCCGAGCGGCACAGCCTCGCTCGGCTCGGCCGGAGGCACCGGGCCTGGCGTCACTGGGCCTGGCGTC
>CADCUE010000083.1 GCA_902805805.1 uncultured Frankineae bacterium | reverse complement strand
GACCCTCGTGCAGTCGTGCCTCGACGCCCTGGACGCCTACGAGGTGGTGCAGGCGTACGTGCCGGCGCTGCACACGGTGTTCTCGCACGAGGCCGGCGAGCTCGTGGACGTCCTGCCGCGCAGCCGCCTCGGCTACTCCACCGACCCGACGGTCTACCGGCTGGGCTGCCTGCGCCGGATCACGGCGGCGCAGGCTGCCGAGGTGTCGCTCGGCGAGATGACGCTCGACACGGCCCGGGCCCTCGGGATCCCGATCGGTCTGGTCCCCTCCCCCGACACCAACCTCAAGCTGACGACGCGCAACGACCTGCTCGTCCTGCGGGCGCTCACCGCCCCGTCGTCGGCCTGATGCCGTCCGCGCTGGTCCACGCCTACCCCTGGGACTTCGCCGGGCCGGCCGCCTCCGACCCGGCCGCCGCACGGGCCGTCGAGCTCGGCGTCACGGCCGTCGCCGTGGCGGCCAGCTACCACGCCACCCGGGCCGCCGGTCCCCTGCACCCGTCCCGGCCGCTCGTGGAGGCCGAGCACGCAGCCTGCTACGTGCCGGTGCGACCGTCGGCGTGGGCGGGTCGGCGCCTGGTGCCGCGGTCCCCGACCTGGGTCGACTCGCCCGACTCCTTCGGCTCGGCGCGGCGCAGCCTGGCGGCGGCCGGGCTCGAGACGCACGCCTGGGTCGTCCTCACGCACAACCGCGCCCTCGGCGGGGCGCACCCCGACCTGGTGGTGCGCAACGCGTTCGGGCACGCCTACCCGTACGCGCTGTGCCCGTCCGCCCCGGACGTCGTCGAGTACTGCACCACCCTCGTCGAGGAGGTGCAGGCGGCAGGGCCGGTCGACGGCCTCGTGCTCGAGGCCTGCGGGCCGATGGGCTTCGAGCACAACGGACCGCACGACAAGACCGGACTGGCCGGCTGGACCGCGACGCAGCGCGCCCTGCTGTCGCTGTGCTTCTGCACCGCCTGCACCGGCCGGTACGCCGACGCCGGCGCCGACGTCGCGGAGGCCCGTTCGCGGGTACGGCAGGCAATCACGCCGGGCGGTGTCCCCTGTCCGCCGCCGGTGCCCGACTCGGTCGAGCGGGCGCTCGGCGCCGACCTGGCCGGCGTCCTGCACGGCGTGCGCTCGGCCGCCACGGCCGGGCTGCGGCGGCAGGTGCTGGCTCGGGCCGGCTCCGGTGTCCGGGTGACCCTGCACGCCGACCCCGACCCGTGGGCCCGCGGGTCCTTCGCCCCGGTCGCCCCGGCCCTCGAGGACCCGGTCGACGCCCTGGTGGCCTCCTGCGTCGACGTGGACGCAGGAGTGCGGTCGCTGCCGGAGCTGCGCGCCCTGGGCGGTCCCGACGTCGCGCTCGGCGCGCTCGTGCAGCCGACCCGGGACTGGGCCGACGCGGACGTCGTCGAGCGGATCGACCGTCTCCGGTCGGCCGGTGCGGTCGAGCTGCACCTCTACCACCTGGGGCTGGTCGGCCCGGCGGGGCACGCCCTCCTGCGCCGCATGGCCGAGGCGTTCCTCAGCGCCCGCTGACCGGGTCAGGCAGCGGCGAGCAGGTCCTGCAGCAGCGCCGGGCCGACGAGCTCGAGGCTGGTCGCCACCTGCCGCCGCGCGCCCGGCGGGAACACCACGCCCGGCACGCTCGGCACGGCGACGACGGCGCAGCCGGCCGCCTCACCGCTGGCCACCCCGGCCGGCGAGTCCTCCAGGACGACGCAGCGGACCGGGTCGACGCCGAGGCGGGCCGCCGCCGTCAGGTAGGGCTCCGGCGACGGCTTGCCGGCGCGCACCTCGTCGCCGGCGAGGGTGACCGAGAACGGTCCCGTCCCGTGCGCCAGGACCGCGTCCACGAGCACGCGGTAGGACGAGGACACCAGGGCCTGCGGCACACCCGCGGCCGCCACGGCGGCGAGCAGCGCGGCGGCGCCCGGCCGCAGCGGCAACGGGCGGGCGAACAGCTCGACCATCCGCCGCAGCAGCCAGGCGGCGTTCTGCTCGACCGACGCGGCGGTCACCGGGTGCCCCAGGTGCTCCAGGAACAGCGGCACGGCGACGTCGAGCCGCGTGCCGACGATCGCCGTCTTGAGCTCGGCGGTGAAGACGCCGCCCAGGCGGACCGCCAGCTCCTGCTCGGCCACGGTCCAGAGCGGCTCGGTGTCGACGAGCAGCCCGTCCATGTCCCACAGGACCGCCTGCAGGCTCACGTCGACCGCAGCCGGCGCCAGCACAGGACGAGCACGAGCAGCCCGGCGGGCAGCACGGCGAGATCGGCGAGCACCAGCCCGTTGCCGGGCTGCACGACGACCAGCGTCTCGCCCTCGGCGGGACCGTTGGACAGCAGCCACGCCGCGGCGCCCGCGCTGGCCAGCGCGACGGCCGGGACGTCGAGGACGACGTGCCGCAGCGCCACCAGGCACAGCAGCGTCCCCGCGCCGAGCACCGCGAAGGTCAGCAGGTAGAGCAGCTGGTCCCGGCGGTCCCCCGAGAGCGACGAGGGCAGGACCTCGACGAGCAGGTCCCTCACCGTGCTGCGAAGTACTTCGCCTCGGGGTGGTGCGCGATGATCGCCGACGTGGACTGCTCGGGCGTGAGCTGGAACTCCTCGCTGAGCTCCACGCCGATCCGGCTCCACTCGAGCAGCTCGGCGACCTTGGTCTGGTCCTCGACGTCGGGGCAGGCGGGGTAGCCCCAGGCGTAGCGGGCGCCGCGGTGCTCGAGCTTGAGGATGCCGGACAGGTCGCGCGCGTCCTCGGCGGCGAAGCCCAGCTCCTCGCGCACGCGGGCGTGCCAGAACTCGGCCAGCGCCTCGGTGAGCTGCACCGACAGGCCGTGCAGCTCGAGGTACTCGCGGTAGGCGTTGCGGGCGAACAGGTCCGCGGCCACCTCCGACACCCGGGAGCCCATCGTCACGACCTGGAAGGCCACGACGTCGACCTCGCCCGACTCCTGCGGCCGCCAGAAGTCGGACAGGCACAGGTGCCGGTCGCGCTTCTGCCGGGGGAAGGTGAACCGGCAGCGCTCGCCGCCCGAGACGGGGTCGAGCACGAGCAGGTCGTCGCCCTTGGACACCGCCGGGAAGTAGCCGTGGACGACGGCCGCCTGCATGACGCCCTCGGCCTGGACCTGCGAGAGCAGTGCGCGCAGCCGCGGCCGGCCCTCGGTCTCGACGAGCTCGTCGTACGACGGACCCTGCCCGGCGCGGGAGCCGCGCAGGCCCCACTGCCCCAGGAACAGCGCGCGCTCGTCGATCCAGGAGGCGTAGTCGGCCAGGGCGATCCCCTTGGACACCCGCGGGCCCCAGAACGGCGGCTCGGGGATGCGGTTGTCCGTGGCGACGTCGGAGCGGCCGACCGGCTCGGCGGGCGCCTGCTCGCGGGCCGTGCGCGATGCCGCGATCGCCCGCGAGCGCGCGTGCCGGGCCTTGCGCTCGGCGTCCTTGGCCGCGCGCTCGGCGGAGACCTCCGGGGCCACGGCACCCCGCTTGACGGCCATCAGCTCGTCCATGAGTCGCAGGCCCTCGAAGGCGTCGCGGGCGTACTTCACGTCGCCGTCGAAGACCTCGTCGAGGTCCTGCTCGACGTAGGCGCGGGTCAGCGCAGCGCCGCCGAGGATGACCGGGTAGGTCGAGGCGATCCCGCGGGAGTTCATCTCCAGCAGGTTCTCCTTCATCACGACCGTCGACTTGACCAGCAGCCCGGACATCCCGATGACGTCCGCGTCGTGCTCCTGCGCGGCGTCCAGGATGGCGTTGACCGGCTGCTTGATGCCGAGGTTGACCACGGTGTAGCCGTTGTTCGACAGGATGATGTCGACGAGGTTCTTGCCGATGTCGTGCACGTCGCCCTTGACGGTCGCGAGCACGATCCGGCCCTTGCCCTCCTGGCCCTCGACCTTCTCCATGTGGGGCTCGAGGTGCGCGACCGCGGTCTTCATGACCTCGGCGCTCTGCAGGACGAACGGCAGCTGCATCTCGCCGGAGCCGAACAGCTCGCCGACGACCTTCATCCCCGCGAGCAGGGTGTCGTTGACGATGGCCAGGGGCTTGCGACCCTCGGCCATCGCCGCGTCGAGGTCGGCCTCGAGGCCGTTCTTCTCCCCGTCGACGATCCGTCGCTGCAGGCGCTCCTCGAGCGGCAGCTCGAGCAGCAGCTCCGCACGCGACTTGGCGCTGTCCTGCGCGTCGACGCCCTCGAACAGGTCGAGGAAGGCGGTCAGCGGGTCGTACGCCCCGTCCGGGTGCGTGTCCGGCCGGCGGCGGTCGTGGACCAGGTCGAGCGCGACCTCGCGCTGCTCGTCGGGGATGCGGTTCATCGGCAGGATCTTCGAGGCGTGCACGATCGCCGACGTGAGCCCGGCCTTCTGGCACTCCGACAGGAACACCGAGTTGAGCACCACCCGCGCGGCGGGCTTGAGCCCGAAGGAGATGTTGGACAGGCCGAGCGTCGTGCCGACCTCCGGGTGGCTCTGCGAGAGCCGGCGGATCGCCTCGATGGTCTCGAGCCCGTCGCGGCGCGACTCCTCCTGACCGGTGCCGAGGGTGAAGGTGAGGAAGTCGACGAGGATGTCGCTGGAGCGCATCCCCCACTCCCCCGTCAGCGTGGCGATGAGGCGCTCCGCGACGCGCAGCTTCCAGTCGGCGGTGCGCGCCTGCCCCTCCTCGTCGATGGTCAGCGCCACGACGGCCGCGCCGTGCTCCTTGACGATCGGCATCACGCGCGCGAACCGGCTGTCGGGCCCCTCGCCGTCCTCGAAGTTGACCGAGTTGATGACCGCCCGGCCGCCCAGGCACTCCAGGCCGGCCTCGATGACGGGGGGCTCGGTCGAGTCGAGCATGATCGGAAGGGTGGAGGCGGTGGCCAGGCGGGCGGCCGCCTCGCGCATGTCGACCGCGCCGTCGCGGCCGACGTAGTCGACGCACACGTCGATGAGGTGGGCGCCCTCCCGCACGGCCTCCCGGCCGATGTCGACGACCTTCTCCCAGTCGCCCGCCAGCATGGCCTCGCGGAAGGCCTTGGAGCCGTTGGTGTTCGTCCGCTCCCCGACCATGAGGACGCCCGCGTCCTGCCGGAACGGCACGGCGGAGTACAGCGAGGCGGCAGCGGGCTCGACCTGCGGGGTGCGGGCGACGACGGCACGACCGCGCACCCGCTCGACGACCTGCCGCAGGTGCTCCGGCGTCGTGCCGCAGCAGCCGCCGACCAGGCCGACGCCGTACGTCCGGGCGAAGTCCTCGAGGGCGTCGGCCAGCTCGGCCGGCTGGAGGGGGTACTCCGCGCCCGAGCGCCCCAGCTGGGGCAGACCGGCGTTCGGCATGACCGACAGCGGCACGGTGGCGTGCTGCGACAGGTAGCGCAGGTGCTCGCTCATCTCGGCCGGGCCGGTCGCGCAGTTCATGCCGAGCACGTCCACGCCCAGCGGCTCGACGGCGGCCACCGCCGCGCCGATCTCGGACCCGAGCAGCATGGTCCCGGTCAGCTCGACGGTGACCTGGGCGATCAGCGCGACCCGGCGGCCGGTCGCCGCCATGGCCCGGCGGGCCCCGACCACGGCGGCCTTGACCTGCAGCAGGTCCTGCGCGGTCTCGACGAGGATCGCGTCGACCCCGCCCTCGACCATCGCCTCGCACTGCTCCTGGTAGGCGTCGCGCAGCCTGGCGTAGGGCGCGTGACCGAGGGTCGGCAGCTTGGTGCCCGGTCCGACCGAGCCGATGACCCAGCGGGGGTGGTCCGGGGTCGACCAGTGGTCGGCGGACTCCCGCGCGATGCGGGCCCCGGCCAGCGCGGTCTCCCGGATCCGCTCGGGGATGCCGTACTCGGCCAGCGCCGCCCAGTTGCTGCCGAAGGTGTTGGTCTCGACGGCGTCGCAGCCGACGGCGAAGTAGGCGTCGTGGACGCTGCGGACGACGTCCGGCCGGGTGAGGTTGAGGATCTCGTTGCAGCCCTCGTGGCCCTGGAAGTCCCCGTCGATGCTCAGGCCCCCACCGGTGTGCTCGGCGGCCTGGAGCATCGTGCCCATCGCCCCGTCGGCGACCACGACCCGCTCGCGCAGGGCCGTCAGCAGGCTCGGGACCTCGGTCGAGACAGCGGCAGGCACCGCTGCAGCCTACCGATCGCGCGCCGCAGCCTGCCGGTCCGCGCCTGCGCCGGGCACTAGCCTGACCGCGCCCCGACCGCAGCCGCACCGAGGAGGACCACGACGACCGTGACCGACCGTCCTCTCGTCGAGCGCCCTCCTGTCGCCGGCGGCGTCGACCTCGACGTCCCGGGCCGCGACGTGCGGCTGCGCGCGACCCGCTGGCCGGCGGACGGCGGGGTCCCCGTCCTGCTGCTGCACGGGCTGGCGTCGTCCCGGCGCTTCTGGGACCTCGTCGTCCCGGGGCTGGGCGGTCTGCCGGTCGTGGCGCTGGACCAGCGCGGTCACGGTGACAGCGAGCGTCCCGAGGGGCCGTACGACGGGACGACCGTGGTGGCCGACGCGCTGACGGCGCTGGACGCCCTCGGGCTGTCGCGGGTCGTGGTCGTGGGTCACTCCTGGGGGGCGACGACGGCGCTGCGGATGGCCGCCGAGGCGCCCGAGCGCGTCCTCGCGGTGGTGGCCGTCGACGGCGGCCTCGGGACCCCGCGCTCGGCCGGGATGTCGCGCGAGCAGGCCCGCGAGCTGCTCACCCCGCCCCGGACCGCCCTGCCCCCGGACGAGCTGCGCGCGCGGATGCGCTCGGGCCGGGCACCGTGGTGGTCCCCAGCCGTCGAGCAGGCGGTGCTCCCGCTGTTCGCCGTCGGGGCGGACGGGCTGGCCCGGGCCCGCCTGCCGTTCGAGGCCCACATGGCGATCCTCGACGACCTGCTCGACACCGATGCCGCCGCGCTGCTGCCGTCGGTGCGGTGCCCGGCGTGGCTCGTCGTGTGCGAGGGGCTGTCCGACGACGGCCCGTGGTCCGCGGGCCGGGCGGCCGCCCTCGAGCGGGCCGGGACGGCCCTCGCGCAGCCGCGGCTGCTGCGCTGGGCCGGCGCCGTGCACGACGTGCCGCTGCAGTGGCCGGCCCTGGTGAGCGGGCTCGTACGCGCCGCCGTGGACGAGGTCGCAACCGCCGCTGGCGGGGCAGGAAGCCCGGCATGAGCAGGTTGACCCGGGACCTCGGGCCGTTGCGGCGCCCCGTCGTCATCGCTGCCTTCGAGGGCTGGAACGACGCCGGTGACGCCGCCTCCGACGCCGTGGAGCACCTGCGCAGCGCCTGGCAGGCCCGCGAGGTGGCGTCCCTGGACCCCGACGACTACTACGACTTCCAGGTCAACCGCCCCTTCGTCCGCCTGCTCGACGACGGCTCGCGGTCCATCACCTGGCCGACCTGCCGGTTCTCGCTGTGCAGCCCGCCCGGCGCCGACCGTGACGTGGTCCTGGTGCAGGGCCACGAGCCGAACATGCGCTGGCGCGGCTTCTGCGACGAGCTGCTGGCCACCGCTCGCGAGCTCGGCGCCGAGATGGTGGTCACGCTCGGCGCCCTGCTGGCCGACAGCCCGCACACCCGGCCGGTGCCGGTGAACGGCACGGCGTCCGACCTCGCCACCACCGAGGCGCACGGGCTGGAGCGCAGCCGCTACGAGGGGCCGACCGGCATCGTGGGCGTCCTGCAGGACGCGTGCGCCCGGGCCGGTCTGCCGGCCATCAGCTTCTGGGCGGCGGTGCCGCACTACGTGTCCACCCCGCCCGTGCCCAAGGCCACCCTCGCGCTGCTGCGTCGCGTCGAGGACCTGCTCGACCTGCCGGTGCCGCTCGGCGAGCTGCCCGAGGACGCCCGCGAGTGGGAGCGCTCGGTGGACGAGATCGCGGCGGGCGACAACGAGGTGAGCGAGTACATCGCGCACCTGGAGGAGCGCGAGCCGGCCGTGGACCTGCCGGAGGCGTCCGGCGAGGCGATCGCCAAGGAGTTCGAGCGCTACCTCCGGCGCGGGGGCGAGGACTCGCGCGGGTGACCACCTGTTCGGCCGCCGGGCCGGTGCCCGGCGGCTAGGCTCGAGGCGTGATCGACGTGCCGACGACGGACCAGCCGGTCGTGGACGAGAAGGTCCGGCCGTGGGGCTCCTACGAGGTCCTGTCCGACGGTGACGGCTTCAAGACCAAGGCGATCACGGTGCGGCCCGGCATGCGGCTGAGCTACCAGCGGCACGCCCGCCGCTCCGAGCACTGGTTCGTCGTGCGGGGCACCGGCACGGTGCTCCTCGAGGGCACCGACCTCGAGGTGCGGCCGGGGTCCGCCGTCGACATCCCCGCGGGCACGGCCCACCGCATCACGAACACCGGCGACACCGACCTGGTCTTCGTCGAGGTGCAGCACGGCGAGTACTTCGGCGAGGACGACATCGTCCGCCTGGAGGACGACTTCGGCCGCGCGTCCTGAGCCCGGCTCGCGACCGGCCGCGCTGTGCCGACCGCCCAGCGACGCGTCTCAGCACAGCGCGACGCCCAGCAGCGCGTCGACGGCGTCCACCACGAGGTCCGGCGCCGCGGCGTCGTCCCCTGCGTCCGCGCACCACGCGTCGACGTGGGCGAGCGCCGCTGGGGTGTCGAGGTCCTCGGCCAGCGCCGCGCGCACCGCGGCGAGCAGCGCGGACCCCGACGGCCCGCTGGCCCGCGCGGTCGCGCGGCGCCAGGTCGCCAGGCGGTCCTGAGCGGCCTGCAGCGTCGCGTCGTACCACTCCCGGTCCGACCGGTAGTGCTCGGACAGCAGGGCCAGCCGCAGCGCGCCGGGGTCGACGCCGGCCGCGCGCAGGCGGCTGACGAAGACCAGGTTGCCCCGGGACTTGCTCATCTTCTCGCCGTCGAGTCCCACCATGCCGCCGTGGGCGTACGCCCGGGCGAACGGCCACGAGCCGGTCCCGACCTCGCCGTGCGCGGCGGACATCTCGTGGTGCGGGAAGACGAGGTCGGAGCCGCCGCCCTGGACGTCGAAGCCGCTGCCCAGCCGGTTGACGGCGATCGCGGTGCACTCCACGTGCCAGCCGGGCCGGCCCTGCCCGAGCGGTGAGCCCCACGACGGCTCGCCCGGCCGGGCCGCCAGCCACAGCAGCGGGTCGAGGGGGTCCTTCTTGCCGCTGCGCTGCGGATCGCCGCCGCGCTCGGCGGCGAGGCGGAGCATGGTCGCCGCGTCGTAGCCGGACACGCGGCCGAAGTGCTCGGCGGCGGCGACCGAGAAGTAGACGTCGTCCTCGACGCGGTAGGCCGCACCGGCCTCGAGCAGCCGCGCGACGAACGCGGCGATCTCCTCCATGGCCTCGACGGCACCGACGTAGTGCGTGGGCGGCAGGACCCGCAGCGCCGTCATGTCGTCGCGGAACAGCGCGGTCTCCCGCTCCGCCACCACCGTCCAGTCCTCGCCGTCCCGGGTCGCGCGCTCGAGCAGGGGGTCGTCGATGTCCGTGACGTTCTGCACGTAGTCGACCGCCAGACCGCGGTCGCGCCAGAGCCGGACCAGGGTGTCGAACGCCAGGTAGGTCGCGGCGTGCCCGAGGTGGGTGGCGTCGTACGGCGTGATCCCGCAGACGTAGAGCCGGGCCGTCGGACCCTCGGGACCGACCTCGCGCAGCCCGCCGGAGGCCGAGTCGTGCAGCCGGAGCGCCGGCGCGTCAGGGGTCCCTGGCAGGGTCGGGACGGTCGTCGCGGGCCAGGACTGCATGCCGGCGAGCCTAGTCAGTCGGCCTGCGCGGACCGGGGCAGGACAGCCGTCCGGGTGACGTCGACGGTCGGGCGACCGCTCGATCAGAAGGCATGGCCCCCTTCCCCGTCCCGAGCAGCGTGCCGAGCGAGGCCGCGCCGACGTCCGCCCTGCGCCGCACCGTCCTGTCGGTGCTGCTGCTGCTCGTGGCCCTCGCCGTGGCGCTGCTGCCGGACCGCGCCGCCCCGCTGAGCGGCACCACGGAGGCCGCCGCCAAGCGCGTGGGCGGAGCGCGTCCGGTCCTGGCCGGCCCCGGCTACGCGTTCGCGACCGTCCTCGACGGCCGGCCGGTGCGCTGGAACCCGTGCGAGCCGGTGCGCTGGACGGTCAACCCGGCCGGGGCGCCGCAGGGCGGGATGGAGGTCCTGCGGGACGCCGTCGCGCGCATCGCCGCCACGAGCGGCACGCAGTGGGTGTACGTCGGACCGACCACGACCCAGCCGACCGGCGCCGTGCTCCCCCGGGCGGCGCAGGCGAGCTACCCGCCCGTCCTGCTCGGGTGGACGGACACGTCCAGCGACCTGCTGCGCGACCAGCCGGCGGGAGTGCTGGCCATGACGCGCACCGCGTGGTTCGGCGTGCAGCGCTCCGACGGCAGCAAGGTGGCGGCGACCCGCGCCGCCGTCATCGCCTTCGACCGCTCCGACCGGCTGCCGCTGCGCGGTCCGGTGTCGTGGGAGGCCGTCGCACTGCACGAGCTCGGCCACACCATGGGCCTGGCCCACGTCGGTGACCGCCGCCAGCTCATGGCCTCCGTCCTGCCGCGCAGCGCCGACCGGCTGCAGCACGGCGACCGCGCCGGTCTGCGGCGCGTGGGCCGGCCGGCCGGCTGCGTCCACGTCCCGTAGCCCCCTGACGGGGTTGCCGTCAGAACGGCGGCCAGGGGATCGCCGGCCAGTCCTCGCTGGGGTGCGGGTGCCGCCGGGTGCTGAGGAGCCGGTCGACCCGCGCCACGGTCGCCCGCACCTCGGTCACGGTCAGCAGCTCGTGCAGCGCCGCTCCCAGCGGGCCCTCGAGCTCGGCGCGCAGCGACGAGAGCACCTCCACCGCCTCCTCCGTGAGGCGCTTGCCCCGCCACTGCCACAGCAGCGTGCGCAGCTTGTCCTCGGCGGAGAAGCAGATGCCGTGGTCGACGCCCTGCACCCGCCCGTCCGCACGGGGCAGCAGGTGGCCCCCCTTGCGGTCGGCGTTGTTGACGACGGCGTCGAAGACCGCCATCCGGCGGAGGTCGGGGTGGTCGCTGCGGGCGAGCGCCGCCAGGTCGACCGTCTCGTCGACGTGCACCCACAGCTGGCACATGCCCGGACCGAACGGCCCGTCGCGCAGCACGGTGGGCGGGACGACGTCCCAGCCGGTCGCCGCGCTCACCAGGTACGCCGACACCTCCCGACCGGCCAGCGTGCCGTCGGGGAAGTCCCACAGCGGGCGCTCGCCGCGTACCGGCTTGTAGACGACCGCCGCGCTCACGCCGTCCCGGCTCGCCGTGCAGTAGAGGGTGGCGTTGCTGGCGTCGACCAGCCGGCCCTCGATCTCCAGATCGCCCTCGCGCAGCAGGCGCAGGACGTCGTCGAGCTCGAGCGTCACGGACACCGGGCCAGTGTCGGTCAGACCTGCCTCGGGCGCAGGTCCGGCGTCGCTCAGGGCCGGCGCCCCGGCGGTCGGGGCCTCACCGGCGGTGGCCGTTCTGGCGGGGGCAGATGTGCCCCTCCGGGTCCAGCGGCAGCGCGCACAGCGGGCACGGCGGCCGCCCGGCGGCGACGACCCGCTGCGCCCGCTTGATGAAGGCCCGGGCGGCGACGGCGGTGATGCGCACCCGCAGCGCGTCGGGACCCTCGTCGGTGTCGGACAGCGGCTCGACCTCGGCGTCCTCGTCCTCCGCCGGCGCCAGCGCCTCCACCACGACGCGCGCGTCCTCGCCGTCCCAGGCCAGGCCCATGGTGCTGACCCGGAACTCCTCCTCGACCGGAGCGTCGAGCGGAGCGGTGTCCTCCAGCTCGCGCGGCACCTCAGCGGGCACCTCGCCGACGCCGCGGCGGCGCACCTCCTCGAGCAGCTCGCCGAGCCGGTCGGCGAGCACCTGCACCTGGACCTTCTCGAGCGCGACGGAGACGGTGCGGCCGGCGCCGGAGGCCTGCAGGTAGAACGTCCGGTCGCCCGGCTGGCCGACCGTGCCCGCGACGAAGCGGTCGGGCGGGTCGAAGAGGAACAGCTGGCGGGGCACCCTGCGACCTTATGCCGCGGCGCCGCTAGACCGGTCCTGCGCCCGCGCCCCCGCCGACCGGGGCGTCGGACGAGGCCTTGCGCCGGCGGCCCTTGCGCGCGGGGGGCAGCAGGTCGTCCACGGCGCCGCCGACGTCGTTCACCCGCACCACGAACGGGCGCAGCTCGGTGTAGCGGATCACCGTGACCGAGCACGGGTCGACGAGGATCCGCTGGAACTGGTCGAGGTGCAGGCCCAGCGCGTCGGCGACCACGGCCTTGATGACGTCGCCGTGCGAGCAGGCCAGCCAGGTGGCGTCCGGGCCGAGCCGGGCGTTCCAGTCGCGCACGGCCGCCACGGCGCGGGACTGCGTCTCGCGCAGCGCCTCCCCCTCCGGGCCGGGGAACACGACGGCCGACGGGTGGGCCTGCACGACCTTCCAGAGCGGGTCCTTGGCCAGCTCCTTGAGCGGCCGGCCGGTCCAGTCGCCGTACCGGCACTCGCCCAGCCGGTCCTCCACCTGCAGCTCGAGCGGGCGGCCCTGCAGCACGGCCCCGGCGGTGTCGAGGCAGCGGTCGAGCGGGCTCGACACGACCGCGTCGAACCGCACCGGCCGCAGGCGCTCGGCCACGGCCGCGGCCTGCTTCTCCCCCCGCTCGTCGAGGTGGAGACCGGGGGTCCAGCCGGCCAGGACGGGTCCGGTCAGGGCCGTGAGGCCGTGACGGACGAGCACGACGGTGGTCATGACCCGACCGTACGTGCCCGCCGTCTCAGGTGATCGCGAGCACGACGAGCACGACGACGCCGAGGGCGACGCGGTAGGGCACGAAGAACACGATCGAGCGGCTGGCGACGAGGCGGAGCAGCCACGCGATGGAGGCGTAGCCGACGAGGAACGACACGACCGTCCCGACCAGCACGGGCACCGGCTCGACCCCGTCGAGGGCCGACGGCAGCTCGGTCAGCCCGGCCGCCATGAGGGCGGGGATGCCGAGGAAGAAGGCCAGGCGCGTCGCGCTGACGCGGTCCAGGCCGAGGAGCAACCCGGCCGAGATGGTGGCTCCGGAGCGGGAGACCCCCGGCACGAGGGCGACGCACTGCGCCAGGCCGATGAGCAGACCGTCCCGCAGCGTGACGTCTGCCTCGCCGCGGTGCTGGGTGGCCCGCCGCTCGGCGAGGACCATGACCGCGCTCCAGGCGATCAGGCCCACCGCCACGGCGGTCAGGGAGCGCAGCACCGGTCCCTTGACGACGTCGGAGAACAGCACCCCCACGACGCCGATCGGCAGCGAGCCGAGCCCGACGGCCAGCGCGAACCGCCAGTCGTCGGTCTGCCGGCCCCGCGCGGACGTGAGCCCGGCCGCGAAGGCCCGCACGAAGCGGGCGATGTCCTGGGCGAAGAACAGCAGCACGGCCGCGATCGCCCCGATCTGGATGACCGCCGTGAAGGCGGTCACCGACGGGTCGTCGACGTCGAGGCCGAGCAGCCCCTCCGCGATCGTCAGGTGGCCGGTGCTCGAGACGGGCAGGAACTCGGTGAGCCCCTCGACGACGCCCAGGACGACGGCGTCGACGACCCCGATGCTCACAGCTCTCCCTCGCGCGACAGCCGCCGGACGACGACCGCGGTGAGTCCCAGACGGTAGAGGGCAGCGCCTGCCACAGACCCTCTGG
>CADCUE010000082.1 GCA_902805805.1 uncultured Frankineae bacterium | reverse complement strand
GGCGACGTACTCGACGCTCTTCCCGAAGCCGGCGCCCCCCGCGACCCGGTTGCCGCCGCCGGTGTCCGAGTGCGACTGGAAGGCCCGCAGGTGCTCCTGGATGCCCGACACGGTGACGGCCTTGCGGAAGCCCTGCGTGATGAGCTGGTCGGACGTGGCGCTTCCGGCCAGAGCCGGGGTGGCGGGGGTGAGCAGAGCGGCGGCAGCCGCAGCCGCCGTCGAGGCGGCCAGCAGGGGCCGTCGGTGGGCGCTTCTCATGCAGGTCCTTCGGTCCGGCGGCCGGATGAGGCCGCGAAAGACCCGGTCACCGGGAGGTGACCGGGTGTGCTGTGGATCACACGGGTGCGGACCCTAGCCCCCGCAGACCTGCAGCACCAGTGCAACTTCAAGTGCCGTCGTCCTGCGGCCGACCGGCAGCGGAGGTCCGTCCACGGGCAGCGCTGACAGACTGGCCGGGTGACCGCTCTCCCGCTCCCGCTGCTCGCACGCGGCAAGGTCCGCGACCTCCACGAGGTCGACGACGACCACCTGCTCCTCGTCGCCAGCGACCGCCTCAGCGCGTACGACGTGGTCCTCCCGACCGCGGTGCCGGACAAGGGCGCCGTGCTCACCGGGCTGTCGGTGTGGTGGTTCGAGCAGCTCGCCGACCTGCTGCCGAACCACCTGGTCACCGCCCGCACGAGCGAGCTGCCTGCGGTGCTGCAGCCGCACGCCGCGCAGCTGCGCGGCCGGGCGATGCTGTGCCGTCGCCTCGACATGGTCCCGGTCGAGTGCGTCGCCCGGGGCTACCTCACCGGCTCCGGTCTGGCCGACTACCGGACGAGCGGCGGCATCTGCGGCGAGCCCCTGCCGCCCGGGCTCGAGGACGGCAGCCGGCTGCCCGCACCGGTCTTCACCCCCGCCACCAAGGCCGCGGTCGGGGACCACGACGAGAACGTGCCCTACGCCGAGGTCGAGCAGACGGTCGGCCCCGAGCTCGCGGCGGAGCTCCGCCGGCTCACCCTCGCCGTCTACGGGCGGGGGGCGTCGCTCGCCGGCGAGCGCGGGATCCTGCTGGCCGACACCAAGCTCGAGCTCGGCCACGACCGCGGTGGGGTCCTCACCCTCGGCGACGAGGTGCTGACGCCCGACTCGTCGCGCTTCTGGCCCGCCGACGGGTGGCGGCCGGGCCGCCCTCAGCCGTCGTTCGACAAGCAGTACGTCCGCGACTGGCTGGACGCCAGCGGCTGGGATCGGACGGCCCCCGGACCGGAGCTGCCGGACGACGTCGTCGAGCGCACCCGCGCCAAGTACGTCGAGGCGTACGAGCGGCTCACGGGCAGCAGCTTCGACAGCTGGTTGCGCGAGCACTGAGCCGCACCCGTCCCGGCTACCCTGCACCCATGCCCGCGTACGAGGTGGTCGTCGACGTGATGCTCAAGCCGGAGATCCTCGATCCGGCGGGGCAGGCGGTCGTCAACGCCCTGCCGTCCCTGGGCCTGTCGCCGGTGCAGGGGCTGCGGATCGGCAAGCACGTGGAGATCACCGTCGAGGCCGACGACGAGGACTCCGCGCTGGCGGAGGGGACTCGGATGGCCGAGGTCCTGCTCGCCAACCCGGTGATCGAGGACTTCTCCGTGCGGCTCGGCTGACCCTGCCGTGGAGCTCAAGCTGACGCTGGCCCTGCCCCGCGACGAGTACTCCGTCCCGGTGGCGCGCCGCGTCCTGGCCCGCTCGCTGGACGTGCTCGGCGTCGACGAGACCGTGGTGGCCGACATCGAGCTGGCCCTCACCGAGGCCTGCACCAACGTGCTCGACCACGCCGCGGACACCGACGAGTACGAGGTGTCCGCCGGCATCGACGGGACGATCTGCGTCATCGAGGTCATCGACCGCGGCGGCGGTTTCGACAGCGAGACCAAGGGCCTGACGGCCGCCGAGCCCTCCGCCGAGGACGGACGCGGCATCCAGCTGATCCGCGCGCTCGTGGACAAGGTGACCTTCACCAGCCGTCCGCAGGTCGGCACCGTCGTCCACCTGGAGAAGCAGCTGACCTGGTCGGACGGCTCGGTCATCCAGCGGCTCACCGAGGAGCAGCCGGACCCTGCGCACGGGCCCTGGTCGGACGACGAGCGCTTCGAGGACAAGCCCGAGCCGGTCTGACGTCCCGCCCGCGCCACTACGCTGGCCCGCGTGACAGCCCGCATCGGTGTGGTGACCTTCCCCGGCAGTCTCGACGACCGTGACGCGCAGCGGGCGGTGCGCCTGGCGGGTGCCACGCCGGTCGCGCTGTGGCACGCCGACGCCGACCTGCACGGCGTCGACGCGGTCGTCCTGCCCGGCGGCTTCTCCTACGGCGACTACCTGCGGGCGGGTGCGCTCGCGCGCTTCGCGCCGGCCATGACGAGCGTCGTGGAGCAGGCCGGACGCGGGCTGCCGGTCCTCGGGATCTGCAACGGCTTCCAGGTGCTGTGCGAGTCCGGTCTGCTGCCGGGTGCGCTCACCCGCAACGCCCATCTGCACTTCGTCAACCGGGACCAGCGGCTGCGCATCGACAGCACCGACTCGGTCTGGACGAGCAGCTTCGCGCCCGGTCAGGAGATCGTCGTCCCGGTCAAGAACGGCGAGGGCAACTACGTCGCCGGCGAGCGGGTGCTCGACGAGCTCGAGGGGGAGGGGCGTGTCGTCGCCCGCTACCTCGGCAGCAACCCCAACGGCAGCGCCCGCGCCATCGCCGGCGTCCGCAACGCGGCGGGCAACGTCGTCGGGATCATGCCGCACCCCGAGCACGCCGTGGAGGACCTGACCGGTCCCGGCACCGACGGGCTCGGCTTCTTCGCCAGCGTCCTCACCGCGCTGGTGGCGGCATGACCGCTGCGTCGGACGTCCGCCCGGGCCTCGACACGGTCGCGGCGGCCGCCGCCTCCCCCGAGGTCGAGCAGCCGTACGCCGACCTCGGTCTTCGGGACGACGAGTACGCCGCGATCCGCGAGGTGCTCGGCCGGCGGCCGACCCAGGCCGAGCTGGCGATGTACTCGATCATGTGGAGCGAGCACTGCTCGTACAAGTCCTCCAAGGTGCACCTGCGGCAGTTCGGCGAGCTGCCCCGCGGTGACCGGATGCTCGTGGGGATGGGCGAGAACGCCGGCGTCGTCGACGTCGGCGAGGGCCTGGCCGTGACCTTCAAGGTCGAGTCGCACAACCACCCCAGCTACGTCGAGCCCTACCAGGGCGCCGCCACCGGCGTCGGCGGGATCGTCCGCGACATCCTCACCATGGGCGCCCGTCCCGTCCTCGTCATGGACCCGCTGCGCTTCGGCGACGCCGACCACCCGGACACCGCCCGGGTGCTCCCCGGCATCGTGGCGGGCATCGGGGGCTACGGGAACTGCCTGGGACTGCCCAACATCGGCGGCGAGGTCGTCTTCGACCCGACCTACCAGGGCAACCCGCTCGTCAACGCCCTGTGCCTCGGTGTCATGCCGAAGGAGCGCATCCAGCTGTCGGCGGCCCGCGGGGTCGGCAACGTCGTCGTGCTGCTCGGCGCCAAGACCGGGCGGGACGGCATCGGCGGCGTCTCCGTGCTGGCGTCCGCGACCTTCGACGAGGACGGCCCTGCGCGCCGCCCGTCGGTGCAGGTCGGCGACCCGTTCACCGAGAAGCTGCTCATCGAGGCCTGCCTCGAGATGTACGACGGAGAGCTCGTCGAGGGCATCCAGGACCTCGGCGGCGCGGGCCTGACGTGCGCCCTGACCGAGACGGCCGCGGCCGGGCGGTCCGGCATGCGGGCGCACCTGGACCGCGTGCCGCTGCGCGAGGCGTCGATGGAGCCCCACGAGGTGCTCGCCAGCGAGTCGCAGGAGCGGATGCTCGCCATCGTCACGCCGGACAACCTGCCGGCCGTGCTCGCCCTCGCGGACAAGTGGGGCGTGCTCGCCACCGCGATCGGCGAGGTCGTCGAGGGCGACCGGCTCGAGGTCCTGTGGCACGGCGAGCCGGTCGTCGACGTCCCGCCCGGCTCGCTGGCCGACGACGGTCCGGTCTACGACCGGCCCATGTCGCGGCCGGCCGACCTCGACGCCCTGCGCGCGGCCCCGGCCCCGGCGCACCCCGCCGTCGAGGAGCTGTCGGACCTGCTGCTGCGGATGGTGGCCTCGCCGAACCTCTGCAGCCGCCGGTGGGTCGTCGAGCAGTACGACCGGATCGTGCTGGGCGACACCGTGCTCGCCTGGCCCGAGGACGCCGGCGTCGTGCGCCTGTCGGAGCAGACCGGGCTCGGCATCGCGCTCGCGACCGACGGCAACGGCCGCTACACGCGGCTCGACCCCTACGCCGGTGCCCAGCTGGCCCTCGCGGAGGCCTGCCGCAACGTCGCCGCCACCGGGGCGGTCCCGATCGCGGTCACCAACTGCCTGAACTTCGGCTCGCCGGAGGACCCGGAGGTCATGTGGCAGTTCGCCGAGGCCACCCGCGGGCTGGCCGACGCCTGCCGCGCGCTCGGCACGCCGGTCACCGGCGGCAACGTCAGCTTCTACAACTCGACCGCCGACGTGGCGATCAACCCGACCCCGGTCGTGGGCGTGCTCGGCTTGCTCGACGACGTCGCGCGGCGCACTCCTCTCGGCTTCTCGACCGAGGGGGAGTCGGTGCTGCTGCTCGGCGAGACCCGCGACGAGCTCGGCGGCTCGGAGTGGGCGTGGGCCGAGCACCGGCACCTCGGCGGTCGCCCCCCGGTGGTCGACCTCGCGCAGGAGCAGGTCCTGGCGCAGGTGCTGGTGGCCGGCTCGCGCGACGGCATGCTGTCCTCGGCCCACGACCTGTCCGACGGGGGTCTGGCGCAGGCGCTGGTCGAGTCGGCGCTGGCCGGTGACGTCGGTGCGCGGATCGTCCTGCCCGCCGGCCTCGACCCGTTCGTGCAGCTGTTCAGCGAGTCGGCGGGGCGCGCCGTGGTGACCGTGCCGCGGTCGGAGGAGCTGCGCTTCACCGAGATGTGCGCCGCCCGCGGGCTGCCGTGCGCACGGATCGGCGTGACGGACGGGGACACCCTCGACGTGCAGGACGTGCTCGTGCTGTCGCTCGAGGACCTGCGCGAGGCCTCCGAGGCGACGCTGCCGGCGCTGTTCGGCCCGCTGGCGGGGGACACCTCGCCCGCCGACCCGGTCGCCGTGGCGCCGGCGACCGGAGCGCCCACCGCCTGAGCCTGCGGCACGGGACGCGGCCGTAGCCTCGTCCCGTGCCGCCCCCGCGCCGTCGCGACCCCGTCGAGGTGCAGGCCGCGGTGACGCAGGTGCTGGCGGCCGCCGCCGACGGGCGGGCACCGGCCCGGCCGGCGCTGGCGCTCGCGGTGCGGGCGCTCGCCGAGCGGCTGGCAGCGACCGCGCCGGGGCGCCACGTCGAGGCGCGCGTCCCGCCGTACGCCGCGGTGCAGTGCGTCGAGGGCCCGCGGCACACGCGGGGCACGCCGCCGAACGTCGTGGAGGCCGATCCGGTCGCCTTCGTGCAGCTGTGCACCGGCCGGCTGTCCTGGCCGGACGCGGTCGCGGACGGCCGGGTGCGCACGTGGGGCGACCGGGCCGACCTGTCGCCGTGGCTGCCGCTGCCCTGACCCGAGGGCCTGGACAGACCGCGACAACGCGCTCACAGTCGAGGTGTCAGCGTGCGGCTCAGCGACCGAGGACACGCCCGGCACGGGTGGCGCGCCCGACGCGGAGGCGCCGCATGACCACCGCCCACCCGTCGTCCCAGGACCCGGGACTGCTGCTCGCGGAGGTCGAGCACCCGCACGAGCAGGCTCTCGCCGTCCTCGACGACCCGGCTCAGAACAGCCTGGCCGCCGTCACCTGGGCCGCGGCCCACCTGGCGGCCGTCGAGAAGGTCCTGCACCCGCTGGCCTGCCGCACGCTGCCCGACGGACGCGACCGGGTGCGCGCGCAGGTCGCCGTCGACCACCGGCTCCAGCTGGTCCTGTGGCAGCTCGACCGGCGCCTCACCGGCGACGTGCACCTGCAGAACGTGCCGGTGCAGTCCCTCGAGGACGGCGTGCGCCGCGCGCTGCAGGCGCACGCGCTGCGCGAGCACGCCATGGTGGAGGCCCTGCGGGAGGTGCTCCCGCCGGAGCAGCAGCAGGACCTGGTCGACCGCCTGGCCAAGGCCCTGATGCAGGGGCCCACCCGGCCGCACCCGGACACCCGCCACGGGCGCTTCGCCGGCGGCGTGGCGTTCTGGTTCGACGGCGTCGTCGACCGCCTGCGCGACAGCATGGACAGCCGCAGCGTCCCGACGCCGCACCGGACGCCGGTGCCCCGGCCGGTGACCCGCTGGGGTGCCTACGCGCTCGGCGCACCGTGGGACCGGCCGGCCACGCGCGGCCGGGCGGACGGCGCGCCCCCGTCCTGACCCGCCTCGCGCAGATGGCCGCCGCCTACACTCCAGGGACGGCGCCCCGCCATCCCCCGCTCGAGGAGATCCCGCGTGCCTGCCCCCGACGCGCTCGACCTGCTCATGCCCGAGGCACCCGTCGGCGAGGAGTGCGGCGTCTTCGGCGTCTGGGCCCCGGGTGAGGACGTCGCCAAGCTGACCTACTACGGCCTGTACGCCCTGCAGCACCGCGGGCAGGAGGCCGCCGGCATCGCGGTGTCGGACGGCAGCAACGTGCTCGTCTACAAGGACCTCGGGCTGGTGGCGCAGGTCTTCGACGAGCGGACGCTGTCGAGCATGCAGGGCCATCTCGCCATCGGGCACACCCGCTACTCGACGACCGGCTCCGGCACGTGGGAGAACGCCCAGCCGTCGTTCCGCACCCTCGCGGACGGCGGCAGCCTCGCCCTCGGCCACAACGGCAACCTGACCAACACCGGCGAGCTCAGCGAGCGGGTGGCCTCGCTCGACCCGCGGTCCGGCGCCATGGGCGCGACGACCGACTCGGACCTCATCACGACCCTGCTGGCGGCCCGGCCCGGTCAGACACCGCACGAGGCGGCCCGCGAGGTGCTGCCGACGCTGAGGGGCGCGTTCTGCCTGACCTTCATGGACGAGCGCACGCTGTACGCCGCCCGCGACCCGCACGGCGTCCGTCCTCTCGTGCTCGGGCGCCTCGACCGGGGCTGGGTGGTGGCCAGCGAGACGGCCGCCCTCGACATCGTCGGTGCGAGCCTGGTCCGGGAGATCGAGCCCGGTGAGCTGCTCGCCATCGACGAGGACGGCGTGCGCAGCGAGCGCTTCGCTCCGGCGACGCCGAAGGGCTGCCTGTTCGAGTACGTCTACCTCGCCCGGCCCGACACGACGATCGCCGGCCGCTCGGTGAACACCGTCCGGGTGCAGACCGGCCGGACGCTGGCCTTCGAGGCGCCGGCGGAGGCCGACCTCGTCATCCCGGTCCCGGAGTCGGGCACGCCGGCCGCGATCGGCTTCGCCGAGCAGAGCGGCATCCCGTACGCCCAGGGGCTGGTGAAGAACGCCTACGTCGGGCGCACCTTCATCCAGCCGTCCCAGACGATCCGCCAGCTCGGCATCCGGCTCAAGCTCAACCCGCTGCGCGAGGTCATCGCCGGCAAGCGGCTGGTGGTCGTCGACGACTCGATCGTGCGGGGCAACACCCAGCGGGCGCTCGTGCGCATGCTGCGCGAGGCCGGCGCCGCGGAGGTGCACGTGCGCATCTCGAGCCCGCCGGTGATGTGGCCGTGCTTCTACGGCATCGACTTCGCCAGCCGCGCCGAGCTGATCGCGTCCGGGATGGGCGTCGAGGAGATCAGGTCCTCGATCGGCGCCGACTCGCTCGCCTTCGTGTCCCTCGCCGGGCTGACCGCCGCCAGCGGGCAGCGCGCGGACCGGCTGTGCCGCGCCTGCTTCGACGGCTCCTACCCGATCCCCATCCCGACGCGGGAGCTGATCGGCAAGCACGCCCTCGAGACCAGCCAGCTCGGCGGGCACGGCGCCGACCACGAGCACGTGGCCCCGGACCAGGTGGTGGTGCACAACGGCCTGGCCGCGGTCGACCGCATGGACGCCGTGCTGGCCGACGACGCGCTGGCGCGCCCGTGAGCGACGGGTCGTACGCCGCTGCCGGGGTGGACATCGAGGCCGGCGACCGCGCCGTCGAGCTCATCAAGGGCCGGGTCGGCCGCGCCGCCCGGCCGGAGGTCGTCGGCGGTCTCGGTGGCTTCGCGGGGCTCTTCCGGCTCGACACCGCCCGGTGGAAGCGGCCGCTGCTCGCCAGCAGCACCGACGGCGTCGGCACCAAGCTGGCCATCGCGCAGGCCATCGACAAGCACGACACCGTCGGCATCGACCTCGTCGGCATGGTCGTCGACGACCTGGTCGTCTGCGGCGCGGAGCCGCTGTTCCTGCAGGACTACATCGCCTGCGGACAGGTGGTGCCCGAGCGGATCGCCGAGATCGTCGGCGGCATCGCCGCGGGGTGCGAGACGGCCGGCTGCGCCCTCGTCGGCGGGGAGACGGCCGAGCACCCGGGCCTCATGCCGGCCGACCACTACGACATCGCCGGCACGGGCGTGGGCGTCGTCGAGGAGGACCTCGTCCTCGGGCCGGACACCGTGCGCGAGGGCGACGTCGTCGTCGCGATGGGCTCCAGCGGCCTGCACAGCAACGGCTTCTCGCTGGTGCGCCACGTCCTGCTGTCCGGCGCGCGCCTGCGTCTGGAGGCGGTCATCGACGAGCTCGGCGGCCCCCTCGGGGAGGCGCTGCTGACCCCGACGCGCATCTACGCCAAGGACTGCCTGTCGCTGGTCGCCGAGACCGACACGCACGGGTTCAGCCACGTGACGGGCGGTGGGTTGGCCGCGAACCTCGCGCGGGTGCTGCCGGCCCACCTGTCGGCGACGGTCGACCGCGCCACCTGGCGCCCGCAGGCGGTGTTCGACCTGGTGCAGGCCAAGGGCCGGGTCTCGCAGAGCGAGATGGAGCGGACGTTCAACATGGGCGTCGGGATGGTCGCGCTCGTCGCCCCGGCGGACGTCGACCGGGCGCTGGCCCTGCTGACCGCCCGGCACGTGCCGGCCTGGGTCGCCGGCGAGGTCGTGCCCGGCGACGGCACGGTCACGCTGACCGGCCGCCACGCCGACTAGCTCCACGGTCGGGCGCGCCCCGCGCACGACGAAGGGACGGCCCCGGCGGGCCGTCCCTGTCTGCGTCGCCGGGGTCAGCGGGCGGGCGCGTCCTCGTCGTCCTCGTCGTCGAGCGCGTAGGGGTCCACGTCGTCGTCCTCGGCGGGGGCCGCCGAGGACGGGAGGGGAGCGCCCGCCAGCTCAGCCCTGAGCCGGTCCGGATCGAGGTTGCCGGTGCTGTACTTCAGCTCGCGCGCGACCTTCGTCTGCTTTGCCTTGGCACGGCCGCGCCCCATGGCTCGACCCCTTCGCGACAGCGGGGCCGCGAGGCCCCGGGTGGCAACATCCATGACCGGCGGCACGTCCCCGTGCCGTTCTCGGGTGCGTGCCAGATGCCAACGTTACAGGCTGGCGGCGCTGCGCACGCGGCGGGCGCTCAGCTGCGTCCGGGCAGGAGCACGCTGCGCAGCCGGCCGACGTCGGCCATGCGGCGCTCGGCGAGCCGGTCGGCAGCGACCGCGGGCGGGACCCCCTCCCGGTCGGCGAGCTGGAAGACGCGCAGCGTCGTGTCGAAGATGCCTGCCGCCTTGGCCTTGGCACGCTCGAAGCGGAAGCCGCCGGAGCGCAGGTGCTGCGCCTCGTCGGCGACCTGCACGAGCCCGCCGGCGTTGGCGACGTAGTCCGGTGCGTAGAGCACGCCCCGGTCGGCGAGGGTCTTCTCGAGCCCCGGGTGCGCCAGCTGGTTGTTGGCGGCGCCGCACACCACGGCCGCCTGCAGGACGGGCACCAGCTCGTCGGTGAGCGAGCCGCCGAGCGCGCACGGGGCGTACACGTCGCAGTCCAGGGCGGGCAGGGCGTCGACGTCCGCGGTCTCGACGGGCCCGAGCGAGCGCACCCGCTCCAGCGCGGTCGCGCTGACGTCGGAGGCGACGACCGAGGCGCCGTCGGCCAGCAGGTGCTCGACGAGGTGGTGCCCGACCTTGCCGACGCCCTCGACGGCGACGCGCCGGCCCGTCAGCGCGGGGGTCCCCCAGGTGTGCTGGGCCGCCGCGCGCATGGCCTGGAAGACGCCGAACGCCGTCAGCACGGCGCTGTCGCCGGCCCCGCCCTGCTCCGGCGACCGGCCGGTGGCGAAGTCGGTCTCGTGAGCGATGACGTCCATGTCCTGCACGTACGTGCCGACGTCGCAGGCGGTGCAGTAGCGGCCGCCCAGCGACTGGACGAACCGGCCGTACGCCCGCAGCAGCGGCTCGGTCTTGTCGCGGGCCGGGTCGCCGAGGATCACCGCCTTGCCGCCGCCGAGGTCCAGACCGGCGCAGGCCGCCTTGTAGGCCATCGCGCGGGAGAGCTTGAGGACGTCCTCGACCGCGTCGGCCTCGCTGGCGTACGGGTAGAAGCGGGTCCCGCCGAGCGCGGGTCCGAGGGCCGTCGAGTAGATCGCGATGATCGCGCGCAGCCCGCTGGCGCGGTCCTGGCAGAACACGACCTGCTCGTGCCCGGCGTCCTTGAGGTGGTCGGTCCGGTCGAAGACGCTCACGGTGTCGCTCCTCGTCCTGCGGCTCACCGACGGCGCGGTGAAGCGGTGGTCGCCAGGCCCTCGTGAGGCGCCGACGTCGTGCGAGGGGAGGTGTGCCCCGACCGGAGAGTAGCGAGCGCGGACTGTCCGGGTGCCCGCGGCTCGTCCTGCGTGCGAGCATCTGGCCCATGACGGCGCACGCGGCCTACCTGCGGGTCTACGAGCCCCTCGCCGCCTTCGGCCCGGAGCAGCGCCGACGGTGGGAGGCGTACGCCGCCGAGCGCCGCGCACCCGCTCCGGCCGACGGGGTCGCCCGCGAGCGGCTCGCCGGGCTGCGGGCCCTCGTCGGCTCGCCCCCAGCGGCGCTGCCGGACCTCGAGGAGCAGGCGTTCGTCACGGCGGTGGACGGGGTCACCCTCGTCTGCCCGTGGCGGACCCGGCTGCGGGCGCTGCAGGCCCTCGAGGACTTCGCCGCCGACCTGCCCGACGAGCTGCTCGAGGCCTTCCTGCCGGTGGAGCTGGTCCGGAAGGCGGCGGCCGAGCTCGACGTCTGGCGGGCCACCTCCCCGGACCAGCGCAGCTGCCAGCTGACCAGCCCGTGGCAGGTGCCGCTGCGGTGGTTCGTGCTCGTGGACGCGCAGGAGCGGCAGGTGCGCCTCGGCCAGCCGGCCGGCGGTGGCGGCACGTCCGTGGACCGCCTGGCGGGACGGAGCCTGGTCTACCGGACGGCCATGTCACGGGCGCGGCGGCGCACCGCCCGGGCGCTGGCCGTGCTGCGCCGCACGGTCGAGGACGGCGAGGTCGCGGCCGGTCTCGAGGACCTCGGCCGGTGGCTGGAGGAGTTCCACCCCCGCTCGCTCGTGGAGCTCGACTACGGCGGGCTCGTCCACCTGCTCGACGACACCGCACTCGCGCAGGACGAGTCGGCCGGCGACATCACCGCGGCGCTGGCCGCGTTGGGGGAGGGCGACACTGCCGGCGCCGGCGCGGCGTACGCCCGGGTCACGGCCCGCATGAAGGCGCTGCGGGCGGTGGAGTCCGCCAACTGAGCGACCGACGGGGTCCGGGACTAGCCGCAAGATGGCCCGCACGGGCCATTACGGAGCAACCGGACATCGTTCATGATCAAGTGCGAGGCGGGCAGCAGCCCGCCCCCCGACGAAGAGGACGACAGCTGATGAGCACGCGCATCCCCGACGCCGAGGCCCTGCTCACGCCGGCCGAGGTCGCCACCATGTTCCGGGTCGACCCGAAGACGGTCACCCGCTGGGCGAAGTCCGGCAAGCTGACCTCGATCCGCACGCTCGGCGGGCACCGCCGCTACCGCGAGGCCGAGGTGCGCGCCCTGCTGGCGGGCATCCCCGCCCCGCGCGAGCAGCAGGGCTGACCGCCGGCACCTCTCCGCACGGTCGGCGGGTGCAGCGGGCAGGAGCGGCCGGCGCGACGGCAGGCACGGCCGTTGGCTAGGGTCCCGCCGACACCTCAGGACGACCGGTGCGCGTGGGGGAGCCGTGGTGAGCGAGCACGGCAGCGGCGAGGGCCTCGCCGCCCGGCGGCCGCCGGAGCGCGGGGACAGGGATCTCGTCCCCTTCGGGACCGCCGTGCGGGCGTGGTTCGCCATCTCGCTGCAGACCTTCGGCGGCCCGGCGGGCCAGATCGCGGTCATGCAGCGAACGCTGGTCGACGAGAAGCGCTGGATCGGGCAGCAGCGCTTCCTGCACGCGCTGAACTACTGCATGCTGCTGCCCGGCCCGGAGGCGCAGCAGCTCGCGATCTACGTCGGGTGGCTGCTCAACGGGCTGCGGGGCGGTCTCGTCGCTGGGGTCCTGTTCGTCCTTCCGGGGATGCTGGCGCTGCTCGCCCTGTCGGTCGTGTACGTCGCGTTCGGGGAGACGACCGCGGTCACCGCGCTGTTCGCCGGGCTGGCGCCGGCGGTCCTCGCGATCGTCGTGCAGGCCGTCGTGCGAGTCGGGAAGCGATCGCTGAGCCACCCCGCGCTCGTCGCCCTCGCTGTCGCGGCCTTCTCGGCCCTCACCCTGTTGTCGATCCCCTTCCCGGCCGTCGTCGCCGCGGCCGGGCTGGCGGGGTGGCTGCTGTCCCGCGTGGCGCCGCGGGCGCTTGCAGGCACGAGCCACGCCAGTGGCAAGGGAGGCGTCGCCCCGGTCATCCCCGACGACGCCCTGCACGCAGAGCGGCCGACGCTCGGCCGCGCGGGCAAGGTCCTCGCCGTCGGACTGCTCGCCTGGGGACTGCCGCTGCTCGCCGTGGTCGTCCTGACGGGCAGGAGCAGCGTGCTCACGCAGGAGGGCCTGTTCTTCTCCGGCACGGCGCTGGTCACCTTCGGCGGCGCGTACGCCGTTCTCGCCTACGTCGCGCAGCGCGCCGTCGAGGACTTCCACTGGCTCGCCCCCGGCGAGATGGTCCGCGGCCTGGCGCTGGCGGAGAGCACACCAGGGCCGCTGATCATGGTGGTGCAGTTCGTCGGGTTCCTCGCCGCGTACCGCAACCCGGGCGGCCTCGACCCGTGGGCGGCCGCCTTCCTCGGTGCGCTGTTGACGACGTGGGTGACGTTCGTGCCCTGCTTCCTGTTCATCTTCCTCGGCGCGCCGTACGTCGAACGGCTGCGCGGCAACCGCCCGCTGTCCGCCGTCCTGACCGGCATCACCGCGGCCGTCGTCGGCGTCATCGCGAACCTCGCGCTGTACTTCGCGCTGCACACGCTGTTCCGCGAGACCGAGCGGACGTCCTGGGGGCCGATCGGGCTCGAGCTCCCGGTCCCCGGCACGCTCAAGATCCCGTCCCTGCTGATCGCGGTCCTCGCCGCCGTGCTCATCTTCGGGCGCGGCTGGTCGGTCCTTCGGACCCTCGGTGCGTGCGCGGCGGTCGGGCTCGCCGTGGGGCTCAGCGGCGTCCCGGTGACCTGAGGGAGGAACGCAGCGTTGCCCCCGCTCCTCGCGGACTGCGCCCTCCACCGCTGCTGCTTGCGCACATGACCGCCGGACCAGTGGCACTCGAGCTCAGCAGCTGTACGGGTTGGTGGGCTGGCGCGTCGCCGTGAGCTGCTCGGCGTGCAGAACCGCGTCGGCGAA
>CADCUE010000081.1 GCA_902805805.1 uncultured Frankineae bacterium | reverse complement strand
AACCCGCGCCGCCCAGCACACGTGATCGCCACATCCGGGCCGCCGAGCCCGGCCGCCGAGCCGAGCCGCCGAGCCGAGCCGCCGAGCCGAGCCGAACCTGACCCGCCGAACCTGGGCCGGCCGACCCTCAGACCTCGACGACCACCGGGATGATCATCGGGCGGCGGCGGTAGGTGTCCGACACCCAGCGCCCGACCAGCCGGCGGACGCTCTGCGCGATCTGGTGCGCGTCGGCCACGCCCTCGCCGGCCGCCCGGTCGAGCTCGGCCTCGATGAGCGCCTTGACCGGGTCGAAGGCAGACCGGTCGTCGCTGAACCCGCGGGCGGAGATCTCCGGACCGCCGGCGATCTTGCCGGTGACGCTGTCGACGGCGAGCGTCACGGAGATGAAGCCCTCGTCGCCGAGGATGCGTCGGTCCTTGAGCGTCGACTCGCCGACGTCGCCGACCTCGAGGCCGTCGACGAAGACGTAGCCGCACGGCACCGCTCCGACGATCTCGGCCTTGCCGTCGACGAGGTCGACCACGACGCCGTCCTCGGCCAGCACGATCCGCTCCACGGGCACCCCGGTGAGCCGGGCCAGCTCGGCGTGCGCGCGCAGGTGGCGCCACTCGCCGTGCACCGGCATGACGTTGGACGGCCGCGTGGCGTTGAGCAGGTAGAGCAGCTCACCGGCGGAGGCGTGCCCGGAGACGTGCACCTTGGCGACGCCCTTGTGCACGACCCGCGCGCCCCAGCGGGACAGCCCGTTGATGACCCGGTAGACGGCGTTCTCGTTGCCCGGGATGAGCGACGACGCGAGGATCACGGTGTCCTGCGCCTCGATGCGGATCTGGTGGTGCGACCGGTTCGCCATGCGCGACAGCGCCGACAGCGGCTCCCCCTGCGACCCGGTGGAGATGAGCACCACGCGGTTGTCCGGCAGGTGCTCGACGTCCTTGAGGTCGACCATCAGGCCGGGCGGGATGCGCAGGTAGCCGAGGTCGGAGGCCACCCCCATGTTGCGGACCATCGACCGGCCCACGAACACGACGTGCCGGCCGTGCCGCTCGGCCGCGTCGATGACGGCCTGCACGCGGTGCACGTGACTGGCGAAGCAGGCCACGATGACCCGCCCGTGCGAGGTGCGCACGACGTCGTCGATCACCGGTGAGATCTCGCGCTCGGAGGTGACGAAGCCGGGCTGCTCGGCGTTGGTCGAGTCGGACAGCAGCAGGTCGATGCCCTCGCGGCCCAGCCGGGCGAAGCCGCCGAGGTCGGTGAGCCGGCCGTCCATCGGCAGCTGGTCCATCTTGAAGTCGCCGGTGTGCAGCACGATCCCGGCCTGCGTCTTGATCGCGACCGCCAGGGCGTCCGGGATCGAGTGGTTGACGGCGAAGAACTCGAGGGCGAACGGGCCGTACTGCTCCCGCTGCTCCTCGCGCACCGGACGCAGCACCGGCTTGATCCGGTGCTCGCGCAGCTTGGCCTCGAGCAGGGCGAGGGTGAACGTGCTGCCCACGATCGGGATGTCCGCCCGCTCGCGCAGGAGGTACGGGACCGCGCCGAGGTGGTCCTCGTGCCCGTGGGTGAGCACCACGGCCTCGATGTCGTCGAGCCGGTCCCGGATGTGGGAGAAGTCCGGCAGGATCAGGTCGATCCCGGGCTGGTCGACCTCCGGGAACAGCACGCCGCAGTCGACGACGAGCAGCCGACCGGCGTGCTCGAAGACCGTCATGTTGCGGCCGATCTCGCCCAGCCCCCCGAGGGCGACGACCCGGAGGCCTCCGTCGGCGAGCGGAGCGGGCGGGCCGAGCTGGGGGTGCGGGTGGCTCATGCGAGCGGGACTCCTCCAGCGGCCAGGTCCTGCGCGAGGACGGCGCGCTGCTCGTCGGTGGCGTCGACCAGCGGGAGCCGTACGGGCCCCACCGGGGTGCCCTGCAGCGCGAGCGCCGCCTTGGACAGGATGACGCCCTGGGTGCGGAACAGACCTCGGTAGACCGGCTGCAACGACAGGTGGAGGTCGCGGGCGCGGGCGACGTCACCGGCGTCGAAGGCGGCGACCATCTCGACCAGCCGCGGGGTGACGACGTGGCTGACGACGCTGACCATGCCCGTCGCCCCGACGGCCAGCAGCGGCAGGTTGAGCTGGTCGGTGCCGGAGTAGTAGGCGAGGTCGCTGTTGGCCAGGACGTACGACGTCTCGCCCAGGTCGTCCTTGGCGTCCTTGACCGCGACGACCTGCGGGTGGGCGGAGAGCTGGATGAGCGTCTCGGAGCTCAGCGCCACGCCGGTGCGGCCCGGGATGTCGTACAGCATGACCGGCAGCGCGGTGGACCCGGCGACCCGCTCGACGTGGGCGACCAGCCCGGCCTGCGGAGGTCGCGAGTAGTACGGCGTCACGACGAGCAGCCCGGTCGCGCCCGCCTTCTCCGCGGCGCGGGCGAGCTCGACGGTGTGCCGGGTGTCGTTGGTCCCGACCCCGGCCAGCACGTGGGCCCGGTCGCCCACGGCGTCGACGACCGCGCGCACGAGCGCCGTCTTCTCGGCGTCGGAGGTCGTCGGCGACTCGCCTGTCGTCCCGGAGACGACCAGCCCGTCGTTGCCCTGCGACACCAGGGCGTCGGCGAGCGAGGCCGCGCGGTCGAGGTCGAGCTCGCCGTCGGCGGTGAACGGCGTGACCATCGCCGTGAGGACACGGCCGAACGGCGCGGCGGGCGAGGTCATGGGCGAAGGCTACCCACCGGGCAGTGCTGGAGCGGGGACGCGCGAGGGCGCGACGACCGGGTCAGCCCTCGCCCACGAGCGGGCTGGAGGCCACCTCGGTGCCGTCCGGGAGCGTCGAGACCTCGAAGTCGGCGAACGCGTTGGGCGCGACGCGCTGCAGCTCGCGCAGCATCGCGATGGCCAGCTCGCGGATCTCGACGTCGGCGTGCTCGCTGGCCCGCATGGCGACGAAGTGCCGCATCGCCCGGTAGTTGCCGGTCACCACGATGCGGGTCTCGGTGGCGTTGGGGAGCACCGCCCGGGCGGCCTGGCGGGCCTGCTTGCGCCGGCTGGTGACGTTGTCGACGTCGGCGAACTTCTTCTCCAGGCCCTCGAGCAGCCGCGTGTACGACGCCAGCGCCTGCTCCCCCGCCTCGACGAACATGGCGTGCAGCTCGGGGTCCTCGGCGATGACCGCGGGCTCCACCATCGCGGCGTCGCGCTCGGGGACGTACCGCTGCGACAGCTGCGAGTAGCTGAAGTGCCGGTGGCGGATCAGCTCGTGCGTCAGCGACCGGGAGATGCCGGTCAGGTAGAACGACACGCTGCCGTGCTCGAGCACCGACAGGTGCCCCACCTCGAGGATGTGCCGCAGGTAGCCGGCGTTGGTCGCGGTGACCGGGTTCGGCTTGCTCCAGGACTGGTAGCAGGCGCGGCCGGCGAACTCGGCGAGCGCCTGGCCGCCGTCGACGTCGGTCTCCCACGGCACGTCGACCGGCGGCTCGAAGTGCGTGTAGGCGATGACCTGGACCTGCAGCGGCGCGAGCGCGACCAACGAAGACTCCACGGGACGAGGACGAACGGGCCGCGCGGCTGGGGAAGCAGCGGCCGGCCCAGCGTAGCCAGCCCGCACGAGGAGCTGCCGCAGGCGCGCGTCGCCTCAGCGGTGCAGGACCTCGCGCAGGACCGTCCGGGTCTCGATGCCGACCACACCCGGCAGCGCCCGCAGCGCGTTCGTCGCCTCGTAGAGGTCGCGCTGGCCGGCGAAGCGCACCCGTACCTCGTAGTCGACCGGGCCGCTGAGGTCGAGCACCTCGCGCACGCACGGCAGCGCGATCATCGCCTCCTCCAGCGCGGCGGCGTCGGCGTCGGTCGTCACCTTGAGCAGGACCAGCGCGGTCCCGGCGGCGCCGTCCACGGCCGGGTCGAGCACGGCGGTCCAGCCGCGGACGATGCCCACCTGCTCGAGCCGGCGCACCCGCTGCGCCACGGCGTTGGCCGACAGCCCGACGGCGTCACCCACCTCCCGCCAGGTGGCGCGGGCGTTGCGCACGAGCAGACGGAGGATCCGCTCGTCCACGGGGTCCAGACGGCGGTCGCTCATCCTCGTCCTGCCACGAGGCCATCGTCGCACCGCGGCTGTGGTGGCATGGCCCGGGTGAGCACCTCGACCGCGCCGGACCGCCGGGCCCTCCGCCCCTCGCGCACGACGCTGGCCGTCCTCGGCCTGCTCGCCGTCACCGCCACGTGGGGCTCGACGTTCTTCCTGCTCAAGGGCGTCGTCGAGCGCATCCCGGTGACCGACTTCCTCGCCGTCCGCTTCGGGCTCGCGGCCGTCGCCGTCTGGCTGCTGGCGCCGCGCTCGGTGATGCTCCTGACCGCGCTCGAGCGCCGCAACGGCGTGCTGCTGGGCCTGGTCTACGGCGCGGCGCAGGTGCTGCAGACCGTCGGGCTGCAGACGACCTCCGCCTCCGTGTCGGGCTTCGTGACCGGGATGTACGTCGTGTTCACGCCGCTGCTCGGCGCGCTGCTGCTGCGGGCGCGCATCGGCCGGACCGTCTGGTGCGCCGTCGCCCTGGCCACCGTGGGCCTCGCCGTGCTGTCGCTGCAGGGGCTGGCCGTGGGCACCGGCGAGGCGCTGACCCTGGCGTCCGCCGCGCTCTACGCCGCGCACATCGTCGGCCTGGGCGCCTGGAGCAGCGGTCGCAACGCGCTCGGCCTCACCGTCGTGCAGCTGGTCACGATCACTCTCGTGTGCGGCGCGGGCGCGGTGCCCGGCGGGCTCGCGCTGCCGCAGACGGCGGGTGACTGGGGCTCGCTGGTCTACATGGCGCTGATCGCCGGTGCGCTGGCGCTGGTCGTGCAGACCTGGGCCCAGGCCCACCTGCCGGCCACCCGGGCCGCCATCATCATGACGATGGAGCCGGTGTTCGCCGGGCTGTTCGCCGTCCTGCTCGGCGGCGAGCGCCTCGGGCCGCGCGTCGTCCTCGGCGGCGCGCTGGTGCTGACCGCCATGTACCTCGTCGAGCTCGGACCGCGCCGCCCCGACGACCAGGACGTCGCCGCCGAGGTCGGCGGGGTCACGCACGTGGGACCGGTCTAGGCCAGCACCTTCTGCAGGACGGCCAGGCGCCCGTTGACGCGGGCCCCCAGCGCGTCGTTCACGGCGATCATCGGCGCGTTCTCCTGGGCGTTCCACGTCGTGATGAACCGCGTCTGCGGGCTGCTCGCCGCGAGCTCCTGCAGCGCGGCGAGCTTGACCAGCGTCCCGAGGCGGTGCCCCCGGTGGTCGGCCGAGACGAGCGTCTCCCACTGGTAGGCCCGCGCCGGCTGCGAGCGCGGCAGGCCCATGGCGGTGAAGGCCACCATGCGGCCGCTCGGGACGTGGACCGCACCGACGCCGACGTACGTGCGGTCCGACGCCTGCACCCGCTCCTCGCTGCGGCGCACGCGGGGGCCGTCCCAGACCTCCTCGCGCCAGTCCATCTCGTCCTTGGGCACGTCGGTCGACATCAGCCGGTGCAGCTCGGCGAGGTCGTCGAGCAGGTCGTCCGGGCACGCGTCCCGCCAGGCGCGGAGCTGGTAGTCGACGGCGTACGGCCGGCAGGCCAGCTCGAGCCGGGCCACGCGCGCCGGGTCGAGCGGCAGGTCGATGTCGCGACGCACCTCCTGCTGCGCGACCGCGTACCCCAGCGCTCGGGCGGCGGCGCGGTTGCCCGACCGGCCCTCCGAGCCCGGCGGCTCGTCGGCGTACGTCAGCAGCGTCGAGCGTCCGCGGTCGCGGGCGCACCGCTCCACCTCGGCCTGCACGGCGCGCGCGACGCCGTGGCCGCGCGCCGACGGGTGCACGCACAGCACCAGCTCGCACAGGTGGAGGTTGTCCCGCATCGGCAGCTCGAGGCGCGCCGCGCCGACGACCTCGCCGCCGACCGAGGCGCTCAGCAGCACGATCGCGGTGTCGGGGTCCGGACCGGCGCCGTCGAGGGCGAGGCGGCGCTGCTCGTGCAGCAGCTCACCCGGCTCCCGCGGCCGGTCGTGCCGCTCCGCGGCCTCGATCACGGCGAACCAGGAGTCGAACGCCCGCTCGTCCCGGGGGTCCAGCAGGTGCACCTGCACGTCGGCGGTGGCGGTCGTGGACGTGGACGTGGTCTGCACGTCCTGTCACGTTGCCACCGGCGTCCAGTGGATTGCGGTCCTGCCCTCAGGCCAGGGGAGACGGCTGCGCCCACAGCCGGACGTCCTCGTCGAGCGTGATGCCGAGCCCGACGAGCTCGGCCTCCGCCTCGGGCAGCCCGGCGAGCTCGAGGCCGACCGGCAGCCCGCGGCCGTCGAGTCCGGCGGGCACCGAGAGCGCCGGGAAGCCGCTGATCGACCAGGCCCGGGTGGTGCGCAGGGACGGACCCGCCCCTCGGCCGTCGTCCGGGACGACCGCCGGCGGCTCGGGGATCGTCGGGTGGGCGATCGCGTCGAGCCGGGAGGCGGCGAACACGGCGCGCCACTGGTCGGCCCACCGGGCCCGGTCCCGCTGCCCCTGCGCGTACGCCTCGGGCGTCACCGAGCGGGCCTGGCCGAAGCGGTGCCGCACCGCGTCGGTGTAGAGGTGCTCCCGGTCGGCCAGCCAGGCGGCGTGGTGCTCGAGGGACTCCGGCCCCATGACCGCGAAGTAGGCGCCGGGGAAGCCCATCACCGCGTCCGTGTCGGCGGGCGGGTCGACCGGGACGAGCTCGGCGCCGCGCTCGACGAGCCGGGCCAGACCGGAGCGGCAGACCGCCGCGACGTCGTCGTCGACGTCGTCCCAGAACAAGCGCGTCGCGAGGCCGAGGCGCACGCCCCGCAGGTCCTCGCGGGCAGCGTCGGGGTAGTCCGGCACGGGCTCGTCGCGGGAGCCGGGGTCGCGAGGGTCGTGACCGGCGAGCAGGCGCAGCAACCAGCTGACGTCCCGCATCCGGCGCGCCATCGGACCGGCGGTGTCCAGGGACCGCGACAGCGGCAGCACGCCGTACGCCGACACCCGCCCGTGCGCCGGCCGCAGGCTCGTGACGCCGCACGCGGCGGCCGGGATGCGCAGCGAGCCGCCGGTGTCCGTGCCGGTGGCGACCGGGACCATGCGGGCGGCCAGCGCGGCGCCGGACCCGCCCGAGGAGCCGCCCGGGGTGCGCGCCAGGTCCCACGGGTTGCGGGTCGGGTGCGAGCCGGTCCCGTACGCGAACTCGTGCAGCGTCGTCTTGCCGAGCAGCCCGGCGCCGGCGTCCCGCAGCCGCGCCCACACCGCGGCGTCGACGCCCGGGTCGTGGCCGGCGAGGACCTGGCTGGACGCGGTCGTCGGCACGCCACGGGTGAGGTAGAGGTCCTTGAGCGCCACGGGCACACCGGCGAGCGGTCCCGTCGGCCGTCCGGCGGCCCGGTCGGCGTCAGCGCGCTCCGCGGCAGCCAGCGCCCTGTCCGGTGTGAGGACGACGAAGGCCTGCACCTGCGGCTCGGAGCGCTGCACGCGCGCCAGGCAGGCGGCGAGGAGCTCACGCGCCGACAGCTGCCGGGTCTCCAGGAGCGCACGCAGCTCGACCAGCGTGAGGTCGGCCGGGTCCGTCCCGGACCGCTCGCCGGCGAGCGGCCGCCCGACGCTCGTCCCGTCGCCTGCCGGACCGCTCGGGCGGGCGCCCTCCGCCATGGTCGCGTCCCGCCTCAGGACCGGCGACTGGGGAACGCCGGCGGGCGCTTGGCGACGAACGCGTCGACGCCCTCGCGGCCGTCGGGGTCGGCGGCGCACGCGCGGATCGACAGCGTCTCGCGGCGCAGCGCCCCCTCCGCCCCGGGCAGGGCGACCTCGCGGAGCAGTCGCTTGGCGGCGACCTGGGCCGTGCGCGAGCCGGCGAGCAGCTGCTCGACGACGCGGTCCAGCGCGGCGTCGAGCTCGTCGTCGGGGTGCACCTCGGCGACCAGACCGGCAGCCTGCGCCTGGTCGGCGGTCAGCAGGGGGTTGAGCAGCGCGAGGTGCAGCGCCCGGTGCAGGCCGACCGAGGCGTGCAGCAGCGAGCTGCCGCCGTCCGGGGACAGCCCGATCCGGGTGTAGGCGAGCGTGAAGCGGGCGGACGCTGCCGCCAGCACGATGTCGGCCGCTGCGGCCAGCGACACCCCGGCGCCGGCTGCCACGCCGTGCACGGCCGACACGACGACGGCGTCCATGCGGTGCAGGTCGCTGACCGCGCGGTGCAGCGTCTCGGCGAGGTCGTCGACCAGCTGCTCGCGGTCCGCCGCGGCGGCAAAGGCGTTGACGTCCCCCCCGACGCTGAAGGCGCGTCCCTCGCCCCGCAGCACCACGACGCGCGCGTCGTCGGCGCGGGCGCGGCGGACGGCAGCCAGCAGCGCGTCGGCCATCGGCGGGTCCAGCGGGTTGCCCCGCTCGGGCGCGGCCAGGGTGAGCCGCGCGGCGCCGCCGGCCAGCTCGTAGCGCACGCTCATCGCGGCGGCAGCACGGGAGTGCGGCCGAGCTCGGCCTTGGCGATCGACCGGAGGTGGACCTCGTCCGGTCCGTCGAACAGCCGCATCGCCCGGTGCCAGCCGTACATCGCCGCCAGGGGCGTGACGTCGGTGACTCCCGCGCCGCCGTGCACCTGGATGGCCCGGTCGATGACCGACGTCGCGGCGCGGGGGACGGCGACCTTGGCCAGCGCCACCAGGTCGCGGGCGGCCTTGTTCCCGGCCGTGTCGATGACCGCGCAGGCGCGGTGGCACAGCAGCCGGGCCTGCTCGATCTCGAGCCGCGACTCGGCGATCTGCTGCCGCACGACGCCCTGCTCCGACAGCGGCCCGCCGAAGGCGACCCGCGACTGCGACCGCTCGACCATCAGCGCCAGCGCCCGCTCGGCCGCGCCGAGGGCCCGCATGCAGTGGTGGATGCGGCCGGGACCGAGCCGCGCCTGCGCCGCGGCGAAGCCGCCGCCCTCCTCCCCCACGACGTTGCCCACGGGCACCCGCGCACCGTCGAAGCGGACCTCGGCGTGGCCGTGCTGGTCGTGGTGGCCGAACAGCGGCAGGTCACGCACCACCGTCACACCCGGCGTCTCCCGCGGGACGATCACCATCGTCTGCTGCCGGTGGGTCGGCGCCGCCGGATCGGTCTTGCCCATGACGATGAACACGGCGCAGCGCGGGTCCATCGCCCCGCTGGTCCACCACTTGCGCCCGGTGATGACGTAGTCGTCGCCGTCGCGCTCGATCCGGGTGGCGATGTTCGTGGCGTCGCTGCTCGCGACGTCCGGCTCGGTCATCGCGAACGCCGAGCGGATGTGCCCGGCCAGCAGGGGCTCCAGCCAGGTGCGCTTCTGCTGCTCGGTGCCCAGCAGGTGCAGCAGCTCCATGTTGCCGGTGTCCGGCGCCTGCCCGTTGATGGCCTCCGGCGCCAGGTCGTTGCTCCAGCCGGACAGCTCGGCGATCGGCGCGTACTCCAGCTGCGTCAGCCCCGACTCGGCCGGCAGGAACAGGTTCCACAGCCCCAGCTCCTGGGCCTCGGCCTTGAGCCGCTCCACCACCGGCGGCACGACGTGTCCGTCGGGGCCCGCCTCCCGGCGGTGGGCGAGGTAGTCGCCCTCGGCCGGCAGCACCCGGTCGCGCATGAACGCGACCATGCGCGCGTGCAGGTCCCGGGCCCGGTCGGACGGCGCGGCCAGCAGCGGCTCGGCGTCGAGAGCGGTCACGGGGTCCTCCGGAGGTCGGGAGCGGGCGGGCCGGGAGCGGGCGCGCGGGGGGTCGTCATGCGGTGTCGCGGTCGAGGGCGGCGTGCCCCCGCTCGACGAGGGGCGGGACCATGTCGCCGAGGCGCTCGAAGCCCTCGCCGACGGTGAGTCCCTGCTGGGCCCGGAAGTGGATGCCCTCGAAGATCGCGGCGATCTTGAAGAACGCGAACCCGAGGTACCAGGGCAGCCGCTCCAGGTCGAGGCTGCTCTGCCGGGCGTACGCCGCCAGCAGGTGGTCGCTGCCGGGGAAGCCGGGCACGTCGGCCGGGACAGCGGCGATCGGGCTGTCCAGACCCTGCATGCCGTCCCACCAGATGACCGTCGAGGCCAGGTCGGCGAGCGGGTCGCCGAGCGTGGCCATCTCCCAGTCCAGGACGGCGACGATGCTCCCGCGGTCGGCGTCGACCACGACGTTGTCCAGCCGGTAGTCCCCGTGCACGATCGAGGTGGCCGAGCTGACCGGCAGCCGGGCGGCCAGCCGCTCGGCGAGCCGGCTGAGCTCCGGCAGGTCGCGGCTGTGGGACGCCGCCAGCTGCCGGGCCCAGCGGCGCAGCTGGCGGTCCAGGTAGCCCTGCGGGCGACCGAGGTCGGCCAGGCCGACGGTGTCCGGGGCGATCCGGTGCAGACGGGCCAGCACGTCGACGAGCTCGTCGGCCAGCGCGGTCGCCGCGGTCGCGTCGAGGCTCTCCAGCTGCGGGCGCTCGCGCAGCACCTGCCCGTCGGCGAACTCCATGACGTAGAACGGCGCCCCGATCAGCTCGGGGCCGGCCAGCAGCAGGGGCCGCGGGACGGGCACGTCCGTCGGCGCGAGAGCGGCCAGCAGCCGGTGCTCGCGCGCCATGTCGTGCGCCGTCTCGAGCACGTGGCCGAGCGGCGGGCGGCGCAGCACCCAGCGGTCCTGACCGTCGGTGAGCAGGTAGGTCAGATTGGAGCGACCGCCGGCCACCAGCTGTGCGGACAGCGGACCGTGCAGGAGCTCGGGGAGCTGGCGGCGCAGGTGCTCCTCCAGCCCTGCCACGTCGAGGCCCGGCGGGTCGCCGACCCCCGCAGGACGCCCGTCCTCGGGTCCCGTCGTCATGTGCGGTCCATCACGTCCTCCGACCTCCAGGTGGCTCGGTCCGCGAGGCTCAGCCGACGACGACGACCTCGTCGACGAACGCGGTGGGCAGCCGCTGCTCGTCCGCGAAGTTGGGCAGGTCGGCGATGGCAGCGCCGAACTCGGGCGAGCCCGCCGCAGTCGCGAACGCGTCCTGGTCGGCGAAGCTCAGGCTCGCCACGCCCAGGAAGGGCGGCTCGCCGTCCGGGGCCGCCACCGCGTGCTGCTGCACGTACCGCTGGACACCCGGCACGGCGGCGACGATCGGCCCGTGCGTCTCCCGCCAGTAGCGCAGGGCCTGCGTGCGGTCCAGGCCGCTGCGCTCGTACAGCACGAAGGTCACCGTGAACATGCGCCGCTCCTCAGCTCTCGTTGGGGACGAGGACGCCTCGCCCGATCATCCGGCCCTCGTCGAGGGCGTGCAGCGCGTCGTTGATGCCCTCGAGCGGGAAGGTGGTCGTGGTGAGCGTGACCGCCCCGCGGGCAGCCAGGGCGACGAGCTCCACGAGCTCGTTGTAGGTGCCGCAGATGTTGCCGACGAAGCTGGTCTCCGGGAACAGCGCCTGGCTGAGGATCTCGACGTCGAGCCGGCCGCCGTAGCCGACGAGGAAGTCGACGCCGTTGTGAGCGAGCAGCTCGACGCCGTCCCGCTCGGCGCCGCCCTCGCCGACGTAGTCGATGACGACCTCGGCGCCGGCCCCGTCGGTCAGGTCGCGCACCTCCTGCACGTGCGAGCGGTCCTCCTTCGACAGGACCGTGTGGTCGGCGCCCCAGCCGCGCGCGTGCTCGAGCGCCTCGGGACTGCGGTCGACCACGATGATCTCGGTCTGCGACAGGGCGCGCAGGGCCTGGATGCCGATGTGGCCGAGTCCGCCTGCGCCGAGCACGACGGTGCGGGTCCCCGGGACGGCCAGCGGCAGGGCCTTGCGCACGGCGCGGTAGGCCGTCAGCCCGGCGTCACCGAGCGGCGCGACGTCCACCGGCGTCAGACCGCCCTTGAGCGGCACGACGGCGCGCGCGTTGGTCTTCACCATCTCGGCGAAGCCGCCGGGGGCGAACAGTCCCGGGAACACCCCGGCCGAGCAGTGCATGTCGTCCCCGGCGCGGCACGCCTTGCAGTAGCCGCAGGTCGCCAGCGGGTGCAGCAGGACCGCGTCCCCGACGGCGATGTGCGAGACGCCCGAGCCGACCTCTGCGACCCATCCCGCCGTCTCGTGACCGCAGACGAACGGCAGGTCGATGCCGGCGCCCTTCTGCGCCTCGTCGAACTGGCCGTCCCACATGTGGATGTCGGTGCGGCAGAACCCGGCGGCTCCCACGCGGACGATGACGTCGGCGGGGCTGGTGATCGTCGGCTCGGGGACGTCGCCGATGCTGAAGTCCTCGCGGTATCCCGTGAGCAGGGCAGCTCTCATGGTCGTGCTCCTCCTGGGGCTCGTGCCGTCACGCGGGTCGGGGGCGGGCCGGCGGGTGCCGGCCGGCCTGCACTAGGTCCTGAGCTCGCGCCGCAGGATCTTGCCGGTCACCGTCTTGGGCAGCTCGTCGATGATCTCCACCTGGCGGGGGTACTTGTAGGCCGCCATGCGCTGCTTGCAGTGGGCGATGAGCTCGTCCGGGGTGACGCTCGCTCCCGGCTTGACGCTGACGAAGGCCTTGACGGTCTCGCCGCGCTTCTCGTCCGGCACGCCGACGACGGCGGACTCGCGCACGGCGGGGTGCTCGGCCAGCACGTCCTCGACCTCGCGGGGCCACACCTTGTAGCCGGACGCGTTGATCATGTCCTTCTTGCGGTCGACGATGAAGATCCAGCCGTCGGGGTTCATGAACCCCACGTCACCGCTCTTGAGCGCGCCGCCCGGCAGGCTCGCCTGCGTCTCCTCCGGCTTGCCCCAGTAGCCGGCCACCACCTGGGGTCCGTCCGCGACGATCTCACCCACCTCGCCGAGCGGCAGGTCCGCGCCGTCCTCCCCCTGGATCCGCACGATCGTGCTGCAGACCGGGACGCCGACCGACAGCGCGCCGGAGGTGGGGTCGACGGGGGACGGTGACCCGAACGGCGTCAGCGTCATCGGCGAGGTCGTCTCGGTGAGCCCGTACGCGTTGTGGACCTGGGTGCCCGTGGCCTTGAGGAAGCCCTGCTCCGCCGTCGGGGAGATCGCCGCACCGCCGGAGTAGACCGACGTGAAGGACGAGAAGTGGTCCTTCGTGAACCCGGGCGAGTTCAGCAGCGCGTTGAAGGCGGTGATGGCCCCGATCGTGCAGGTCGGCCGGTGCTCCAGCAGGGCGTCGAGCACCACCGAGGGCTCGAACCGGTAGGCGAGCACCAGCGGCAGGGGCGACAGGAAGCTCACCGCGATGTGGCCGATCAGACCGGTGATGTGGAACAGCGGCGCGATGCCGAAGACGGAGCCACCCGGAGCGAAACGGGCCCAGTCCCGGTAGAGCGCGGCCGTGAAGACGACGTTGCGGTGGGTGTTCATCGCGCCCTTGGGCACGCCGGTGGTCCCCGAGGTGTAGGTGAGGAACGCGACGTCGTCCAGGCTCAGCGAGACCGGCGGAGGGACCTGGCCGCGGTGCTGCGCGATGAGCTCCGAGAAGTCCGTCGTCCCGTCGTGGCGCTGCCGGCTGACGCCCTTGAACAGCCTCTCGTCGTTGCGGGTCTGGTACTCCAGCTCGCTGGTCGTGAGGACCGACGAGACGTCTGTCTCCGGGACCACGTCGCGGGCGACCTCGTCGTAGAGCGCCTCCAGGCAGACCAGCACCTTGGCGCCGGAGTCCTTGAGCAGGTAGGTCAGCTCGCGGGTGCGGCTCATCGGGTTGATGGACACCATCACCCCGCCCGCCTTCCAGGCGGCGACCATGCACAC